>NZ_JBIBST010000008.1:120028-510915 GCF_043077765.1 Streptomyces sp. NPDC015661 | reverse complement strand
CGAAGATGGACGGGGTATCAACTAATCTGGCGTTGATTTTTGGCACGCTGTTGAGTTCTCAAGGTGCGGACGCTTCCTTCGTTCCTGTTTCCAGGACTTCCGGGCGCTTCCTTCGTTTCCGACTCTATCAGATCTTTCCGATCCGATTTCCTCGGTGCTTTCCGGTCCCGAATTTGTTTTTCTTCGAGGCCTTCCGGCGTGTTCCGACTTTATCAGAAGTTCTGAGTCGGATTTCCCGCCTCCCGGTTCCTCCTCCGGGCGCACGTCGGCGCCGGGGACTTCCCGATCTGGCGGAGCCGTAAACGTACTGGAGCGGGGCGCCCCGATGCAAATCGAGGGGCCCCGCTCCGGTGACGCGCTGGTCAGGCGGCTCAGACCTCCACGACGACCGGGAGGATCATCGGGCGGCGGCGGTAGGTGTCGGAGACCCACTTGCCGACGGTGCGGCGGATCAGCTGCTGGAGCTGGTGGGGTTCGACGACGCCGTCCTGGGCCGACTTGTTGAGGGCCTGGTCGATCTTCGGGATCACCGCGTCGAAGGCGGAGTCCTCGATGCCGGAGCCTCGGGCGTGGATGTTCGGGCCGCCCACGATCTTGCCGGTGGAGGAGTCGACCACCAGGAAGACCGAGATGATGCCTTCCTCGCCGAGGATGCGGCGGTCCTTGAGGGAGGTCTCGGTGACGTCGCCGACCGAGAGGCCGTCCACGTACACATAGCCCGCCTGGACCTTGCCGGTGATGCGGGCGCGGCCGTCGACCAGGTCGACGACGACGCCGTCCTCGGCGATGACGATGTGGTCCTTGGGGATCCCCGTCATCGCGCCGAGCTCGGCGTTGGCGCGCAGGTGGCGCCATTCGCCGTGGACCGGCATGAGGTTCTTCGGCTTGCAGATGTTGTAGAAGTACAGCAGCTCGCCGGCCGAGGCGTGGCCCGAGACGTGGACCTTGGCGTTGCCCTTGTGGACCACGTTCGCGCCCCAGCGGGTCAGGCCGTTGATCACGCGGTAGACCGCGTTCTCGTTGCCCGGGATGAGGGAGGACGCGAGGATCACCGTGTCGCCGGGGACGATGCGGATCTGGTGGTCGCGGTTGGCCATGCGGGACAGGGCCGCCATGGGCTCGCCCTGGGAACCCGTGCAGACCAGCACGACCTCGTCGTCCGGCAGGTCGTCGAGGGTCTTCACGTCCACGACGAGGCCGGCCGGGACCCGGAGGTAGCCCAGGTCGCGGGCGATGCCCATGTTCCGGACCATCGAGCGGCCGACGAAGGCGACCCGGCGGCCGTATTCGTGGGCGGCGTCGATGATCTGCTGGATGCGGTGCACGTGGCTGGCGAAGCTGGCCACGATGATGCGCTTCGGGGCGTTCGCGAAGACGTTCCGCAGGACGTTCGAGATGTCCCGCTCCGGCGGGACGAAGCCCGGGACCTCGGCGTTCGTCGAGTCGGACAGGAGGAGGTCGATGCCCTCCTCGCTGAGCCGCGCGAACGCGTGGAGGTCGGTCAGGCGACCGTCCATCGGGAGCTGGTCCATCTTGAAGTCGCCGGTGGCGACGGCCATGCCCGCGGGGGTGCGGATGGCGACGGCCAGGGCGTCCGGGATGGAGTGGTTGACCGCGACGAACTCGCAGTCGAAGGGGCCCAGGTTCTCGCGGTCGCCCTCCTTCACCTCGAGGGTGTAGGGGCGGATGCGGTGCTCCTGGAGCTTCGCCTCGATGAGGGCGAGGGTCAGCTTGGAGCCGATGAGCGGGATGTCCGGCTTCAGCCGGAGCAGGTACGGGACGGCACCGATGTGGTCCTCGTGGCCGTGCGTGAGCACGATGCCCTCGATGTCGTCGAGGCGGTCCCGGATGATGGTGAAGTCCGGCAGGATCAGGTCGATGCCGGGCTGCTCCTCCTCGGGGAAGAGGACGCCGCAGTCGACGATCAGCAGACGGCCGTCGAACTCGAAGACCGTCATGTTGCGGCCGATCTCGCCGAGGCCACCGAGCGGGATGACGCGCAGGCCGCCCTTGGGCAGCTTCGGCGGGGCGCCGAGTTCAGGATGCGGATGACTCAAAAGACTCTCCTCACCATGCGCGCCACGTACCGGTCGGGCACGTGGCGCGCATGACAATCGTGCACTTGCTGTTGTCAGTGTTCAGTTGTGAAGTCTGTTGTCAGAGTTCTACCCCGCCGGCGGCCAGGTCGACCTTGAGCTGGGCCGTCTCCTCCGGGGAGAGCTCGACGAGCGGCGGGCGCAGCGGGCCGGCCGGGAGGCCCTGGAGGGCGAGGGCGGCCTTGGTGGTCATGACGCCCTGGGTGCGGAACATGCCGGTGTAGACCGGGAGCAGCTTCTGGTGGATCTCGGTGGCCTTCTGGACCTCGCCGCCGAGGTGGGCGTCGAGGAGGGCGCGGAGCTCCGGGGTGACCAGGTGGCCGACGACGGAGACGAAGCCGCAGGCGCCGACGGAGAGCAGCGGCAGGTTGAGCATGTCGTCGCCGGAGTACCAGGCGAGGCCGGAGCGGGCGATGGCCCAGCTGGCGCGGCCGAGGTCGCCCTTGGCGTCCTTGTTGGCGACGATGCGCGGGTGCTCGGCGAGGCGGACGATCGTCTCGGTGTCGATCGGGACGCCGCTGCGGCCGGGAATGTCGTACAGCATGACCGGGAGGCCGGTGGCGTCGGCGATGGCCGAGAAGTGGCGGTACAGGCCCTCCTGCGGGGGCTTGTTGTAGTACGGCGTGACGGCGAGCAGGCCGTGGGCGCCGTCGCGCTCGGCGGTGCGGGCCAGTTCGATGGAGTGGTGGGTGTCGTTGGTGCCGATGCCGGCGACGACGTGGGCGCGGTCGCCGACCGCCTCCAGTACCGCTCGTACGAGCTCCGATTTCTCCGCGTCGCTGGTGGTCGGGGACTCGCCGGTGGTCCCGTTGATGACGAGACCGTCGTTGCCCGCGTCCACCAGGTGGGTGGCGAGTCGCTGGGCGCCGTCGAGGTCGAGTGCGCCGTCCGCCGTGAAGGGCGTGACCATGGCGGTGAGGACCCGCCCGAAGGGGGTCTGCGGAGTGGAGATCGGAGCCATGGGTAACACGCTACTCGCTGCTCAGCGCCTGGTGTCCCTTAGGGGGACAGGAGAAAGGGAGCCCGGCGCTGCCTGCTCGGGGGTTCAGGCAGCGCCGGGTCCGTTTGATCAGCCTAGATGAACTTCGTGAAACGTCGCAATACGGACACTTCGCATCGTGTGTTCGGACATGTGTGCCGCACCGGGCTGCACAGTCCTCCAATGGCTGCGACCTCCCCCACGACCGCGTCCTACCGGAGGATGAGATACGGCCGGTTTGATGAAAAAGGGCACCAAAACGTCTGTTCCGTCGTCTGTACCTGTGACGCATGACGACAAATGAGGAGAGTGGCTCTGATGTTCCGCCGGCGAGAGGCCGTACCGTTCGCGTTCGTCGCGGAGGCCGACCACTTCCGCAGTAACGTCACTCCACCGCCCCGGGAGCGCCTCAGTGCCTCGCAGATCGTGGGTCGCAGCCTGCTCGGGCTGACCGTCGTGGCCGGCCTCGTCGGGTCCCTCATCTTCGGGATGCCCTCGCTCCAGTCGGGTGACTCGGCCACTCGTCAGCAGCAGTCCGAGGCCTCCGACAACCGCTGAGGTAGCCTCACCGGGCACTGCCCCTTCGAGCGTGCTTGTGAGTGAGGACCTGTCGTGCCCCTGCCCTTTCTGACGGCCGACCGTGCTTTTGACACGACCGACCAAGTCGCCCTGCCGTTCGACGACCACGATCAGTGGCGCCGTCCGTACCGGCCGGGCTCGTGGCGGGTGGGGGCGGCGGCGCTCGCGCTGCTGCTCGCCTCGTTCGTCCTGCTCGCCGCCGTGATCATCGCGTTCGCCGGTGCCTTCGGCGGCGCGGGCGTCACCTTCGGCATCGCCGCGCTCGTCATCGCGGCCGCCCTGCGGTCGCTGCGCATGGGCGCCTGGGTGAGCCGCGCCGGCGTGCGGCGCGTGGGCTTCCTCTCGACCGTCACCGTGCCCTGGGCGAAGGTGACCTCCGTACGCACCGCCCAGCAGCCGGTCCGCTGGCTGGGACTCCCCCGTACCGTCCAGGGCCAGGCCCTGGTGCTCGACCGGCAGGGTGGTGAGCAGCTGCTGCTGCTCACCGACCACAACGCCGACTTCCTCTCCCGGGTCGAGGCCTTCGACCGGGCGGCCGACTCGGTCGAGGCCTGGACCGCCGAGTACGGCACGGCCCCGGCCGCTACGCGCTGACCGGACGCCCCTCGTGGAGCGCGATGGCGCGCTGCATCGCCTTGCGCGCCCGGGGGGTGTCCCGGGCGTCGTGGTAGGCCACCGCGAGCCGGAACCAGCAGCGCCAGTCCTCGGGTGAGTCCTCCGTCTCGGCCTTGCGCCGAGCGAAGACCTCGTCGGCCGAGTCCCGGAGGATCCGGCCGCCCTCCGTGCGCTGCAGCTCGTCGACGGGCAGGCCGCCCTCGGCCTCCAGCTCCGCGGCCAGGCGGTTGGCCCGGCGCGCGAAGCTGGTGTTCTTCCAGAGGAACCAGCCGCCGACGGCGGGCAGCAGGAACGCCACGGCGCCCATGCCCATGGCGGCCGGCTCGCCCGTGAGGAGGAGCAGGACGCCCTCCATCGCCACCACTCCGAAGACGAGCACGAGCACGGTGGCCAGGAAGACGTACGTGATCTTTCCGCCCATGGCCGTCAGCCCAGGTCCAGGAAGTGCTCCAGGCCGAAGGTGAGGCCCGGAGTGGTGGTCACGCGGCGGGCGCCCAGGAGGATGCCCGGCATGAAGCTGGAGTGGTGCAGCGAGTCGTGCCGGACCGTGAGGGTCTCGCCCTCACCGCCGAGCAGCACCTCCTGGTGGGCCAGCAGGCCCCGGAGGCGTACGGCGTGCACGGGGACGCCGTCGACGTTCGCCCCGCGCGCCCCGTCCAGGGCGGTGGTCGTGGCGTCGGGCTGCGGAGCGCAGCCTGCCTTCGACCGGGCCTCGGCGATCAGCTGGGCGGTGCGGGTGGCGGTGCCGGAGGGGGCGTCCACCTTGTTCGGGTGGTGCAGCTCGACGACCTCGACCGACTCGAAGTACGGGGCCGCGATCTGCGCGAACTTCATGGTGAGGACCGCGCCGATGGAGAAGTTCGGCGCGATGAGGACGCCGGTCGCCGGGGAGGCCGCGAGCCAGCCCTTGAGCTGCGCGAGACGGTCCTCGGTCCAGCCGGTGGTGCCGACCACCGCGTGGATGCCGTGGCGCACGCAGAAGTCGAGGTTCTCCATCACGGAGTCCGGGGTGGTCAGCTCGACGACGACCTGGGCGCCCGCCTCGGTGAGCGACTCCAGACCGTCGCCGCGGCCGAGGGCCGCGACCAGTTCCATGTCCTCGGCGGCCTCGACGGCCCTGACCGCCTCGGAGCCGATGCGGCCCTTGGCTCCGAGGACCGCCACGCGCAGCTTGCTCATTGCTCTTCCTTAGGGGACTTGTCGATCAGGAGACGGCCTGGTGGAGGCGGTCCGCCTGCTTGTCCTTCAGCGGGCCGATCACCGACAGCGAGGGCCGCTGCTCCAGTACATCGCGGGCGACCTCGCGGACCTCGTCCGGGGTGACCGCCGCGATCCGGGTCAGCATGTCGTCGACCGACATCTGGGTGCCCCAGCACAGCTCGCTCTTGCCGATGCGGTTCATCAGCGCGCCGGTGTCCTCCAGGCCGAGCACGGTCGAGCCGGAGAGCTGCCCGACGGCGCGGGTGATCTCCTCGTCCGTGAGGCCGTCGGAGGCGACCTTGTCGAGCTCGTCACGGCAGATCTTCAGGACGTCGTGGACCTGGCCGGGCCGGCAGCCCGCGTACACCCCGAAGAGGCCGCAGTCGGCGAAGCCCGAGGTGTACGAGTACACGCTGTAGGCCAGGCCGCGCTTCTCGCGGACCTCCTGGAAGAGGCGGGAGGACATCCCGCCGCCGAGGGCGGTGTTCAGCACGCCGAGGGCCCAGCGGCGCTCGTCGGTGCGGGCCAGGCCCGGCATGCCGAGGACCACGTGGGCCTGCTCCGTCTTGCGGTTGAGGAGCTCCACACGGCCCGCCGTGCGGAGGGTGCGCGCCCCCTCGCGGGGGGCGACCGGCCGGGCGTCGGTACGGGTCAGGGCGCCGGCCTTCTCGAAGGCGCGGCGGACCTGGCGTACCACCGTGGCGTGGTCGACGTTGCCGGCGGCGGCGACGACCAGATGGGTCGGGTCGTAGTGCTTCTTGTAGAAGCGGGCGATCTGGCCGCGGCTGAGCGCGTTGATCGTGTCGACGGTGCCGAGGACCGGGCGGCCCAGCGGGGTGTCGCCGAACATCGTCTGCGCGAACAGCTCGTGCACGACGTCACCGGGGTCGTCCTCGGTCATCGCGATCTCTTCGAGGATGACGCCGCGCTCGGCGTCCACGTCCTCGTCGAGGATCAGCGAGTCGGTGAGCATGTCGCAGACGACGTCGATCGCCAGCGGCAGGTCGGTGTCGAGGACCCGGGCGTAGTAGCAGGTGTACTCCTTCGCCGTGAAGGCGTTCATCTCGCCGCCGACCGCGTCGATCGCGGCGGAGATGTCGAGGGCGGACCGCTTGTGGGTGCCCTTGAAGAGGAGGTGCTCCAGGTAGTGGGTCGCGCCGTTGAGCGTCGGGGTCTCGTCGCGGGAGCCGACGTGCGCCCAGATGCCGAAGGTGGCGGAGCGCACCGAGGGGAGGGTCTCGGTGACGATCCGCAGGCCGCCGGGGAGGGTCGTGCGGCGGACCGTGCCGATGCCGTCCCTGCCCGGGAGAAGCGTTTGGGTACGGGCGACGGCCCGCCCCTCCGAAGAGGGGCGGGCCGTCGCGCGGGAACTACGGGACGTCACTTGGCAGCGTCGTCCTTGTCACCCTCGGCGTCCTCGTCCGCGATCACGGGGATCAGGGAGAGCTTGCCGCGCTGGTCGATCTCGGCGATCTCGACCTGGACCTTGGAGCCGATCGCGAGCACGTCCTCGACGTTCTCCACGCGCTTGCCACCGGCGAGCTTGCGGATCTGCGAGATGTGCAGCAGGCCGTCCTTGCCCGGGAGCAGGGAGACGAAGGCACCGAAGGTGGTGGTCTTGACGACCGTACCCAGGTAGCGCTCGCCGACCTCCGGCATGGTCGGGTTGGCGATGCCGTTGATCGTGGCGCGGGCGGCCTCGGCGGCCGGGCCGTCGGCGGCACCGATGTAGATGGTGCCGTCGTCCTCGATCGTGATCTCGGCGCCGGTGTCCTCCTGGATCTGGTTGATCATCTTGCCCTTGGGGCCGATGACCTCACCGATCTTGTCCACGGGGATCTTGACGGTGATGATCCGCGGGGCGTTCGGGGACATCTCGTCCGGCGTGTCGATCGCTTCCATCATCACGTCGAGGATGTGGAGGCGGGCGTCGCGGGCCTGCTTGAGGGCCGCGGCCAGGACGGAGGCCGGGATGCCGTCCAGCTTGGTGTCGAGCTGGAGGGCGGTGACGAACTCCTTCGTACCGGCGACCTTGAAGTCCATGTCGCCGAAGGCGTCCTCCGCACCGAGGATGTCGGTGAGGGCGACGTAGTGCGTCTGGCCGTCGATCTCCTCGGAGATCAGACCCATGGCGATACCGGCGACGGGGGCCTTCAGCGGCACACCGGCGTTCAGCAGGGACATGGTGGAGGCGCAGACCGAGCCCATGGACGTCGAACCGTTGGAGCCGAGGGCCTCGGACACCTGGCGGATCGCGTAGGGGAACTCCTCGCGGGTCGGGAGGACCGGCACGAGGGCGCGCTCGGCGAGGGCGCCGTGGCCGATCTCGCGGCGCTTGGGCGAGCCCACGCGGCCGGTCTCGCCGACGGAGTACGGCGGGAAGTTGTAGTTGTGCATGTAGCGCTTGCGGGTCACCGGGGAGAGGGTGTCCAGCTGCTGCTCCATGCGGAGCATGTTGAGGGTGGTGACGCCCAGGATCTGGGTCTCGCCACGCTCGAACAGCGCCGAGCCGTGCACGCGCGGGATGGCCTCGACCTCGGCGGCGAGCGTACGGATGTCCGTGATGCCGCGGCCGTCGATGCGGACCTTGTCCTTGATGATCCGCTCGCGGACCAGCTTCTTGGTCAGCGCGCGGTAGGCACCCGAGATCTCCTTCTCACGGCCCTCGAAGGCCGGGAGGAGCTTCTCGGCGGCGAGGTCCTTGATGCGGTCGAGCTCGGTCTCGCGCTCCTGCTTGCCGGCGATGGTGAGCGCCTGGGCGAGCTCGCCCTTGACGGCGGCGGAGAGCGCCTCCAGGACGTCGTCCTGGTAGTCGAGGTAGACCGGGAACTCGCCGGTGGGCTTGGCGGCCTTGGCGGCGAGGTCCGACTGGGCCTTGCAGAGGACCTTGATGAAGGGCTTCGCGGCCTCGAGACCGGCGGCGACGACCTCCTCGGTCGGCGCCTCGGCGCCGCCCTTGACCAGCTGGATGGTCTTCTCGGTGGCCTCGGCCTCGACCATCATGATCGCGACGTCGCCGTCCTCCAGGACGCGACCGGCGACGACCATGTCGAAGACGGCGTCCTCGAGCTCGGTGTGCGTCGGGAACGCGACCCACTGGCCCTTGATCAGGGCGACACGCGTGCCGCCGATCGGGCCGGAGAAGGGCAGGCCGGCCAGCTGCGTGGAGCAGGAGGCGGCGTTGATCGCGACCACGTCGTACAGGTGGTCGGGGTTGAGCGCCATGATCGTCTCGACGATCTGGATCTCGTTGCGCAGGCCCTTCTTGAAGGAGGGGCGCAGCGGCCGGTCGATCAGACGGCAGGTGAGGACGGCGTCCTCGGAGGGGCGGCCCTCACGGCGGAAGAAGGAGCCGGGGATCTTGCCGGCCGCGTACATCCGCTCCTCGACGTCCACCGTCAGGGGGAAGAAGTCGAGCTGGTCCTTGGGGCGCTTCGAGGCGGTGGTCGCGGAGAGGACCATCGTGTCGTCGTCCAGGTAGGCGACGGCGGAGCCGGCGGCCTGCTTGGCCAGACGGCCGGTCTCGAAGCGGATGGTGCGGGTACCGAAGGCGCCGTTGTCGATGACGGCCTCGGCGTAGTGGGTCTCGTTCTCCACTATGGGTTTCTCCTACGTGTTCGTCTTTGCGTCCTTCGGCCCGTGTGGCCGGGGACGGTGTGCGACGGGGGCGGAGAAGCTCGCCTAGGGTGCGGGCCGGTCTTCGATCGAAGCACCCGGGCATTCGTTTCCGGGGGCCACTACCGAGGACCGGCGGCTGGCCGGCGGCTTCGCGCTCGTCGTATGGGGTTGTGCGACCAGACTAAGTGCCGATGCGCACTTTGTGCACGTACAGCAAAGGGAGCGGCCCCCTGAAAGTGGGAACCGCTCCCTCTACGGCGTCTTACTTGGCGCCGCCGGCCGCACCGCGGCGGATGCCGAGGCGGTCGACCAGCGTACGGAAGCGCTGGATGTCCTTCTTGGCCAGGTACTGCAGCAGGCGGCGGCGCTGGCCGACCAGGATCAGCAGACCACGGCGGGAGTGGTGGTCGTGCTTGTGCTGCTTGAGGTGCTCGGTCAGGTCCGAGATGCGACGGGACAGCATGGCGACCTGGACCTCGGGGGAGCCGGTGTCGCCCTCCTTGGTGCCGAACTCGGCCATGATCTGCTTCTTGACAGCGGCGTCGAGAGCCACGCGGATCTCCTCTAGGTGTTCGTGCGCCCGCGAGTGCCCCTGGTCTGGGTCTCAGGGGAAGCTTCCGTGACTTCACGGGCGAAGGTCCGATGGGCGCAGCTTCCAGAGGCTTCCGAGTGATCTCGGGGGCTTTCCGGGAGCGCGTACACAAACGGCCGTCACACAGCGTACCAGGGCGGCGGAGCGGTCCGTCGCCCGGTGCCTCACTTGCTGGTGAGGGAGCGGACCCGGGTGAAGACGTCGAGGACGGCGAGGGCGAGCGGGACGAGGGAGAGCAGGACGAAGCCCTCGGCCAGGTCGAGCAGCCGGCCCCAGAAGGGCGAGAGGCCCTTCCTCGGGATGATCAGGCCGATCGCGGTGATCAGCGCGGCGCCGGCGGCGACGGCGGCGGTCAGCCAGATCGTACGGATGTCGAGGCCGCCGCGGTCCCCGTACATCAGGAGGTCCTTGACCAGGTCGGCCGGCGGGTTGAGGGAGAGGCCGAGGACGAGCAGCGCGATGGCGGCGATGCCGGCGACGAGGACGCAGGCGACCTGCGAGGTGTACCGGAAGAGCCGGGCGCGCAGCAGCATCGCGAGGCCGGCGGTGAGGGCGAGGAGCTGGCCCCAGACGTTCCCGGCGAAGCCGAGGACGGCGGCGGTGCCGACGACGACGGCCGCGCAGCCGCCGACCAGGCCGAGGAGCATCTCGTGGCCGCGCCGGGCCTGGAGCGCGATGCGCTCGCCGTCGACGGGCTGCGCCTCCTCGCCCTGCTGCGGGTCGCCGAGGAACTCGTCGTCGGTGGCGCTGCGCGGGGCGGCGTAGCCGATGGGGAGGCGGGCGAAACGGGCGGAGAGGCCGGGCAGGAAGGCGACGAGGCCGATGGCGACGGGGGCGCAGGCGGCGGCCGCCTCGGTGGCGGTGGCCTCCGTGAGGATCATCAGGAAGGTGGCGAGGGTGCCGACGCCGGCGAGGAAGGTGGCGGCCACGAAGGGGGCGTCACCGCTGGGGGTGAGCGCGACGAGGGCCACGGAGGCGACGAGGACGGTGACGCAGCCGAGCAGGAACTGCAGGCGGCCGGGGCCCTGGCCGGCGTCGGCGGCGATGATGCCGGAGCCGGCGATGAGGAGCAGCGGCAGGGCGCCGAGGCCGAGGGCGACGGCGGTCGCCCGGTCCGCGTAGACGCGGGCGCGGACGCCGGCGAAGGCGGTGAGGAGGAGGCCGGCGGCGCCCGCGATGATCCCGGGGAGGCTGTGCATGTCGTGGCGGACCGGGTCGGCGAACCAGAGGACGAAGCCCATGAGGACGAGGAGCAGCACGCCGCCGACGAGTCCGGCGCCGCGCAGCAGCTCGTCGCTCCACAGGTGCCGGTCGCGGGTGACGGCGGAGGCGACGGCGTCGGACACGTCGTCGTAGACGGCCGGCGGCAGGGACTGGGCGAAGGGGCGCAGGGAGAGCACCTCGCCGTCGAGGACCTGCTGGGCGGCGAGGGTGCGGGCGCCGTCGAGGACGGATCCGTCGCGGCGGACCAGGTGGTAGCCGGTCGGGGTGCCGGCCGCCTGGGTCTGGCCGGTGAGGCGCAGGATCTCCGGGTAGACGTCGGCGACGGCGATGTCCTCCGGGAGCGCGACGTCGATGCGGCTGTCCGGCGCCACGACGGTGACGCGGCAGAAGCCGGTCGCTGCGGTCGTACTCACGTGTGTGGACCCCCTGATTCGCGGTTGCGCCCGTCGGATTCGCGGTTGCGCCCGTTCTGATTCGCGGTTGCGCACGATGCGCGCGCCACCCTACCGGGGACGGCCGGTGGGGGCTGCAAGTAGGATCGCCGTCCCATGGGGGAAGTCCGCGCGCTCGGCTGCCGACAGGGGTGGCGTGCGGATGCTCCCGCCACGAGCCCGCCTCCAACGAGGGATTGATGCGCCGGTGAGCCAGATCGTCGTCAAACGCCCGCCGAGGTCCCTTCCTCCGGAAGTGCCCGGTGAGGAACTGGTCCTGGAGTCTCCGCCGGAACTTCCGCGGGGGCAGCAGGAGTCGGCGCTGATGCAGCTCCTGCCGATGCTCGGCATGGGTTCTTCGGTCGTCTTCTTCTTCATGACGCCGTCGCCGATCATGCGGATCATGGGCACGCTGATGCTGGCGTCGACGGTCGCGATGGCCGTCGCCCAGTTCGTGAGATTCCGTCGCGGTACGCAGGGGCAAATGGCCGATGTCCGCCGCGACTACCTCAAATACCTCGCGCAGACCCGGCGTACGGTCCGGCGCACGGCGCGCAAGCAGCGGGACGCGCAGCTGTATCTGCACCCCGCTCCTGAGCAGCTGTGGTCGGTGGTGGCCGAGGGTTCCCGGGTGTGGGAGCGGCGGGTCGGCGACCATGACTTCGGGCAGGCGCGGATCGGCCTCGGGGCCCAGCAGTTGGCGACGCCGCTCGTGGCGCCGGACACGGCTCCGGTGGACGAGCTGGAGCCGCTGTGTGCGGGTGCGATGCAGCAGTTCCTCGCGGTGCACGGCACGTTGGACGGGCTGCCGATGGCGGTCTCGATGCGGGCGTTCTACCACGTGACGGTGTCGGGCGAGCCGGAGTCGGCGCAGGCGGCGGCGCGGGCGCTCGTGGCGCAGCTGGTGACGCTGCACTCCCCCGACGACCTGATGCTCGCCGTGGTGGCGGCGCGGCCGGCGCAGGAGCGCTGGGACTGGACGAAGTGGCTGCCGCACACCCAGGTGCCGGGGCAGGTCGACGGGGCGGGTACGAAGCGTCTGTTCGGCGACGACCTCGGTGAGCTGGAGAACCTGGTCCGCTCGAAGCTGGACGGGCGGACCCGGTTCTCCCGGGAGAGCGCGCCGGTGCTCGACCAACCGCACGTGGTGGTGGTGCTCGACGGCGGGATGGTGCCGCCGGACTCGATGCTCGCGGCCCCGGAGGGCCTGCAGGGCGTGACGATCGTGGAGGTCGTCTCCGGTGAGCTCGACGAGCCGCGCGGTGGCCTCTCGGTGGTGGTACGGCCGGGCCGGCTGCGTCTGGAGTCGGGCGGCGGCTTCGCGTACGAGGGGCTGCCGGACGGCATCTCGCTGCCGGCGGCCGAGGCGCTGGCCCGGCAGCTGGCGCCGCTGCGGATGGGCGGCGGGGACGACGACGAGCCGCTCCTCGCCAACCTGGACTTCACGGATCTGCTGAACCTCGGCGACGCGGCCTCGGTGGACGTGGCGCGGACCTGGCGGCCCCGGTCGGTGGCCGAGCGGCTCCGGGTGCCGATCGGTGTCGGCGAGGACGGCCAGCCGGTCATGCTGGACCTGAAGGAGGCGGCGCAGGAGGGCATGGGCCCGCACGGTCTGTGCGTCGGCGCGACGGGTTCCGGCAAGTCGGAGCTGCTGCGCACGCTGGTGCTCGGTCTCGCGGTGACGCACTCCTCGGAGACGCTGAACTTCGTCCTCGCGGACTTCAAGGGCGGCGCGACCTTCGCGGGCATGTCGCAGATGCCGCACGTGGCGGCGGTCATCACCAACCTGGCCGACGACCTGACGCTCGTGGACCGCATGGGCGACGCGATCCGCGGCGAGCTCCAGCGGCGGCAGGAGCTGCTGCGCTCGGCGGGCAACTACGCCAACATCCACGACTACGAGAAGGCGCGGGCGGCGGGTGCTCCTCTGGAGCCGCTGGCCTCGCTGGTCCTGGTGATCGACGAGTTCTCCGAACTCCTCACCGCCAAGCCGGACTTCATCGACATGTTCATCCAGATCGGCCGCATCGGCCGTTCGCTGGGTGTCCATCTGCTGCTCGCCTCGCAGCGCCTTGAAGAGGGCAAGCTGCGCGGCCTGGACACGTACCTCTCGTACCGGATCGGTCTGCGGACCTTCTCGGCGGCGGAGTCGCGCACGGCGATCGGTGTCCCGGACGCGTACCACCTGCCGTCGGTGCCGGGTTCCGGCTACCTGAAGTTCGGCACGGACGAGATGACCCGCTTCAAGGCGGCGTACGTCTCGGGGACGTACCGGACGGGCGGGCCGCGTCTGGAGATCGGGCAGATGCCGGTGGAGCGGCGGCCCGCGCTGTTCACGGCGGCCCCGGTGCCGGTCGTGTACGCGGCACCGGACCCGGCCTATCTGACGGCGCAGCGCAGCGAGGAGGACGACGCGCTCGCGGACACCGTCCTCGACGTCATCGTGCGGCGCCTGGAGGGCCAGGGGGTGCCGGCGCACCAGGTGTGGCTGCCGCCGCTCGACCAGGCGCCCTCGCTGGACCAGCTGCTTCCGGGGCTCGCGCAGACCGCGGACCGGGGGCTCACGGCGACGGAGTACACGCGTCAGGGCGCGCTCACCGTGCCGCTCGGCCTCATCGACAAGCCGTTCGAGCAGCGGCGCGAGGTGCTGTACCGGGACTTCTCCGGCGCGGCCGGTCACATGATGGTGGTCGGCGGTCCGCAGTCCGGCAAGTCGACGATCATGCGGACGCTCGTCTCCTCGTTCGCGCTCACCCACACGCCGGCCGAAGTGCAGTTCTACTGCCTGGACTTCGGTGGTGGCGGCATGGTGTCGCTGGCCGATCTGCCGCACGTCGGCGGGGTGGCGTCCCGGCTCGACCCCGAGCGGGTGCGCCGGACGGTCGCGGAGGTCATGGGCGTCCTGAACCGGCGGGAGGAGTTCTTCCGCGCGCACTCCATCGACTCGATCGCGACCTACCGGCGCAAGCGGGCGGCGGGCGAGCTGCCGGGCGAGGCCTGGGGCGACGTCTTCCTGATCGTGGACGGCTGGGGGAGCTTCCGCAACGACTACGACATGCTGGAGCCGATCGTCTCCGACATCGCGGCGCGCGGTCTGGGCTACGGCATCCACGTGGTGATCACCGCCGCCCGGTACATGGAGGTGCGGGCGGCGCTCAAGGACCAGATGCTGGGCCGGCTCGAACTGCGGCTCGGTGACGTCATGGACTCCGAGTTCGACCGGAAGGTGGCGGCGAACGTGCCGACCGGCGTGCCGGGCCGTGGCCAGGTGCCGGAGAAGCTGCACTTCATGGGGGCGCTGCCGCGGATCGACGGGTCGAGCTCGTCCGCCGACCTGGCGGACGGCACGGCGGCCTTCGTCCAGGCCGTGAAGGCGAGCTGGACCGGGGCCCCGGCGCCGGCGGTGCGGCTGCTGCCGCGCAAGCTGCCGGCGGAGCAGCTGCCGAAGGGCTTCGAGTACCCGCAGCACGGCATCGCGATCGGCATCGACGAGACGAACCTGGAGCCGGTGTTCGTCGACTTCGAGTCGGATCCGTTCTTCCTGATCTTCGGCGAGAGCGAGTCCGGCAAGACGGCGCTGCTGCGGCTGATCGCCAAGCAGCTGTGCGAGCGGTACTCGCCGGAGCAGGCGCGGATCGTGGTGGGCGACTACCGGCGGACGATGCTGGAGGCCGTGGCGCCCTCGCACCTCCTGGAGTACGCGCCGATGGCCTCGGCCATGCAGATGCACATGGACGCGGTCAACACGGTGATGACGAAGCGGGCGCCGAAGCCCGACATCACGCCGCAGCAGCTGCGCGACCGCAGCTGGTGGTCGGGTCCCCAACTGTTCGTCCTGGTCGACGACTTCGAGCTGGTGGCCACCAACTCGGGGAACCCGCTCGCGGTTCTGGTGGAGAACCTGCCGTTCGCGCGGGACGTCGGCATCCGGTTCATCGTGGCGCGCAGCCAGGCGGGCGCCTCCCGCGCGATGTACGAGCCGTTCATGCAGCGGATGCGGGAGCTGGGCGCGCAGGGCGTGATCCTCTCCGGCGACCCGCAGGAGGGCGACATCCTCGGCAGTGTCCGGGCGCGGCCGATGCCTCCGGGTCGGGGCACGTTCGTGTCGCGGAAGCGGGGGACGCCGCTGGTGCAGCTGGGCTGGCTGCCGGAACAGCACTGAGTCCGGGGAGCGGCCCGGAGTTCCCGAACGGCGGGGAGCTCGCGGAACAGCCCGGAGCGGAGCGGTCCCTCCCACTAATGTGGGAGGGACCGCTCGACCACCGCGAAGGGGAAGCGCCGATGACCGACGCCCACGAGACCACCACCGAGAGCGCGGACGCCGCTCTGGCCGCCGAGAAGGAGCGCCAGAAGGAGGAGCTGTACGCGCTCGACATCTCCGGCGTCGAGTGGGAGGGCGCCCCGGGGACGAGCCCGGACGAGGAGCGCGTGGAGATCGCCCGGCTGCCCGAGGGCGCGGTGGCGATGCGCTCGTCCCTCGACAAGGACACCGTGCTGCGCTACACGAAGGCCGAGTGGGACGCGTTCGTCCTGGGGGCCCGTGACGGCGAGTTCGATCTGCGCTAGCGGACATGCGTGAGGGGGTGGCCCGTCGGAACGGGCCACCCCCTCACGCGTGCGTGCAAGGACTCACATCATGCGGAACCGGGCCGCGTTGCCCTTGTCGGTGTCCTGGTAGCCGGCGACCGACTCGTCGAGGAGCTGGGCGATGCGCGCCAGGTCCTGGTTCATGCCGGCCATGTCGCGGGTCAGGCGGTCCTGGCTCTCGCGGTAGGCGATCTTCGCCTCGCCTTCCCAGTTGGAGGC
Organism: Streptomyces sp. NPDC015661; assembly: GCF_043077765.1. Lineage (NCBI taxonomy): Bacteria > Bacillati > Actinomycetota > Actinomycetes > Kitasatosporales > Streptomycetaceae > Streptomyces > Streptomyces sp. NPDC015661. The sequence continues at coordinate 494,775 of NZ_JBIBST010000008.1, read as the reverse complement.
GACGCGGTTGACCTCGGCCATGAGGTCGTCGAGCTTCTGCGTGAGGGTGCTGGAGGTGAGGCGGGTGTCGGCCGCCGCCTGCGTCACGGTGTCGTAATTGACCGCAGTGGTCATGGTCTTGACTCCTCGGGTGAGAGTGGCGCGGAGGACTGGTCGGGTCGGACGGCTCAGATGCCGAGGATGGCGCTCTGGCCACCGGAGGCGCCGGCACCGGAGCTGTTGTCCATCTGACGGAAGGACCGCAGACGGTCCTCCTCCTCCTGCGAGAACCCGTCGGCGCTCATGCGCATGATCTCCTCGAGCTTCGTGAGCTCGGCGCGCATGCTGCGCAGGCGCTGGTTCAGGTCGTTCTGGACCCGGTCGTACTCCTTGCTCGCAGCGCCCTGCCAGCCCGCCTGAACGCGGTCCACCACGCCGTTGAGGGAGGTGATGCGGGCCTGGAGCTCGTCGGAGAAGTCCTGGATCCGGCCGGCGAGCTTGACTTGTTCGGCACTGGTTACGTTCAGGTCTTTCGACATCTTGCCCCTTCTTCCTTCGGTGGCTGCGACGGACGGGCCGTCGGGCCTTCCGGTCTTGATGCGGACGGGAATCTTCTGATGCCGCCCCCGTGCTGGGTTCGCACTGCCGTGCCCCCAGCGGTCACTGTAGCCATTGACGGCGGCAGTTCCAACTGCAAAGGGAGCACCCGATACTTGACCGGTACGCGCGTCATCGGGCCTCCCTTCTGCGGCGGCTGTCGCGGATCACGGTGGCGGTCCCGGCGACCACGGCCACCAGGACGCCTCCGATCCCCAACGTGTAGGTGGCGAGCCGTTCGGAGCGCTCCTGGGGCGTCTCCGACAGCGCCAGACGGGCCGGCTCGGGAGCCGGCGGCTTGGCCGGGCCCGGGTCGGGCACGGGCGAGGAGGCGGGCGTCCCGGGCTGGTCGGCGAGCGCCCGCACCGGGTCGATCACTCCCCAACCGACGTGGTCGTCACGGCCGTTGACCGAGCGGACGGCGGTCTGCTCGATACGGGTGACGATCTGGGCCGCGGTCCACTCCGGGTACTTGGCGCGGAGCAGGGTCGCGACGCCGGCGACGTACGGGGCGGAGAAGCTGGTGCCGTTGTCGACGCACTGCCCGCCGCCGGGGACGGTGGAGACGATGTCCACGCCGGGGGCGGCGACGCCCACGAAGTCGCCGGACTGGGAGAAGGCGGCGCGTTCGTTGTTGCGGTCGGAGGAGGCGACGGCGAGGACCCCGGGGAACGCCGCGGGGTAGGTCTTCTTGGACTTCCCGTCCATGCCGTCGTTGCCCGCGGAGGCGACGACGACGACGTCCTTCGCGATCGCCCTGGCCACGGCCTTGCCCATGGGCGAGTCCGGGGTCAGGGGCTGGGTGGTGTCCTGCGAGATGTTGATGACCCCGGCGCCCTTGAGCAGGGCGTAGTCGATCGCCTGGGCCATGGTGTCGGACTTGCCGCTGTTCTTCTCGTCGTTCTGCCGGATCGGGATGATCGTGGCCTCGGGGGCGAGGCCGACGAAGCCGGTGCCGTTCCGGGGGCGGGCGGCGATGATGCCCGCGACCTTGGTGCCGTGCCCGACCTCGTCGACGGTGCCGTCGGTCTTGCCGCGCTTGTCGTCGCCGTAGGAGGGGTTGTTCTTGTCGGGCTTGAGGTAGTCCTTGCCCGACTTGGCGTCGACGGCCTTGCGCAGCTGCGGGTTGACGTCGTCGACGCCGGTGTCGATGACGGCGACCCGGACGCCCTTGCCCTTGGTGTCCTGCCAGAGCTCGTCGAGGAGGACCCGCTGGAGCGGCCAGGGGGTGCCCTCGATCTGCTTCTTCATCGGGAAGGTGCACTCGCCGCTGCCGTCGAGGGCCGGGCCGTCGGGGCCCGGCCGGCCGGGTGCGGCGACCGCGGCGGGCGCGGCGAGGAGGGCCGTGAGGGTGCCCGCGGCGAGCAGGGCGACCGTGCGGTTCGTCGTCGTCACCGGTGCCACCCCCTAGGAACCCTGCGGCTGACGCGCGCTGTTGGTGTCAAGCCGTGGCCCCTTGGAGAGGAACTCCGACCATTCGATCGGTACGAGGACCGGCTGGACCTTCTCGTAGCCGAGACGCTTCTGGGCGTCGCTGGGTTCCGGCCTGCCGTCGGTCTGCTTCTGCTCGCCCGCGCCGATCTCGGAGTGGGCGGAGTCGCTGTCTCCGTTGGCCTGGACGGCGTACCGCAGGCCGGTGTCGGTGACGAGGAAGAGGGAGCCGTCGGGCGTCTTCTGCTTGCCCTGGATCTGGGTGTAGAGGAGGCCGGTGCCGGGGGTGACGTACGTGCTGGTGCCGCCGGCCGTGATGTCGGCGGGGTACGTGCTGCCGGCCCAGGTGGTGAGCTTGGTGTCGCCCTTCTCGCTGACGTCGGTGAGGACGCTGCAGACGGTGTCGCGGGCGCCTTCGCCGGTGGCGGCGTTGACCTGCTTGGACTTCAGCGTGGGCCAGTGGACGCCGGCGTGGAAGAGGGTGGGGTCCGGGACGAAGTTGGGGGCGTCGACCGTGGTGGCCTCGCCGTCCATGTCCAGGTCGCGGGTCTCCGGCGAGTTGATGAGCAGCCAGGCGGTGAAGGGGGTGACGGGCTGGATCCGGCCGGGGAGCACGACGTAGTACTGGGGGCCCGAGCCGGTCTGGGCGAGGAGGACCATGCCGATCCGGTTCTCGGTCCCGTCGAGGGTGCTGTCGGGGATGTCGGTGGGGGTGCCGACCTGGCCGTCGATGTGCGGGAAGTCGATCTCGTCGCCGGTCTTCAGGGTGGCGAGCCAGTCGTCGGTGACGGCCTGCGGCTCCTTGCCGAGACCGACGAGGGCGGTGAGGAGCCCGGGCCGGTCGGCCTTCACCGGGTACTTGGTGCCGGTGTGGTCGACGAGGAACTGGGCGCTGCCCTTCTGGCCCTTGACGTACAGGACCTCCCCGTTCTTCAGCTGGTTCGCGCCCTCGGTCCGCCGGGCGTCGCGCTCGGCGAAGAGGAAGGTCGCCTTCTGCACGCTGGCGCCCTTGCCGCCGCCGGGCTGCTCGCAGACGGCCCAGCGCTTCTTCTTGCCGGCGTCCTCCGCGACGGGCAGCCGGTCGGGGGCGTACGGGATGCCGAGGATGGCACCGCGCGGCGGCTTGCCCTCGTCGAGCTTCTTGTCGTCGACCTGGATGACCTGGAACTGGTCGGGGTTGAGCAGCAGCCGGGCGGAGGCGAGGTTGAGGACGGGGTGGAGCAGGGTCTTCTTGTCCTTGCCCTTGCCGGTCTCCAGGACGACGTAACGGGTCGTCGACTGCTTGCCGACGATGACCCGGGTGCCGGGGGTGTCCCAGCCCTTGGGGGCCGTGGGGCTGAACATGCCCCAGGCGCCGAAACCGGCGACGACGAGCGCGGAGACGATCAGGCCGGGGACGACCGCGCGCAGCGGCTTCGGCGCCCCCTCCTCCGTACCGGACGGCGAGGGTTGGAGGAATGCCGCCACCGTGCGCTTCTTCGCAAAGGTGTACGCGTTGAGCTCGTCCCGCCGCGATGCCATGAGTCCCCATTCTCGTCAGGCGCGATCTTCGCGCGGGGCCCCCGGGCGATGACACCCGGGCCCCGGCCTTCGGACCGGCCCCCTACTATGCCTGCTGTCCCGTGGGGTTCGTGGGGCGGGTAGGGTGATCCGGCCGCCAAAGCCCTGGCGGGCCAGGGTCATCGGGACGAATTGAGGGGGATTCTCCATCATGGCTTCCGCGAGGCGGAGGCGGCCCGCCGCGGCCGCTGCCTCCACACCCCCGTCCACGGGACCCGTCCCCTCGGTCTCACCGAGGCTCCAGGCACGTCCCGGACACTTCGGTTCGTTCCGATTGCAACAGCTCGTACTGATCGAGGTGGCTGCGGCGCTGCTGCTCCTCGCCTGGGTCGTCGAGCCGATGCTGCTCGTTCCCGCGGGTGTGCTCGCCGTCGTGCTGCTGCTGCTCGCCGTGGTGCGCCGGCACCGCCGTTCGCTGCCCGAGTGGCTGGGCACCTTCCTCGCGCTGCGCGCCCGCTCGCGCCGGGCGGCCTCGCTCACGGTGCCGGAGGGCACCGAGCCGGGGTTCGCGCCGCTCGTGGAGTGCGATCCGGCGCTGCGGACCTACGCGTACAGCGACCGTGACCGGCGTCCGGTCGGGATGGTCGGCGACGGCACGTTCCTGACGGCCGTCCTGCGGGTCGAGTCGGACGGCACGGCGCTGCGCCCGGACCGCGCCGCGAAGCCGCTGCCCGTCGGGCTCGTCCGGGACGTGCTGAGTGTGGACGGCATCCGCCTGGAGTCGGCGCAGATCGTGCAGCACACGCAGCCGGCGCCCGCGCCGCACCTGCCCGCGCAGTCGATGGCGGCCCGCAACTACGGGCCGCTGCAGGCGCAGACGGGTTCCCCGGCCGTGCGGATCACCTGGATCGCGCTCAAGCTCGACCCCGAGCTGTGCCCGGAGGCGGTCGCCGCGCGCGGCGGCGGCATGACCGGCGCCCAGAAGTGCGTGGTGCGGGCGGCGGACCAGCTGGCGAGCCGGCTCGCGGGCGCCGGGTTCCGGGCGAGCGTGCTGACGGAGCAGGAGCTGACCTCCGCGCTCGCCACGTCGAGTTGCGCCAGCCCGATGGCGATAGCGCAGGCGGGCCGGGGGCAGGCGCAGGGGCGCAGGACCCAGGAGACCGCGCGGACCTGGCGGGTGGACGACCGGCGGCACACGACGTACTGGGTGGGGCGCTGGCCCCAGTTGGGCGGCCGGAGCGGCGGCGCGGGTGCGTCGATGCCGCAGCTGGTGGCCCTGCTGACCTCGCTGCCCGCGCTCGCGACGACGTTCAGCCTGACGCTGAGCGGCGGAGACCGGCAGGAGGTGACGGTGACCGGACACGTGCGGATCACCGGACGCAGCGACGAGGAACTGGTGGCCGCGCGGCACGAGCTGGAGCGTGCGGCGCGCGGGGTGAGGACGGGTCTGGTGCGCCTCGACCGGGAACAGGTGCCCGGCGTCCTGGCGACGCTGCCGCTGGGGGGTGCGCGCTGATGTCCACCGCCTCCTTCGGTACCCAGCCTTCCTCTTCCGCCGCTCCGTCCCGGCGTACGGGGCGGGCCACGCGGCCCCGGTTCGGTTTCGGGCTCGTCGGGCCGCGCCGCGACCGGCACTCCGTACCCCTGGAACAGCTGGAGGCGCTGGCCCTGCCGGTCGGCGACGACGGCATGGTGATCGGCGTGGACGCCGAGAGCCGCCCGGCCGTGCTCGGCATCAACCGGCCCGTCCCGTACGACGTCACCCTCATCGGCGGTCTGTGGACCGCGCAGGTCCTGGCCCTGCGGGCGGCCGCGACGGGCGCCCGGGTGGCGGTCGAGACCGGCCGCGCGCAGGCGTGGACGGCCCTCGCGCAGGCCGCGGGCGGCGGCCAGCCGTGCATCACGCTGCACGACGTGGGCCGGGTGCCGCCGCAGGGTGCCTCGGCGGGCAGTCCGGTGGTCGTGGTGCGCGACTGCGGCATGCGGCCGCCGCGCGGCCGGGTCGTGTCGGCGCCCTGGCAGTCGGTGGTGACGCTGCTGCCCTATCTGAGCCCGGTGGCGCCCCGGCTCCTGGAGAAGTCCTCCCTGGTCGGGGTCCAGCGGGTGTCCCCCGACGAGGCGGCGCAGATCGGCCGGATCATGAGCCTGCCGCAGCACGAGTACGAGGCGCTGTCCACGCTCGCCGACGGGGTGACCCTCTGGTGCACGCAGAACGACCGCCAGTTCGTGATGACGCAGGCGACGGACGCCGAGACCGGATTGTTGGGCGGCGCGCGCCGCATGGACTGAACGGCGGCCTCAGAGCGCGAGGTCGTTCAAGTACGTCCGTTTTTGCATCGTTTTGAACGGTGGGGGTTCTCACTCTGCGGCGCGACCGGGTCACTTGGGGCCCGGACGGGTTCGCGGAGGCGGGCGCGGAGGGGCCGTCGGCCCTGCCCGGGGGCGGCCCGCGGCGATTAGGGTGGAAGGGCCCCGCCCACCACGGCACAAGGGTGCTCGACCACACCAGGAGGCAAAGTGAACGGCGATCGCGACGAGATCCCCGGGGGTTGGAATCCGCCCGCCGACGATCAGTCCGACGCGGATCCCGCCGAGATGACGGGTGAGTTCACCATCGACTACACCCCGCCCGCCTGGTACACGCAGAACGCGTCGGGCGGTACGGGGGCGGGCGGTGCCACTCCCCCGCCGCCGAGCGGAGCGCCGGTCGCCGTGCCGGGTCTCCCCGCCGGCAGCGGCTTCGAGCCCAGCTGGAACATCGCCCCGCCGGCCCCGCCTGTGGTGCCCGCGGCTCCCGCGCCCGCGCCCGTTCCGGCGACCCCGCCCGTCGCGCCGCCCGTGGCTCCCGCACCGGTGCCGCAGGCCGGCACGGTGCCTCCGGCGGGGGTTCCTCCGTTCGGTGCACCGGGTGAGGCCGCGCCTGCCGCGCCCGGTCCTGTCATGCCTGGTCCTGTCACGCCTACTGCCGTCACGCCTGCCGCGGGCGCGCCCGCGTTCGGGCCCGGAGCGCCGGTGCCGGGTGCGCCGGTGCCTGGTGCTCCGGTGCCGGGTGCGCCGGTGGCCGACGCCTCGCTGTCGCCCGCCTCCCCGCCGTCCGTTCCGTCCGTCCCGGCGCCCGCTCCGGAGACGCCCGCGGCCGCGGCCTCGTTCGGGGGCGGGGAGATCGAGAGCGGCGCCACGATGCGGTTCTCCCCCGCCGCCCTCCAGCGCGAGATCGCCGAGCGCACGGCCGAGAAGGCGGAGGACGCGGAGGGCTCGGAGGGCTCCGCCGGTTCCTCGGCGCCCGCCACCGCCGACGCGGCGGACGCCGCACAGGACTCCCCTGCCGTTCCCGGCGACTTCGCCGCCGACGGCGCGGACGGCATTCCCACGGACACCGACGACGCGGCGGCTGCCGAGGCGTCGAGCTCGTCGGACGGTTCGGAGGGTTCGGACGACGTGGAGACGGCCGAGGCCGCCGCCTCCGACACCGCCGGCCCTGAGGACGAGCCGGCCGCGCCCGTCGCGGAGACGGAGACCGGGACGGAGACGGGTGTCGAGACCGGCACCGAGGCGGAGGCCTCCACCGCTCCCGCCGCCCCCCTCCCTGCCGCGCAGCCCGTCGCCGACGCGCCGCAGGGCTTCGGGCCCGGCGCGGCCCCCGGCCCGTACGACACCGCCGCCGGCGCTCCGGGAGCCTTCCCCGGCGCCCCGGCCGCTCCCGGGCCGTACCCGGCCGCGGGCCCGCAGGCCGGGCTGCCGCCGCTGCCCCCCTCCTTCCAGCCGGCCACCCCCGAGCCCGCGCAGCAGTGGCCCGCGCAGCCCGCCCCGGGTGCCCAGCCGGTGCCGCAGGCCGCGCCGATGCCGCCCGCCGCGCCCTGGCCGGCTGTACCGCCGCAGGCTGAGCCCCAGGCGCCCGCCGGTTACGGCTACCCGCAGCCCGCCCAGGAGCCCCAGGCCCCGCAGGCCCCCCAGCCGCCGGCCCCGCAGGGCGGTTACGGCTTCCCGCACCCCGGGACGCCTCCGCAGCAGGCCGGTTACGGCTACCCGCAGCAGCCCGGCGCGCCCGGCGGTGTCCCGCCGCAGGCGCAGGCGCCCGGCGGCTACGGCTACCCGCACCCCGGAGCCGTACCCCCGCAGGCCGCGCAGGCTCCGCAGCCGCCGTACGACGGTCAGCCGCCGGTGGATCCGCGGACCGGTGCCGCCTGGCCCTCGCCGGTGACGCACGACCAGCGGGAGCGTTCCGTGCCGGGCGCCCCGCTCGGCTACAACGCGGCCGTCGAGCTCTCCTCCGACCGGCTCCTGCGCAACAACAAGCAGAAGCCCAAGTCCAGCCGGAACCCCGGGGCCGCCAACCGCTTCAAGCTCGGCGGCAAGAAGGAGGAGGCGGAGCGGCAGCGGAAGCTGGACCTGATCCGCACGCCGGTCCTCTCCTGCTACCGGATCGCGGTCATCTCGCTCAAGGGCGGTGTCGGCAAGACCACGACGACCACCGCGCTCGGCGCGACCCTCGCCACCGAGCGCCAGGACAAGATCCTGGCGATCGACGCCAACCCGGACGCCGGCACGCTCGGCCGCCGGGTGCGGCGCGAGACCGGGGCGACCATCCGCGACCTGGTGCAGGCGATCCCGTACCTGAACTCGTACATGGACATCCGCCGGTTCACCTCGCAGGCGCCGTCCGGCCTGGAGATCCTCGCCAACGACGTGGACCCGGCCGTCTCGACGACCTTCAACGACGAGGACTACCGGCGCGCGATCGACGTCCTCGGCAAGCAGTACCCGATCATCCTCACCGACTCGGGTACGGGTCTGCTGTACAGCGCCATGCGCGGGGTCCTCGACCTGGCCGATCAGCTGATCATCATCTCCACGCCTTCCGTGGACGGCGCCTCCAGCGCCTCGACGACGCTCGACTGGCTCTCGGCCCACGGCTACGCGGACCTGGTGCAGCGCTCCATCACGGTCATCTCCGGCGTCCGCGAGACCGGCAAGATGATCAAGGTCGAGGACATCGTGCAGCACTTCCAGACCCGCTGCCGCGGTGTCGTGGTCGTGCCCTTCGACGAGCACCTGTCCGCCGGCGCCGAGGTCGACCTCGACATGATGCGGCCGAAGACCCGGGAGGCGTACTTCCACCTCTCGGCGATGGTGGCCGAGGACTTCGTACGGGCGCAGCAGGCGCAGGGGCTGTGGACCGGTGACGGCCAGGGCGCGATGCCGCCGCACATGGCCCCTCCGATGCCGGGTCAGCCGATGCCGGGACAGCCCATGCCGGGACAGCCCATGCCCGGTAAGCCCATGCCGGGTCAGCCGATGCCGGGACAGTTCGCTCCCGGACAGCCGGTCCCCGGACAGCCGATGCCCGGTCAGCCGATGCCGGGTCAGCCGATGCCGGGTCAGGTGCCCGGTCAGCCGCTGCCCGGCCAGTTCGCTCCCGGACAGCCGGCCCCCGGTCAGCCGTACGCTCCCCAGGCGCCGCAGCCCGGTCAGCCGTACCCGCCGCAGGCCTACCCGCAGCCGGGACAGCCGATGCCGGGCCAGCCCATGCCGGGACAGCCCATGCCGGGTCAGGTGCCCGGTCAGGCCGGTCCGATGCCGGGTCAGTTCGCGCCCGGCCAGCCCGTCCCCGGACAGCCCTACGGCCCCCCGCCGGGTCAGCCGTACCCGCCGCAGCCGGGGCAGCCCGGGCAGCCGGGCGTGCCGCAGGCCTGGCAGCAGCCGCAGGACGGAAGCGAGTCTCAGCCGGGGCAGCCGCTGCCCCCGCAGGCGGACCCGCAAGGCCCTCCGCAGGCGCCGCCAGCCCCTCAGCAGTAGGGCGTCACAGGATTAGACCAATGAGGCTCCGTATCGGCTCACCGATACGGAGCCTCTTGGCGTTCCCGCAGCCCACAAGGGGTTTGAGCGATCGTTGACGACGGCAGACCACCGCTGATACACCTTCGCTTCACCCATCGTCAGCCCAAGATCCACGACAGAAACTCCGACGCGAGGTCACGTCCCATGGTCATGGTCACGAAGGTTCCACCCCGCCGCACCCCTGCCCGAAGAGCCCTCCGACTGCTGCTCGCCACCGGTCTCGCCACCGGCTCCCTCGCCGTCGTCCCCGGCACCGCGCAGGCGGAGGACGAGAAGTCCGGCGGCACCACCCTCACGGTCGCCGTCTCGCAGAGCATCGACTCGCTGAGCCCGTTCCTCGCCCAGAAGCTCACCTCGACCAGCATCCACCGGCTGGCGTACGAGTACCTCACGAACTACGACCCGAAGGACGCCCACACCGTCCCGGGTCTCGCGACCGCGTGGACGTCCTCGCCCGACAAGCTGACGTGGACGTACACGATCCGCAAGGACTCGACCTGGTCCGACGGACAGCAGGCCACCGCCGAGGACGCGGCCTGGACCTTCAACAAGATGATGACCGACCCGAACGCCGCCACCGCCAACGGCAGCTTCACGGCCAACTTCAAGAAGGTCACCGCCCCCGACCCGCAGACCCTCGTCATCGAGCTGAAGAAGCCGCAGGCGACGATGACGGCCCTCGACGTCCCGATCGTGCCCAAGCACGTCTGGGAGAAGGTCACCGACTTCTCGAAGTTCAACAACGACAAGACCTTCCCGATCGTCGGGAACGGCCCCTTCGTCATCACGGACTTCAAGGTCGACCAGTACATCAAGCTCAAGCCGAACAAGAAGTTCTGGCGGGGCGCGCCCAAGTTCGACGAGCTGGTCTTCAAGTACTACAAGGACGGGGACGCCGCCGTCGCCGCGCTGCAGAAGGGCGAGGTGTCCTTCGTACCGAACCTGACACCCGCCCAGGCAGCCGCCCTGAAGACCCAGAACGACATCAAGGTCAACGACGCCCCCGGCCGCCGCTTCTACGCCCTCGCCACCAACCCGGGCGCCAAGGCCCAGGACGGCAAGACCTTCGGCAACGGCAACAAGGCGCTGCTCGACCCGGAGGTGCGCAAGGCGCTCTTCCTCGCCGTCGACCGCACCACCCTCGTCGACAAGGTCTTCCAGGGCCACGCCGTCGAGGGCGAGGGGTACATCCCGCCGCGCTTCGGCTCGTACTTCTGGAAGCCGGAGACCGCGCAGAAGCGGGCGTACGACCCGGCCGGGGCGGAGAAGGCCCTCGACGCCGCCGGATACCGGAAGGACGCCGCCGGCAAGCGGCTCGGCAAGGACGGCAAGCCCCTGGAGTTCCGGATCCTCTGTCACGCCACCGACCCCAACGACAAGGCGGTCGGCAAGTACCTCCAGGAGTGGTGGGGCAAGCTCGGCATCGGCCTGAAGGTCGAGTGCCTGGACAGCGTCTCCGACCCGTGGGTCAAGGGCGACTACGACCTCGCGTTCGACGGCTGGTCGGTCAACCCCGACCCGGACTACGTCCTCTCCATCCACACCTGCGGCACGCTCCCGGCGACCCCGAAGGACTCCGGCGCCACCGACAACTTCATCTGCGACAAGGAGTTCGACGGGCTCTACGCGCAGCAGGCGGTCGAGTACGACGCGGCCAAGCGGGCGGATCTGGTGAAGCGGATGCAGTCCCGGCTGTACGACACGGGGTACATGAACATCATGGCCTACCCGAACGCCCTGGAGGCGTACCGCACGGACCAGATCAAGTCCATCACCACCATGCCCGAGGCCGCCGGGAACCTGTGGGGCCAGGACGGCTACTGGAGCTGGTGGTCCGCCGTGCCCACCGCCCAGGCCGAGGACTCCGGCAGCGGCTCGTCCACCGGGGTGATCGTCGGCATCGCCGCGGCCGTGGTCGTCGTGGTCGGTCTCGGCGTCTTCCTCGGTCTGCGCCGCCGCTCCACCGCCGACGACCGCGAGTAGTACGTGACGACGGCAAGCACCCCCGCCGACGTGGCGCGGGCCGAGAAGGCCCGCGCCACGGACGGCGCACCCCGCACCGGTTCCTCCCTCGGCTACCTCCGCCACGCGGCGGGGAAGCTGGGCGGCGCGCTCGTCTCGCTCCTCGCCGTCCTGGTCACCAGCTTCTTCCTCTTCCGGATCATCCCCGGTGACCCGGTGAAGGCGATGACCCACGGCGTGCCCACCTCCGCCGAGCAACTCGCCACACTGCGGCGCCAGTTCGGGCTCGACCTGCCGCTGTGGCAGCAGTTCACCGACTACTGCGCCAAGGCGCTCAGCGGCGACCTCGGCACCTCCTTCCAGTTCCGCGCCCCCGTCGGGGACCTCATCGCGGAGAAGCTCCCGGCGACGCTGCTGCTCACCGGGGTCGCCGTGGTGATCTACTCGGCGCTCGGGCTGTGGCTGGGCACCCGCTCGGCCTGGCGGCACGGCGGCCTCGGCGACAAGCTGAACACCGGGATCGCGCTGACCCTGTGGTCGGTGCCCTCCTTCTGGCTGGGGCTGCTCCTCATCATCGTCTTCTCGGTGGGCATGGGGCCGATCCCGGGACTCTTCCCGACCGGCGGCATGGAGTCGGGCACGGGCGAGACCGGCTTCGCGTACGTCCTGGACGTCGCCCACCACCTGGTCCTGCCCGTGGTCACGCTCGTCGCCGTCGGCTACGCGCAGACCCTGCTCGTGATGCGGTCCTCGCTCCTCGACGAGATGGGCGGCGACTATCTGACGACGGCGCGGGCGAAGGGGCTGCGGGACGACGTCGTGCGCCGCCGGCACGCCGTGCCGAACGCGCTGCTTCCGACCGTCACCATGATCTTCATCAACCTGGGCCATGTGGCGGCCGGTTCGATCCTGGTGGAGACGGTGTTCTCCTGGCCGGGGCTCGGCGGGCTCTTCTACCAGGCGCTGAGCGTGCCCGATCTGCCGCTCGTGCAGGGCCTGTTCGTGGTCTTCGCCGGAGCGATGATCCTGATGAACCTGATCGCCGACCTGCTCTATCCGCTGCTCGACCCCCGGGTGGGCCGATGACCTCTCCGACACGTTCTCTCGCATGGGAGCGCCGCAAGGGTTCGGTCGCGCGCTTCTGGACCTCGTACCGGACCCACCGCGCCGGTCTCTACGGCCTCCTCGGCCTCGCCCTGATCGCCCTGCTCGCGCTCACCGCCCCGCTGACCGTCGGCGCCGACGTGCAGTCGGTGACGGAGGCACCGGGCACGGCCCTGGAGCCGCCGAGCGCCGAGTTCCCGCTCGGCACCGACCAGTTCGGGCGCTCGCTGCTCGGCCTGCTGATCTGGGGCGCCCGGATCTCGCTGCTCGTCGGTCTGCTCGCGGCGGCCCTCTCGGTCGCCATCGGGACGCTGGTGGGCATCATCGCCGGGCACTACGGCGGCTGGTTCTCGACCGTCGTCATGCGGATCACCGACTGGTTCCTGGTCATGCCGACGCTGGTGCTCGCGATCGTCCTCGCCACGGTCATGTCCCGGTCGATGTGGACGGTGGTCCTCGCCATCGGCGTGACCTCCTGGCCGACCACCGCCCGGCTCGTACGGGCGCAGACCATCGCGGTGGAGTCCCGCCCGTACATCGAGCGGGCGACCGCCCTCGGCGGCGGCCACCGGCACGTCATGACCCGGCACGTGCTGCCGAACGTGATGCCGCTGGTCCTCGCACAGACCACCCTCGGCATCTCGACCGCCATCCTCACCGAGGCGACCCTCGCCTTCCTCGGCCTGGGCGACCCGACGGTGGTCTCCTGGGGCGGAATGCTCCAGGACGCCCGGGAGGCGGGCGCCGTCTCCTCCGGGCACTGGTGGTACCTGGCACCGCCCGGGATCGCGATCGCGCTGGTCGCGCTCGCGTTCACGCTCTGCGGCCGGGCCGTGGAGTCCGTACTGAACCCGAAGCTGGGGGTGGGGCGATGAGCCTCCTCGAGGTGCGGGACCTCAGAGTCACGTACGGGTCGGGCGCGGCCGCCGTGCCCGCCGTGCGCGGGGTCGACCTGACCCTGGAGCCGGGGACCAAGCTGGGCGTGGCCGGCGAGTCGGGCTGCGGAAAGTCCACGCTCGCGCTCGCGCTGCTGCGGCTGCTTCCGGCCTCGGCGCGGATCGAGGGCGAGATCCTGCTCGACGGGGACGACGTCCTCGCCATGTCGTGGGGGCGTCTGCGGGCCGTGCGCTGGGCCGGCGCGTCGATCGTCTTCCAGGGCGCGATGCACTCGCTGAACGCGGTGCACCGGATCGGCGACCAGATCGCCGAGCCGCTGCTCGTGCACGGCCGGGCGACCCCGGCGGCGGCCCGCACCCGGGTCGGCGAGCTGCTCGAACACGTCGGCCTCCCGGCGGCCCGGGCCTCCGCCTATCCGCACGAGCTGTCCGGCGGGCAGCGGCAGCGCGTGATGATCGCGATGGCGCTCGCCTGCGACCCGCGGCTGATCGTCGCCGACGAACCGACGACCGCGCTCGACGTGATGATCCAGGCGCAGATCCTGCGGCTGATCGAGCGGCTCGTCGCCGAGCAGTCCATCAGCCTCCTGATGATCAGCCACGACCTGGCGGTCCTCGCCGACACCTGCGACCGGCTCGCCGTGATGTACGCGGGCCGGATCGTCGAGGAGGGGCCGGCGCGGGCGGTGTACGAGGCGGCCGCGCACCCGTACGGGCGGGCCCTGTCCTCCGCGTTCCCCCGGATCGGCGACCTCGCGTCCCGGCGGGCGCCGCGCGGACTGCCCGGCGACCCGCCGGACCCGGCGGACCTGCCCGGCGGCTGCACCTTCCACCCGCGCTGCCCGGTGGCGGTGGACGCCTGCGCGGAGCTCGATCAGGAACTGCGGGAGGCGGGCGCGGGGCGCCGGGCCGCCTGCGTACACGTGGGGAGCACCTCATGAGCCTGCTGTCGGCGCGCGGACTGCACGTGACCTTCCCCGGGCGGCGGGGCGCGCCGCCCGCGCGCGCGGTGGACGGCGTGGACCTGGACATCGGCGCCGGGGAGATCGTGGCCCTGGTCGGCGAGTCGGGCTGCGGCAAGACGACGCTGGCCCGCTCCCTGCTCGGCCTGGTCCGGCCCACGGCCGGGGCGGTCACCTTCGACGGGCAGCCGCTCGCGTACTCCTCGGGGGCGCTCAGGGCCTACCGGAAGCGGGCGCAGCTGGTCCTCCAGGACCCGAGCGGCTCGCTGAACCCCCGGCACACCGTGTACGACGCGGTGGCGGAGGGGCTGCGGATCCACGGGTACGAGGGGGACGAACGGACGGCCGTCGCCGAGGCCCTGTCCCGGGCCGGGCTCCGCCCCCCTGAGCGGTTCTTCCTCCGCTACCCGCACGAGCTGTCCGGCGGGCAGCGGCAGCGCGTGGTCATCGCGGGCGCGCTCGTCCTGGAACCCGAACTGATCGTCGCCGACGAGCCGGTGGCCTCCCTCGACGCGTCCGTACGGGGCGAGATCCTGGCGCTGCTGCTGCGGCTGCGCGACGAACTCGGCCTGTCCGCGCTGGTGGTGACGCACGATCTGGGGCTCGCGTGGAACATCGCGGACCGGGTGGCCGTGATGTACCTGGGCCGGGTGGTGGAGACCGGCACGGTGGAGTCCGTCCTGACGAACCCTCAACACCCGTACACGCGGGCGCTGTTGTCTGTGCTTCCGGAGTCGGAGGGCGCCCCGGTGGTGCTGACCGGCGAGCCGCCGGACCCGTCCCGCATCCCGTCCGGCTGCCGCTTCCACGCCCGCTGCCAGCTCCTCGCCTCGGGCGAGGCGACGCCGGTCGCGGACCGCTGCCGGGGCGAGGACCTGCCGGTCCTGGGGGGCGGGGGGGAACAGGCGGTGGCGTGCCACTGGGTAACGCGGACCTGAGCCCCTGATTGCGGCCAGTCCTTCCGCCGGCGCGACGCCACCCCGTTGCGGGCGCTGGTCCCACCGGGGCGGTACCCACCCCCCGTTGTGGGCAGGCGTTCCGCAAAGGGCGATGGGGGTCCCCCCTGCTCGACCGAAGCCGAGAACTTGGGGGCGGGTGGGCACAACGGACGGCGCCCCTGCCGGCGCCAGAGGCTCCCGCGCCTGAACCCGCGCCCCTGGCGGCGGCGCACACGTGGTGCGGGTCAGGGCGCGGAACGCGGAGGCGCCGCCAGGGGCGCCGTCCCGTGTGCCCACCCGTCCCGCCCCAGCGGGACGATTGCCCACACGGGCGGGGCGTGGGCCCACGCGGGCGCGGGGCACGGGGCCGACACGACGGCCGTGCGGGGCGGGGCGAAGCCGCGGGTGGGGTACCGCCCGGCCAGGGGCGTCAGGTGCGGTCGTAGTCGTCCGTCAGTTCGCGGCTGCGCTTCACATCGCCCGCCATCGCCTGCAGCAGATCGTCCAGCGTGTCGAACTTGAGCATGCCCCGCACGTACGCCAGGAAGTCCACGGCCACGTGCAGCCCGTACAGGTCGAGGCCCTCGCGGTCGATCGCGTACGCCTCGACCGTCCGCTCCGTGCCGTCGAACTGCGGGTTCGTGCCGACCGAGATCGCCGCCGGCATCCGCTCCCCCGCGGCCGTCAGCCAGCCCGCGTACACCCCGTCCGCCGGGATCGCCGTGTGCGGCAGGGTCTCGACGTTGGCCGTCGGGAAGCCGAGCTCGCGGCCGCGCTGCGCGCCGCGGACGACGATGCCCTCGACCCGGTGCGGGCGGCCGAGGATCTCGGCGGCGCCGGTCATGTCGCCCTCGGCGACGAGGCGGCGGGTGAGGGTGGAGGAGAAGGGCTCGCCGCCGCCGGCGGCCCCGCTGACGTACAGGTCGATGACCTCGACCTCGTAGTCGTAGGTGGCACCGAGCTCGGTGAGGAACGCGACGTTGCCGGCGGCCCGGTGCCCGAAGCGGAAGTTGGGGCCCTCGATGACGGCCTTCGCGTGCAGCTTGTCGACCAGTACCTTCACGATGAAGTCGGCCGGGGACAGCTGGGAGAACTCGGCGGTGAACGGCAGCACGAGCACCGCGTCCACGCCGAGCTCCGCGATGAGCTCGGCACGCCGGTGGTGCGGGGCGAGCAGCGGCGGGTGGCTGCCGGGGCGCACGACCTCGGAGGGGTGCGGGTCGAAGGTGACGACGACGGAGGGGACGCCCAGCTCCCGGGCGCGCTCGACGGCACGCCCGATGATCAGCTGGTGTCCGCGGTGCACCCCGTCGTAGGAGCCGATGGTGACGACGCTGCGTCCCCAGTCCTGGGGGATGTCCTCCAAGCCACGCCAGCGCTGCACTGTGACCGCTCCTCGTCCGCCTGTTCGCCCTGTTCGCCTTTACGCAGGTCTAAGACTGCCATGTCCACGGCCGTCGGTACGCATCGGCATGGCAGTGCCGGGGCTCCGCAGCGCCTGGAGGGTCCCCGCACCGAGCAGCGGAGCCCACTCCTCCGGAGCGGCGACCAGCCAGGAGGCGAGGAGCGCGGCGAAGGCGGGCAGCTCACGGACGGCCCCGGCGAGGGCCCCGTCGAGCCGCCAGGCGCCCTCCGGTGTACGGACGCACAGCGCGCCGGCCCGGAGGACGAGCTCCCGGGTGCGGGGCGCGCTGCGCTGCTCCGCGCCCTCCGCGGCGGCCCGCAGCAGGGCCTCCACGACGGTCAGCTCCCCGATCTCGGCCTCGTACCGCTCGTGCTCCAGGAGTACGTCGAGCAGCTCGGCCCGCAGATGGCGGGAGGCTCCGCTGCCGGGGGCGGCGAGGACGGGGGCGAGGGCGCGCCGGAGCGAGGCGGGGCGGCCCCGGATGAGGCCCGTGACCAGCGGGAAGAGGACCGCCCTGGCGGCCGGGCCGTCCTCGAAGCGGCGGTCGACGAAGGCGGCGACGAGCGGGGCGCCCTCGGGGTGGCGGGCGGCGTGGTCGCGGACGAGGGCGGCGATCCGGCGGGCCAGGGCGGGCGTGTCGACCTCGGCGAGGGCCCGCAGGGCGGCGGACTGTGCCTCGCCGGTGCCGTGCAGACGGGTCCGGAAGGCGGCGAGGACCTCTTCGGGGTGGGTCGCGAGGGCCTCGGCGAGCGCCGACGCGGGCACCCCGGGCTCCGCAAGGGCGCGCGGGAGGTGTCGGGCGCGGCTGTGCGGGTCGCGGACGAGGAGGCCGAGGGCGGCGCCGTGGAGGGTCTGGTCGCCGGGGCGGGCGAGGAGGGCGAGGGCGGCGTAGCGGAGGAGCTCGCGGTCGGCGGAGGTGGTGACGTGCCCGGCGACGAGCTGTCCGTACGCGGCGGCCGCGACGCGCCGCTCCGGGCGCCCGTCGTCGTGGGCCCAGCGGTCGACGGCCCGGCAGAGCGCGGAGGGCTCGTCCTGGGCGAGGGCGGCGAGGAGGCCGTCGGCGAGCGGATGGGCGGTGGCGACGAGCGCCTCGCAGAGGTCGTCGACGGCGAGGGCCCGGTGGGTGTGCAGGAGTGCCTGGGCGGCGGTGGCGACGGCGTGCCGGGGGTCGCCGAACCAGCGGCAGAGCAGCGGCTGAACGCCCCGGGGGTCGGCGACGAGCATTCCGGCGACGGCGTCCAGACTCCGTTCGCCACCGCGCGCCCCGCAGGTCGGCGGGTCGGCCGGGACCAGGCGGCGCAGGAGGTCGATGCGTTCGTCCTTGCCGAGCGGGAGGGCCAGCCAGAACGCGGGGCCGAAGGGGGCGAACACCGGGTGTCGTTCCGGGCGGGACCCGATCAGGTCGGCGAGCTGGCGCAGGACGGGCAGGTACGGGCGCGGGTCCGGCAGGCGCCGCACGCTCTCCCGAAAGAGGCGCGCGGCCCACCAGGCCCCGTCCCCGCCGTCCCCGCCCCGTCCCTCCCCCGCGAACCGGTCGAGTGCCTCGGCGAGTCCGGCGAGTCGGGGTGCCAGGCCGGCGGGGCCACGTTCGTGGTGCAGGAGCAGCAAGGCCTGCAGTACCGGCCCGATCCTGTGTCGGGGAACGGGCGGCAGCACGGCGGGGATGTCGTTCGGACCCTCCCCCTCCCCCTTCCCCTCCCCCGGATGCTCGTCGCGCCCGTGCACCAGGCCGTCCAGCGCCGTGTCCAGGTCCAGGTGGGCCGCCTGGACCCAGTCGGCGAGTTCCTCGTGGGCGAAGCGGTAGCCGGATCCCGCCGGGACGAGGAGGCCCTCGGTGAGGACGGCCGAGGCCCAGCCCTCGCGCCAGGGGAACAGTTCCTCGAAGGAGGCCCGGTCGAGGACGCCGTGCCCGGGGCCGAGGCACCGGCGGGCCGCCTCGTGGAGCCGGCCGGTGACGCGCGCGGCGAGCCGGCGGACGGCCGTCCCGCGGACGAGCGGCCGGGCGTCCGCGGCGATCCGGACGGCGGCCCGCAGGCACATCAGGTCCAGGTAGGCGGTGAAGATCTCCTCGCGCCCGGGCCGCCCCGGCACCTCCCCGGGCAGCGCGGCCCGCACCTCGGCGAGCAGCCGCAGGGCGAGCGGGTGCCGGGCGTCCGCCGGGGCGAGGTCCGTCTCCCCGATCCCGTACCCCTCGCGGACGGCACGGGCCTCCGTCGCGGAGTACGGCCCGAGGGCGAGCGCGGCGGGCAGGCCGTCGTCGGCGCCCGTCGTCGGGCGGTGCAGGGCGCCCGGGGTGTAGAGCGTGCCGGCCTGTTCCCAGTGCTCGGGGCGGCAGGCGGTGACGAGGTGGACCTGGTGGGCGCGGAGCCAGCTTTCGGTGGCGGTGGTCCAGTCGGCGAGCCGGTGGGCGAGGAGCGGTGGCATCTCCTCGGGGCCGTCGAGGACGACGAGGAGCGGGCGGCCGGCGTCCCGGGCGAGGGCGGCGGCCCGCTCCGGGGTGGCGGTGGTGGTGTCGCCGAGCGCCCCGGAGGCGGCGACGATCCGGCCGGCCTGGTGCAGGGCGCGGCCGACGGCGTCGGCGAGCGTCTGGTCCTCGGCGCGCAGGTCGGCGCCGCGCAGCCGGACGGTGGGCGCGGGTGCGACCCCCCGGGCGCGGCGGGCGCAGAGCGCGGCGAGGGCGGTGGTGCGGCCGGTGCCGGGGGCGCCGACGAGGGCGAGGACGGGGGTGTGGCCGGCCGTGAAGCGGGTGAACTCGCGGACGCAGTCGGGCCGTTCGACGGGCTCGGGCCAGGGGTCGGGCTCGCGTACGGGTCCGGTGGAGGTGGCGGTGAGTTCGAGGATCGCGGCGAGGTTGAGGTCGGGTCCGTACGCGGGGACGGTGGCCGCGTTGCGCCGCAGGAGGGCGGTGAGGGGTCCGGCGGGCCGGAGCGGGACGGCGTATCCGGCGGCCTGCCGGTCGCCGTGCAGGGCGGTGCCGAGGACGGCGAGGACGGTGCCGGTGACGGTGTCGAGGACGGGGCCTCCGGCGGCCTGTCCGCCGCGGCGGAGCGCGTCGGCGCCTTCGGTGCCGATGGCGAGTTCGAGGGCGTCGGCGAGGGCGTGGAAGCGGTCGGCGGCGGTGTACGTGACGGCGGCGGGGCCGAGGACTCGGGCCTCGCGCCAGCCCTGTGCGGCGATCCGCACGTACGTGCCGGGTTCGATCTCGGGCCGGGTCGCGAGCGGCAGCGGCCGGCCGCCGAGTCCTTCGGTCCGTACGAGCGCGAGGCCGCTCTCGGGCAGCGGCGTGACGGCCTCGGCCTCGGCGAGCCAGGTCCGGTCGCCGGGGGCGTGCAGGACGACACGGCTGAGTCCGTCGACGGCTTCGTGGCTGGTGACGACCGTTCCGTGGTGGTCGGCGAGGAAACCGGTGCCGCGTGGCCGGCCCGCCGGATCGCAGATGCGCACCAGCGTCGCCAGGTCCCCGCTTCCCATGGTGTCGACGGTAGGCGGCCGGTGATCACCCGGAGGCGCTCACGGGAGAACGCGCCCCCTGACACTCCCCCGTTCACTCCGAGCGCCTCCCCGATGGGGTGAATTTCGGCGGCTCCGCGGGACAGACACTTCCCGGGGGAAACGAGGGGGGAAAGACGTGGGGCGGGCACGCGCGCGTGCCCGCCCCACGACAGAGGGATCGGCTCAGCCGAAGACGGCCAGGCTCTTCGCCTTGCCCCGCTGGTCCTCGACCAGCGCGAGCAGCTTCCCTTCCGGTCCGAAGACCGCGACGGGCCCCTTCGGGTACTCCGGCATCTCCAGGCGGACGCCGTTGAGCAGCAGCCGGGCCCGCTTCTCGTCGACGTCCCAGCGCGGGAACGCCGCCGCGGCCGCGTCGGCGACCGGCATGACCGTGAGGTCCTCCTGCAGCTGGTCCAGGGTCCTGGCCGAGTCCAGCTTGTAGGGGCCGACCCGGGTGCGGCGCAGAGCGGTCAGATGGCCGCCCACGCCGAGTCCGGCGCCGAGGTCGCGGGCGAGCGCCCGGATGTACGTGCCGGAGGAGCACACCACCGAGACGACCAGGTCGACGACGGGCGTGCCGTCCTCGGCGGTCGCCTCGCGGACGTCGTACACCCGGAAGGAGGAGACGGTCACCGGGCGGGCCGGGATCTCGAACTCCTCGCCGCCGCGCACGCGCGCGTACGACCGCTTGCCGTCGATCTTGATCGCGGAGACCTTCGACGGCACCTGCATGATGGCGCCGGTCAGCTCGGCGACGCCCGCGTCGATCTGCTCGCGGGTGACCTTCGAAGCGTCGACCGACGCCGTGATCTCGCCCTCGGCGTCGTCGGTGATCGTCGTCTGCCCCAGGCGGATGGTGCCCAGGTACTCCTTCTCGGTCAGCGCGAGGTGACCGAGGAGCTTGGTGGCCCGCTCCACGCCGAGGACGAGGACGCCCGTGGCCATGGGGTCGAGCGTGCCGGCGTGGCCGACGCGGCGGGTCCTGGCGATCCCGCGCATCTTGGCCACGACGTCGTGCGAAGTGAAGCCCGACGGCTTGTCGACGATGACAAGGCCGTCGGGCGTCTTGGTCGTGTTGCTCATTCGGCGGCTTCGTCCTCGCCCGGCTTCTTGTAGGGGTCGGCTTCACCCGCGAAGGTGGCGCCCGAGGAGGCCTGACGCACCTGGGCGTCCGAGGCGCGCGCCTTGTCGAGGAGGTCCTCGATGGTGCGGGCGTTCTCCGGGAGGGCGTCGGCCACGAAGGCCAGGGTCGGGGTGAACTTGGTCCCCGCCGCCCGGCCCACGGCCGAACGGAGGATGCCCTTGGCGCTCTCCAGGCCGGCCGCGGCGCTCGCGCGGTCCTCGTCGTCGCCGTAGACCGTGTAGAAGACCGTGGCCTCCCGCAGGTCACCGGTGACGCGGGTGTCCGTGATGGTCACGTGCGTACCCAGGCGGGGGTCCTTGATGCCGCGCTGCAGCTTCTCGGCGACCACCTCCCGGATGAGGTCTGCCAGCTTCTTCGCCCGCGCGTTGTCGGCCACTGGTCCTTCTCCTTCTTTGCCTTGCTCAAATCAGTCTTCATCAGTGTGGAGCCTGCGGCGCACCGAAAGCAGCTCCACCTCCGGGCGTGCGGCGACGAGCCGCTCACAGCGGTCGAGCACGCCCGAGAGGAACCCCGGGTCCCCGGACACCAGCGCGACACCGAGACGGGCCCTGCGATGGAGTTCCTGGTCGCCCACCTCTGCCGCGCTCACGGAGAACTTGCGCTGGAGCTCGGCGACGATGGGCCGGACGACGGAGCGTTTCTCCTTCAACGAGTGGACGTCGCCGAGGAGCAGGTCGAAGGACAGAGTCCCCACGTACATGTAGTGCCGGATGTCCCGCCGGTTCGGGTTCGGTGGCCTGCCACGCCGTCGCTTGGCAGGGACACCAGAACCGTACACGCAACGGCCGGGGCCGATCGACGGAAATACTTCCGCCGACCGGCCCCGGACGCAGCCCTACGCGTTACGCGCGCGGCTTCTCGCGCATCTCGTACGTCGCGATGACGTCGTCGATCTTGATGTCGTTGAAGTTTCCGAGGTTGATACCACCCTCGAAGCCCTCGCGGATCTCGGTGACGTCGTCCTTGAAGCGGCGCAGACCCTCGATGTTGAGGTTCTCCGCGATGACCTTGCCGTCGCGGAGGAGGCGCGCCTTGGTGTTGCGCTTGACCTCGCCCGAGCGGATGAGGACACCGGCGATGTTGCCCAGCTTGGACGAGCGGAAGACCTCGCGGATCTCCGCCGTACCGAGCTCGACCTCTTCGTACTCCGGCTTGAGGAGGCCCTTGAGCGCCGCCTCGATCTCCTCGATCGCCTGGTAGATGACCGAGTAGTACCGGACGTCGACGCCCTCGCGCTCCGCCATCTGCGCGGCACGGCCGGCCGCACGGACGTTGTAGCCGATGACGATGGCGTCGGAGCCCATGGCCAGGTCGATGTCCGACTCGGTGACCGCACCCACACCACGGTGCAGGACGCGGATGTCGACCTCTTCGCCGACGTCGAGCTGGAGCAGCGAGGCCTCGAGGGCCTCGACCGCACCGGACGCGTCGCCCTTGATGATGAGGTTGAGTTCCTGGACGAGACCGGCCTTGAGCACCTTGTCGAGGTCCTCGAGGGACACCCGGCGGACGCGCTTGGCGAAGGCGGCGTTGCGCTCACGCGCAGCGCGCTTCTCGGCGATCTGGCGGGCCGTACGGTCCTCGTCGACGACCAGGAGGTTGTCGCCGGCACCCGGGACGTTGGTGAGACCCAGGACGAGGACGGGAGTCGACGGGGTCGCCTCCTCGACGTTGTTGCCCTTGTCGTCGAGCATCGCCCGGACACGGCCGTACGCGTCGCCGACCACCACGGTGTCGCCGATGCGCAGCGTTCCGCGCTGGACCAGGACGGTCGAGACGGCACCGCGACCGCGGTCGAGGTGGGACTCGATCGCAATACCCTGCGCGTCCTGGTTCGGGTTGGCCCGAAGGTCGAGCGAGGCGTCGGCGGTGAGGATCACGGCCTCCAGCAGGGAGTCGATGTGCAGACCCTGCTTGGCGGAGATGTCGACGAACATCGTGTCGCCGCCGTACTCCTCGGCCACCAGACCGAACTCGGTCAGCTGGCCGCGGACCTTGACCGGGTCGGCACCCTCGACGTCGATCTTGTTGACCGCGACGACGATCGGGACGCCGGCGGCCTTGGCGTGGTTGAGCGCCTCGATCGTCTGCGGCATGACGCCGTCGTTGGCCGCGACCACGAGGATCGCGATGTCGGTCGACTTCGCACCACGGGCACGCATGGCGGTGAACGCCTCGTGACCCGGGGTGTCGATGAAGGTGATGCGACGCTCTTCGTCGTTGACCTGGGTGGAGACCTGGTAGGCACCGATGTGCTGGGTGATGCCACCGGCCTCGCCCGCGACCACGTTGGTCTTGCGGATCGCGTCGAGGAGTCGGGTCTTACCGTGGTCGACGTGACCCATGACGGTCACGACCGGCGGACGGGAGACCAGGGCCTCTTCGCCGCCCTCGTCCTCGCCGAACTCGATGTCGAAGGACTCGAGCAGCTCGCGGTCCTCCTCCTCGGGCGAAACGATCTGAACCTGGTAGTTCATCTCGTCGCCGAGCATCTGCAGCGTGTCGTCGGAGACGGACTGCGTCGCCGTGACCATCTCGCCGAGGTTCATCATCACCGCGACGAGCGACGCCGGGTTGGCGCCGATCTTCTCGGCGAAGTCGGTGAGGGAGGCACCGCGCGACAGACGAATGACCTCGCCGCCACCGCGGGGAAGCATCACGCCGCCCACGGACGGGGCCTGCATGGCCTCGTACTCCTGACGCCTCTGACGCTTCGACTTGCGACCACGACGCGCGGGACCGCCGGGACGACCGAAGGCGCCCTGCGTGCCACCACGGCCACCCGGACCACCGGGACGGCCACCGAAGCCACCGGGACGACCGCCGAAGCCGCCGCCACCGCCGCCGGGACCACCCGGACGACCGCCGCCGCCACCGGGACCACCGGGACGACCGGCGAAGCCGCCGCCGCCACCGCCGGGACCGGCCGGACGACCGGCGAAGCCGGGACGACCGCCGCCGCCGCCGGGACCGCCCGGACGACCGCCGGGGCCACCGGGGCCACGACCGCCGGGACCGGGACGCGGGCCGGCAGCGGGACGCTGCGGCATCATGCCCGGGTTCGGACGGTTACCGCCGGGCGCGCCGCCCGGACGGGGAGCCTGCGGACGAGGCATGCCACCGGGGGTGGGGCGGGCACCGCCCTGACCCTGCGGACGCGGGGCGCCACCGGGGCCACCCTGCGGACGCGGGGCGCCCGGAACGGCACCGGGGCCGCCGGGACGGGGAGCGCCGCCACCCGGACGGGGCGCCTGCGGGCGCGCCATTCCGGTGGAGCCACCCGAGGTGAAGGGGTTGTTGCCCGGACGGGGACCGGCCGGACGGGCACCGCCCGGACGGGGGGCCTGCTGGCCGCCGGGGCGCGGAGCACCCTGGCCCTGCGGGCGGGGCGCACCCTGACCCGGACGGGCGGGACGCTCGCCGGTGGGACGGGGTCCCGGGGTGGCGCCACCCGGGCGCTGACCGGCGGCGGGAGCCGACGGAGGCGCGGTGAACTCGGGGGCGGCCGGAGCCGGCGTGACCGGCTTGGGCGCGGGCTTCGGGCCCGGGCGGGGGCCCGAAGCGGCCGGAGCCGGAGAGGGGGTGCTGCTCGCGGGCGCGGCCGGAGTGACCGGAGCCGGCGCCGCAGGCGCGGCGGGGGCCGGCTTGGGGGCCGGGGCGCCGGGCTTCGGAGCAGCGGGACGTGCCACGGCCGCCGGAGACGGCGCCGCGGGGGAAGGCGTCGCCTTGCGGGGCGCGCCGGGCTTGGCAGCGGTCTTGCCGGCGTTGCCGCCGGAACCCTGCAAAGCGTCAGTCAACTTGCGCACGACCGGCGCCTCGATCGTCGAGGACGCCGAACGGACGAATTCACCGAGTTCTTGGAGCTTGGCCATGACGACCTTGCTCTCCACACCGAACTCCTTGGCGAGTTCGTATACCCGGACCTTAGCCACTTCGCTCCTTTATAGGTCCGGTTACCGCCGGACCGTCGCTACTTCATGGGCGTACTCATCGCGTACTCATCGAGTGCTCATCGCAATCTCGACCTACTTCCAACTCGCGAGGTACCTGACCGCACGGTGTTCCGTGCCGTACTTCTTGTTCACTGCGGTGCCGCCTGCTCGACGTGGTGGCGGAGCGCCTCCGTGTCGAGCGGTCCCTGGACCTTGAAGGCCCTCGGGAAGGCCCGGCGGCGGACCGCCAGGTCGAGACAGACCACGGCGGGGTGCAGGTACGCACCCCGGCCGGGCAGCGTACCGCGATGATCAGGAACGCACTCGTCCTTATTCACCACGATCCGCAGCAGATCGCTCTTGGCCGCTCGCTCCCGGCATCCCACACAGGTTCGCTCAGGGCACGCGCAGGCATGCGTCCGGCCAGACACTATTAAGTCTACCTCCCCGCACCGACCTCACCCGTTTGGGGCAGAAATCGAACAGCTGTTGGCCAAAAACGGTCTCAGTCCTGCGGACCGGCCGGCTCCGTGTCCGGACGGATGTCGATCCGCCAGCCGGTCAGACGCGCGGCGAGGCGGGCGTTCTGGCCCTCCTTGCCGATCGCGAGCGACAGCTGGTAGTCCGGCACCGTCACCCGCGCGGAGCGGGCGGCGAGGTCCACGACCTCGACCTTGGAGACCCGCGCCGGCGAGAGCGCGTTCGCCACCATCTCGGCCGGGTCGTCCGACCAGTCGACGATGTCGATCTTCTCGCCGAGCAGCTCCGCCATCACGTTGCGGACGCGGCTGCCCATCGGGCCGATGCAGGCGCCCTTGGGGTTCAGGCCCGAACGGGTGGAACGCACGGCGATCTTGGTGCGGTGACCGGCCTCGCGGGCGATCGCCGCGATCTCGACGGAACCGTCGGCGATCTCCGGCACCTCCAGGGCGAAGAGCTTCTTCACCAGGTTCGGGTGGGTGCGCGAGAGGGTGACGGACGGACCGCGGACACCCTTCGCCACCCGGACGACGTACGTGCGCAGCCGCAGGCCGTGCGTGTACTCCTCGCCCGGCACCTGCTCCTGCACCGGAAGGATGGCCTCCAGCTTGTCGTCCAGCTTGACGAGGACGTTCTTCGGGTCCTTGCCCTGCTGCACCACACCGGCGACGACATCGCCCTCGCGGCGGGCGTACTCGCCGAAGGTCACGTCGTTCTCGGCGTCCCGCAGCCGCTGCTGGATGACCTGACGGGCGGTGCTCGCCGCGATCCGGCCGAAGTCCGACGGGGTGTCGTCGAAGTCCTTGGGCTCCTGGCCCTCCTCCAGGTCGGAGGGGTCCTCCTTCGCCCACACCGTCACGTGACCGGTGGCCCGGTTCAGCTCCACGCGCGCGTGGCGACGGGCGTCGGGGGTGCGGTGGTACGCGATGAGGAGGGCCGACTCGATCGCCTCGACCAGCATCTCGAAGGAGATTTCCTTCTCCTGTGCCAAGCCCTTCAGGAGCTTCACGTCGATGTCCACGGCTACGCCTCCTCTTCCTTCTTGTCCTTGCGGTTGAACTCGATCTCGACACGCGCCTTGGCGATCTCGGCGAACTCGACCCGGCGGGCGGTGGGCTTGCGCCCCTTCACGCCCGGCACCTCCATGTCGAGGCCGTCCTCGTCCACGGCGAGGATGCGCGCGACCAGGTCGCCGCCCTCGACCAGCTGGAGCCTGGCCAGACGGCCGGTGGCGCGCACGTAGTGGCGGTGCTCGGTGAGGGGGCGCTCGGCACCCGGGGAGCTGACCTCGAGGACGTACTCGCCCTCGCCCATCGCGTCGGTCTCGTCGAGCTTCTCGGAGATCTCGCGGCTCAGCTCGGCACAGGCGTCCAGCTCCACGCCCTCGTCCGAGTCGACGACGATCCGCAGCAGTCCGCGGCGGCCGGCCCGGGACACCTCGATCTCTTCCAGATCAAGGTCCTTCGCGGCGACGAGCGGCTCCACGAGTCCGCGCAGCCTGTCGCTCTGGGTGGTGCTCATCCGGGTGACTCCTCGGCCGCGTGTGCTGTTGTGGGTTCGTCGCGTGTCAGCACAAAGGGTATCCGGTCCGGGAGGGTGTTGCCGTCCATCGCCCCGGGGCCCGCGGGTACGCTCGCCTGCGGTGATCTCGGCGATCTTCGACGGCGGACGGCAGACGGGGGAGAAGGCGTGACGACGACGGGCAGGCGCGCACTCCTGGTGGCGGGCGCGGCGGCGGGAGCGACGGCCCTCGCGGCCTGCACCTCCTCGCCGGACGGCGGGCCCCGGCGGCCGAGCGCCGCCGAGGTCGAGGCCGAACGGGTGGCACGCGCCGAGGCGGCCCTGCGGCTGCGGTCGGTGACCGCCGCGCGCGGCCTGCTGGAACGTTACGACGCGACGCTCGCCGCCCATCCCGCCCTGGCGCCCCGGCTGACCCCGCTGCGGAGCGCGGTGGCGGCGCACACGAAGGCGCTCGGGGAGGGGGGCACGACGGTGCGGCCGGCGACGGCCGGGGCCTCCGCATCGCCCTCCCGCAAGCCCACGGCCTCCCCCACGCCCGTACGGGTGGCGACCGACCCCCGGGCCGCCCTCAAGGAGCTCGCCGCCGCCGAACGCACGGCCTCCGACGGGCACACCGCCGCACTGCTCACCGCCCCGCCCGAGTACGCCCGGCTGCTCGCCTCCGTGGCGGCCTCCGGCGCCGCCCACGCCTATCTGCTGACCGAAGGAGCCCGGGCATGAGCGCCCTCGTCGCGACCCAGGCCGCGCTGGCCGCCGAGCACGCCGCGGTGTACGGGTACGGGGTCGTCGGCGCCCGGATCGGCACCGAGCGGCGGGCCGAGGCCACCTCCGCGTACGAGGCCCACCGGGCCCGGCGCGACGCGCTGCGCCGGACCGTGCGGGACCTCGGCGGGACGCCGGTGGCGGCGGAGGCCGCGTACGAGCTGCCGTTCCCCGTCGCGGACACGGCCGGCGCGGTACGGCTCGCGGCGGTCCTGGAGGACCGGGTGGCCGGGGTCTACTCCGACCTCGTCCGCGCCACCGAGGGCCGCGCGCGGGGCGCGGCGGCCGCCGCGCTCCGGGAGGCGGCGGTACGGGCCGTCCGCTGGCGCGGCAGCGACGTAACCTTTCCTGGGCTCGCCGAGCGGGTCTAGTCCCGCCCCGAGCGGGTGCCCTCCCGCCCCGACCGAGTCCCGCACCGACCGAAGGAACAACGTACGCATGGGTTTCGAACCGCCGCAGCGGCTGGCCAGGACGCTCGGTGAGACGTACGGGGACGCCGCGGCGGCCGAGTGGCTCGGAAAGCTGCCCGGCCTCGCCGAGCAGGCGCTCGCCCAGGCGTCCCTGGACACCGAACGGGTGATGGCCCCCGGCGGACGGAGCAGCCTGGTCGTGCTCGTCCGGCGTTCCGACGGCTCCCCCGCCGCGCTCAAGATCGCGCCGCCGTTCACCCGGCCGGACCTCGAACGGGACGCGCTGGCGCACTGGAACGGCTGGGGAGCGGCCCAGCTCCTCGACGAGGCCGGGGAGGGCGCGCTCGTCCTCGAACGGCTGCACCCCGAGGTCTCGCTGCGCTCCCTGCCGGAGGCGAAGGCGCTCCTGGAGGCCGCGGGCACCGTACGGAAGCTGTGGGTCGAGCCCCCGGCCGGACACGGTTTCGAGACGGCGGAGGAGCGGACGGCCCGGCAGGCCGGGGCGATGGAGCCGTACCGCGCGGACCCGGCGACCGGGGCACTGACGGCGGCGGCGCTCACGGCCCGCGAGGAGCTGGTGGCGGCCGAGACGGAGACGGTCCTGCTGCACGGGAACTTCCGGCAGGGCAAGGTGCTCGCCGGCGACCGGACGCCCTGGCTGGCGGTCGGCCCCGAGCCGCTGGTGGGCGAGCGCGCCTACGACCTCGCCCGGCTCGTACGGGACCGGGTCGAGGACCTGGTGGCCGCGTCCTCGGGCGCCTCGGCGGCCCGGCGGCGGGTCAACAAGCTGGCGGACTCCCTCGACCTGGACCGGGAGCGGCTGCGCGGCTGGACCCTGTTCCGCGCGGTCGAATCGGGGACGCGGGCGCTGACGGCGGGACGGCGGCAGGACGCCGAGCTGCTTCTGGAGTTCGCGAGCTGGCTGTAAGGGAATACCCTTTTTGTACCGTTCGGCTCAATCCAGGGGGCCGTGATGATCCAAGAGCTGCTGATGGCGGCGGCCGGCGTGGCCGCGGCGGCCGCGGTGTACGCGGGCGCGGCGGCGCGGGTGGTCAAGCAGTACGAGCGTGGTGTCGTCTTCCGCTTCGGGCGGCTGCGCAACGACATCCGCTCCCCCGGCTTCACGATGATCGTTCCGGTCGTCGACCGCCTGCACAAGGTGAACATGCAGATCGTCACGATGCCCGTGCCCGCGCAGGAGGGCATCACCCGCGACAACGTGACGGTGCGGGTCGACGCGGTCGTCTACTTCAAGGTCATCGACGCGGCCGACGCGCTCGTCCGCGTCGAGGACTACAAGTTCGCGGTCTCCCAGATGGCGCAGACCTCGCTGCGGTCGATCATCGGCAAGAGCGACCTCGACGACTTGCTGTCGAACCGGGAGAAGCTCAACCAGGGTCTTGAGCTGATGCTCGACAGCCCCGCGATGGGCTGGGGCGTCGCGATCGACCGGGTCGAGATCAAGGACGTGTCCCTGCCGGAGACGATGAAGCGCTCGATGGCCCGGCAGGCGGAGGCGGACCGGGAGCGGCGGGCGCGGGTCATCAACGCGGACGCGGAGCTCCAGGCCTCGAAGAAGCTGGCGGAGGCGGCGGGGGTGATGTCGGACCAGCCGGCCGCGCTGCAGCTCCGGCTGCTGCAGACGGTGATGGCGGTGTCCGCCGAGAAGAACTCGACGCTGGTCCTGCCGATCCCGGTGGAACTCCTGCGGTTCCTGGAACGCGCGACGCCGGGGGGGCCTGGGGAGGTGGAGGCGGCGGCGGAGGAGGCGCCGGTGGCGCCGGTGGCGCCGCTGAGCGAGGCGTATCTGAAGGGGCGGGCGGCGGCGGAGGAGGCGGTCGAGGACCTGACGGGGCCGTCGGTGGAACCGACGCCACGCGAAACGGGCGCGTGACCGCCGCTGCGAGCAGCCCCTCCACCGGGCCGACACCCACCCCGTTGCGGGCAGGCGTTCCGCAAGAGGCGATGGGGGGTTCCGCCTGCTCGAGCGAAGCCGAGACTTGGGGGAGGGTGGGCACAACGGACCCACGCCCTGCCGGCGCCAGAGGCTCCCGAGCCTGAACCCGCACCCCGGGCGGCGGCGCACACGTGGTGCGGGTCCAGGCGCGGAACGCGGAGGCGCCGCTGAGGGCGCCGTCCCGTGTGCCCACCCGTCCCGCCCCAGCGGGGCATGGGCCCACACGGGCGGGGCGAAGCCCCGGGGAGGGGCACCGCCTGCCCCGGGGCGCGGGCCCGCACGGCGGCGGGGCGCGGGGCGCCGCCCAAGTCGGGTGTCGGCCCCGCCCCCCGTTGGGGTTACGCCGTCAGGCGGGTGAGGGCCTCGGCGACCGTGAGTTCCTCGCGCTCGCCCGTGCGCCGGTCCTTCAGCTCCACCACGCCCTCACCCGAGCGGCGCCCCGCGACGAGGATCTTCGGGACACCCATGAGCTCCGCGTCGGTGAACTTGACGCCCGGGGAGACGCCCGCGCGGTCGTCGACCAGGACGCGGAGGCCGGCCGCGGAGAGCTTCTCCGAGACCTCCAGGGCCAGCTCGGTCTGGAGCGCCTTGCCGGCGGCGACGACGTGGACGTCGGCCGGGGCGACCTCGGCGGGCCAGCACAGGCCCTTCTCGTCGGCGGTCTGCTCGGCCAGGGCGGCGACGGCACGCGAGACGCCGATGCCGTACGAGCCCATGGTCACGCGGACCGGCTTGCCGTTCTGGCCGAGGACGTCGAGCTTGAGGGCGTCGGCGTACTTGCGGCCGAGCTGGAAGATGTGGCCGATCTCGATCGCGCGGTCCAGCTTCAGGCCGGTGCCGCACTTGGGGCACGGGTCGCCCTCCTGGACGACGACGACGTCGACGTACTCGGCGACCTCGAAGTCACGGCCCGCGACGACGTTCTTCGCGTGCATGCCCTCCTTGTTGGCACCCGTGATCCACGCGGTGCCGGGCGCCACGCGCGGGTCGGCGATGTAGGTGACCTTCTCCAGGCCCTGGGGGCCGACGTAGCCGCGGACGAGGTCGGCGCGCTGCGCGAAGTCCTCCTCCGTCACCAGCTCGACCGTGGCGGTCGGGCCGAAGTGCTCCTCGACCTTGTCCATGTCGACCTCGCGGTCGCCGGGGACGCCGATGGCGACGATCTCGCCGTCGACCTTCACGAGGAGGTTCTTGAGGGTCGCGGAGGCCGGCACGCCGAGGGAGGCCGCGAGGGTCTCGATCGTCGGGGTGTCGGGGGTGGGGATCTCCTCGGCGGCGGCGACGGCCGAGCCGTCGACCGGCTTCACCGTCTGGTACACCGCTTCGGTGTTCGCGGCGAAGTCGCAGTTCGGGCAGTCGGCGAAGGTGTCCTCGCCGGCCTCGGCGGGGGCGAGGAACTCCTCGGACTTCGAGCCGCCCATGGCGCCGGCGGTGGCGGCGACGATGCGGTAGTCGAGGCCGAGGCGCTCGAAGACGCGCCGGTAGGCCTGGCGGTGCAGGGCGTAGGACTGGGCGAGGCCCTCGTCCTCCGTGTCGAAGGAGTACGAGTCCTTCATGAGGAACTCGCGGCCGCGCAGGATGCCGGCGCGGGGGCGGGCCTCGTCGCGGAACTTGTTCTGGATCTGGTAGAGGATCACGGGCAGGTCCTTGTAGGACGAGCACTGGTCCTTCACCAGGAGGGTGAAGATCTCCTCGTGGGTCGGGCCGAGGAGGTAGTCGCCGCCCTTGCGGTCCTGGAGGCGGAAGAGCTCGGCGCCGTACTCGTCCCAGCGGCCGGTCGCCTCGTACGGCTCACGGGGCAGCAGCGCGGGCAGGGTGACCTCCTGCGCGCCGATGGCGTCCATCTCCTCGCGGACGATCCGCTCGATGTTGGAGAGGACCTTCTTGCCGAGGGGCAGCCAGCTCCAGATGCCGGCGGCGGTGCGGCGGACGTAGCCGGCGCGGACGAGGAGCTTGTGGCTGAGGACCTCGGCGTCCGCCGGGTCGTCGCGCAGCGTCTTCGCCATCAACTGGGACATGCGCTGGACCGGTGCGTTGGCCATGGTTCTCGTACTCCTGCCGGGCTGGGGGTCCCCCCTGCTCGAACGCAGCCGAGAGCTTGGGGGAGGTGATGGCCCGAGGTTAGCCGGGCCGCCCCTGGCAGGAGAAATCAGTTCCGGCGCTTGAGCGGGAGCGGGGCGCCCATGACCGCGTAGGGGCGGGGGGCGCTGGGGAAGTGGACCTGCCGGGCGAGGTCGACGTAGCCGAGGGACCGGTAGAGGCCGCGGGCGGGGCTGTCGGTGTCGATCGCGGAGAGGATCGAGCGCTTCTCGTCGGCGGTGTCGGTGATGGTGGTGATCAGCTCGCGGCCGACGCCCCGGCCCTGGAAGCCGGGGTGGACGTGGAGTTCGGTGATGACGAAGGAGTCGTCGAGCCAGTCGGCGGTGCCGGTGGCCCGCAGGTACGTCTCGACGACGGTGGACCACCAGTGGGTGCGGTCGTTGGGCATCCCGTACACGAAGCCGACGAGCCGTCCGTCGGGGGTGGTGGCCCCATAGGCGCGGGCGCCGGGGCTGAGGAGGTGGCGCAGCACGATGTGGCGGCGTACGGCGACCTCGCCCGCGTCCAGGCCGAAGGCGACCGCCTGCACGGCGAGGGCCTCGTCCACCCGGGCGGCGAGATTGACCGGACCGATCACGACCTCTGCGTCATCCATGCGGCGCACCCTACAAGCGCCCGCCCGCCTCGGACAGCTCGTTCAGAACAGCACGCTCATGAAGGCGCCGGTCTCGCGGAAGCCGACGCGGCGGTACGCGGCCCTCGCCGGGGTGTTGAAGTCGTTGACGTACAGGCTGACGACGGGGGCGACGTCGGCGAGGGCGTACTGGAGGACGGCGGCCATGCCCGTCTCGGAGAGGCCCTTGCCGCGGTGCTCGGGGGCGACCCAGACGCCCTGGATCTGGCAGGCCTGGCGGGTGGCGGCGCCGATCTCGGCCTTGAAGACGACCTTGCCGTCCTCGATGCGGGCGAAGGAGCGGCCGGCGCCGACGAGCTCGGCGACGCGGGCCTGGTAGAGCAGTCCTCCGTCGTTGGCGAGCGGGGAGACGCCGACCTCCTCGGTGAACATGGCCACGCTGGCGGGCATGATCACCTCCATCTCGTCCTTGCGGACGCGGCGCACCAGCGGATCGGGCGCGACGGTGACGGAGGGCGCCTCGGCGACCATCAGGGGCTGGCGGGCGCGGACGTCCCTCGCGGGGCCCCAGCTGGGCTCCAGGAGCCGCCACAGCTCCCCGGTGGCCTCGGCGGGGCCGACGATCGAGGAGCAGCGGCGGCCGATCCGGCGGGCCCGGTCGGCGAAGGCGCGGATGGCTTCGGGGGTGGCGCAGATGGGCACGAGGTTGGCGCCGGAGTAGCAGAGCGAGCGGAGCCTGCCCTCGGTGTACCAGCCCCACATCTCGCCGCCGAGGCGCCAGGGATCGAGCCCGGCGACCTGGACGCGGGCGGTCACGAAGGCGTTCTCGACGGGGGCGCTCTCCAGGACGGCGAGCGCGGCGCCGAGGTCGGCGGGTTCGAGGACCCGAGTGGTGGTCTCTGTCAGCACGAGGGGGCCTCACGGTACGGATCTGCTGGTCTCCGCACTGTACCCCCGTGCCCCGCGGCGGGTCCCGTCACGCACATGAAGCCCCTCCACCGGGTGGGGTGGAGGGGCTTCACGCCGCAGGAAATGTCAGGCGCCGATGGCGACCGTCGGCTCGCCGCTGGCGACGCCGTCCTTCTCCATCTGCTCGGCGATCTTGAGCGCCTCTTCGATGAGGGTCTCGACGATCTTCGACTCGGGGACGGTCTTGATGACCTCGCCCTTGACGAAGATCTGGCCCTTGCCGTTGCCGGAGGCGACGCCGAGGTCGGCCTCGCGGGCCTCGCCGGGGCCGTTGACGACGCAGCCCATGACGGCGACGCGCAGCGGGACGGTCATGCCGTCGAGGCCGGCGGTGACCTCCTCGGCGAGCTTGTAGACGTCGACCTGGGCGCGGCCGCAGGACGGGCAGGAGACGATCTCCAGGCGGCGCTGGCGCAGGTTCAGCGACTCCAGGATCTGCATGCCGACCTTGATCTCCTCGGCCGGCGGCGCGGAGAGGGAGACGCGGATGGTGTCGCCGATGCCCTGGGAGAGCAGGGCGCCGAAGGCGACGGCCGACTTGATGGTGCCCTGGAAGGCCGGGCCCGCCTCGGTGACGCCGAGGTGCAGCGGGTAGTCGCACTGGGCGGCGAGCTGGCGGTAGGCCTCGACCATGATCACCGGGTCGTTGTGCTTGACCGAGATCTTGATGTCGCGGAAGTCGTGCTCCTCGAAGAGGGAGGCCTCCCAGAGGGCGGACTCGACGAGCGCCTCGGGGGTGGCCCTGCCGTACTTCTTCAGGAGGCGGGCGTCGAGCGAGCCGGCGTTCACGCCGATCCGGATCGGGGTGCCGGCGTCCTTCGCGGCCCTGGCGATCTCCTTGACCTTGTCGTCGAACTGCTTGATGTTGCCCGGGTTGACGCGGACGGCCGCGCAGCCGGCGTCGATCGCGGCGAAGACGTACTTCGGCTGGAAGTGGATGTCGGCGATGACCGGGATGGAGGACTTCCGGGCGATCGTGGCGAGCGCGTCGGCGTCGTCCTGCGTGGGGCAGGCCACGCGCACGATCTGGCAGCCGGAGGCGGTCAGCTCGGCGATCTGCTGGAGCGTGGCGCCGATGTCGGAGGTGCGGGTCGTCGTCATCGACTGGACGGAGACGGGCGCGTCACCGCCGACGGCCACGCTGCCGACCTGGATCTGGCGGCTCTTGCGCCGCTCGGCGAGCCGGGTCGGAACGGTCGGGATACCGAGAGAAATCGCGGTCATCTGAAGTGCAACCTCAAGGTTGTGCGTCGGCGGGCTCAGGGTTCCGAGGTTACCGCCCCGGGGGCGGGAGGCCTGACACCACCGGGTCAGGCCCCCCTGGGAGCTACGTGATCTTCACCGGGTTGACGATGTCGGCGGCGAGGACGAGCAGCGTGAAGCAGACGAAGACACCGGCCACCACGTAGGCGGCGGGCATCAGCTTGGCCACGTCGAACGGGCCGGGGTCGGGGCGCTTGAAGATCCGGGCGACGTGACGGCGCACGGACTCCCACAGGGCGCCCGCGATGTGACCGCCGTCGAGCGGCAGCAGCGGGAGCATGTTGAACAGGAACAGCGAGACGTTGAACATCACCAGGATGTTCATGAAGTAGACGAGGATCCGCTCGGGCGGGGCCTCGACGGTCATGAGCTCGCCGGTGATCCGGGCGGCGCCGAGGACGCCGACCGGGGAGTCCTCCGCGCGCTCGCCGTCGCCGAAGGTGGCGTCCCACAGGCCGGGGATCTTGCCGGGCAGGGCGATGACCGAGTGGACGCCGGTCTGCAGGAGATCGGTCATGCGCTCGGTGGTCTCGCCGAAGGTGAGGGGCGCGACCTCGGTCTTGGAGGCGAAGCCGAGGTAGCCGGCCGGACCGTAGTCCAAGGGCTGGACGAGCTTGCCGTCCGCGTCCTTCTTCGGCACCTCGTTGGAGACCAGGGTGGGGTGCAGGTCGATGCGCTGTCCGGCCCGCTCGACGGTGACGGTGGCGGGGCCGATGGTGTCGCGGATGCGGTCGGAGAGGGTGTCCCAGTCGGACACCGGAGCGCCGTTGAAGGCGACGATCCTGTCGCCCTGCTGGAGTCCGGCCTTGAACGCCGGGGAGACGGGGTCGCCCGCCCGGCACTTCTCGCGCTTCTCGCTCTGCTTGATGACGCACTTCTGCACGCCCGCGACCTGGGTGGTCTGGCCCTCGATGCCGAGGGTCATCATCGAGCCGAAGAACAGCGCCGCCGCCAGGACCAGGTTCATGAACGGTCCGGCGAACATCACGATCACGCGCTTCCACGGCTTGCGCGTGTAGAACAGCCGCGTCTCGTCGCCCTCCTGGAGCTCCTCGTACGAGGCCTCGCGGGCGTCCTCGATCATGGAGCGCCAGGGCGAGGTGGAACGGGCCTCGATCTTGCCGTCCTCGCCCGGCGGGAACATGCCGATCATGCGGATGTAGCCGCCGGCCGGGATGGCCTTGATGCCGTACTCGGTCTCGCCGCGCTTCCTCGACCAGATGGTCGGGCCGAAGCCGACCATGTACTGCGGCACGCGGATGCCGAAGAGCTTGGCCGTGGAGAGGTGGCCGAGCTCGTGCCACGCGATGGAGACGAGGAGACCGAGGGCGAACAGCACGATGCCCAGGGCGTACAGGAGCATTTCGGTCATGCGCGGGCCTCCGCTGTTGCCTTCGCTGCGAGCTCTCGGGCCCGGGCGCGCGCCCAGGTCTCCGCTTCGAGGACGTCCGACACCGTCAGCGAGGTTCCCCCGCTGGGCTTTCCGTGCTCGGTGACGACCGCAGTGACCGTATCCATGATTCCGTTGAACGGCAGGCGTCCGGCGAGAAACGCCTCCACGCACTCCTCGTTCGCGGCGTTGAAGACGGCGGGGGCGGTGCCGCCCAGCTCGCCCACGTGCCGGGCCAGGCCGACGGACGGGAAGGCCTCCGTGTCGAGCGGGAAGAACTCCCAGGTGGAGGCCTTGGTCCAGTCGAAGGCGGGGGCCGCGTCCGGGACGCGCTCGGGCCAGCCGATGCCGATGGCGATCGGGCCGCGCATGTCCGGCGGGGTGGCCTGGGCGAGCGTGGAGCCGTCCGTGAACTCGACCATCGAGTGGACGTACGACTGGGGGTGGACGACGACCTCGATGCGGTCGAACGGGATGTCGTAGAGCAGGTGGGCCTCGATGACCTCCAGGCCCTTGTTCACCAGGGTCGCGCTGTTCACCGTGATCACCGGGCCCATCGCCCAGGTCGGGTGGGCGAGCGCGTCCTCGCGGGTGACATGGGCCAGCTGCTCGCGCGTACGGCCGCGGAAGGGGCCTCCGGAGGCCGTGACGACCAGCTTGCGGACGTCGCCGCGGGTGCCGGCGGCGAGCGCCTGGAAGAGGGCCGCGTGCTCGGAGTCGACCGGGATGATCTGGCCCGGCTTGGCGAGCGCCTTCACCAGGGGGCCGCCGACGATCAGCGACTCCTTGTTGGCGAGGGCGAGGGTGCGGCCGGCTTCGAGGGCGGCGAGGGTGGGCGCGAGGCCGATGGAGCCGGTGATGCCGTTGAGGACGGTGTGGCACGGGGAGGCGGCCAGCCGGGTCGCGGCGTCCGGCCCCGCCAGGAGCTCGGGCAGGGGCTCGGAGCCGTACAGCGCCTTCAGCGCCTCGCGCAGCTCGGGCAGCGCCTCCTCGCGGGCCACGGCGACCGCGGCGACCTTCAGCCGGTGAGCCTGCTCGGCGAGCAGTCCGACCCGGCCGCCGGAGGCGGCCAGGGCGGTGACCCGGAAGCGGTCGGGGTTGCGCAGCACCAGGTCGATGGCCTGGGTGCCGATGGACCCGGTCGAGCCGAGGACGACGATGTCCCGGCGTCCTTCGGAGACGTCGAAGGCGATGTGCGGGTCGGCGAGAGGAGAGGGGCGGTCGCTCATGCCCCCATTCTTGCCGCAAACACTGTGGAGTCTTCAGGGGGTGCCGACGAATGCCTCGAAGGCGCGATGGAAGTCCGGGAAGGTCTTCTTCACACACCCGGGGTCGTCGAAGGTGATCCCGGGGGTGCGGAGGGCCGTGACCGCGAAGGACATGACGATCCGGTGGTCGCCGTGGGTGGCGATCTCGACGGGCCCGGACGGGGTGCCGGGGTGGATCTCGATCCAGTCGGGACCGGTCTCGACGGTGATGCCGAGGCGCCGGAGGTTCTCGGCGCAGGCGTCGAGCCGGTCGCACTCCTTGACCCGGGTGTTGGCGACGTCCTCGATGCGGACCGGGCCGTCGGCGAACGGCGCGATCGCGGCGAGGGTCGGCATCGTGTCCGAGATGTCCCGCATGTTGACGGTCAGGCCACGGAGGGTGCCGGTGGAGCGGACGGTCGTCCCCGCGTCCGTGATCTCGACGTCGGCGCCCATCCGGCGCAGCACGTCGACGAAGGCCAGGTCGCCCTGGAGGGCGCCGGCCCCCAGGCCGGGGACGGTGACGGAGCGGCCCGGTTCGAGGGCCGCGGCGGCGAAGAAGTAGCTGGCGGTGGAGGCGTCGGGCTCGATGCCGTAGGTGGGCGCGCGGTAGCCGGTGGGGGCGACCCGGTACGTACGGCCGTCCCGGGTGACCTCCGCCCCGAAGGACCGCATCATCGCGAGCGTGATCTCCACGTACGGCTCCGAGACCAGGTCCGTGACGGTGATGTCGAGGCCCTCGGCGGTGAGCGGGCCGAGCATGAGCAGCGCCGTCAGGTACTGGGACGACTGCCCGGCGTCGAGGGTGAGCGCACCGCCCTTCACGCCGGCGGCGTGCACGGAGAGCGGGTGGTGGCCGTCCTTCTCGCCGTGCCGCAGGTCGACCCCGAGGTCGCGCAGGGCCGTGCTGAGGGGACCGAGGGGACGGCGGCGCATCTGCGGGGAGGCGTCGAAGCGGTACGTGCCGTGGCCGGCGGCGACGAGGGTGGGGAGGAAGCGGGCGGTGGTCGCGCCGTCGCGGCAGTAGACCTCGGCGCTGTCCGTCCCGGGCCCGGCGGGGCGGCCCTCGATGTGCCAGGCGCCGGGCTCGCGGCGGACGGCGTAGCCGAGGGCGGTGAGGCCCTCGGCGAAGCCCTCGGTGTCGTCGGAGACGAGCGGACGCAGGAGGGTGGTGGTGCCCTCGGCGGCGGCGGCGAGGAAGAGCGCGCGGGCGGTGACGGACTTGGAGCCGGGGATGTCGATGACGGTCACGGGGGTCATCCTGCCGTGACCCGCGGCTCCCTCGCGGCCCGGT
Source organism: Streptomyces sp. NPDC015661 (assembly GCF_043077765.1). Lineage (NCBI taxonomy): Bacteria > Bacillati > Actinomycetota > Actinomycetes > Kitasatosporales > Streptomycetaceae > Streptomyces > Streptomyces sp. NPDC015661. The sequence goes on along the minus strand of NZ_JBIBST010000008.1, from coordinate 455,628 downwards.
CCGCCACGTGGACGACGCCCCCGTACGGGCCCGCGCCCGCAACGGGGTGGGCGCCGCCCCGGCGGCAAGCCTGCGTTAGGGGATTCGGCGGTGGACGTTCTCCTCTCGCGACGGGCCCGGGGTCGCGTCCGCGATCCAGGGGCCCTCGCCGCTCGGGTCCACGATGCCCGCCTCCAGCCAGGTGTAGCGGCCCGCGAGGACGCCGTCGGACACCCGCCGGTCGAGGTCGTCCGTGTTGGACCAGAGGCGGGTGAAGAGTTCGTCGACGCGGAGGCGGGCCTGGCGGCAGAAGGCGTCGGCAAGCCGGTGGGCCTCGGGGCCGTGGTCCGAGGTGGTGCGGAGGAGTTCGGCGCGGACGCAGGCGGCGCTCATCGCGAAGAGCTCCGCGCCGATGTCCACGATCCGGCCCAGGAACGCCTGCTTCAGTTCCATGCGGCCCTGCCAGCGGGACATCGCGTAGAAGGTGGACCGCGCGAGCTTGCGGGACGTCCGCTCCACGTACCGGAGGTGGCCCGCCAGGGCGCCGAACTCCCCGTACGCACCGGGGAGCTGTCCCGTACCGGCGACGAGCCCCGGCAACCAACGGGCGTAGAAGCCACCCGCCCGCGCGCCCGCCCGCGCCTTGTCGGCGAGGGACTTCTCGGGGTCGATGAGGTCCCCGGCGACGGAGAGGTGGGCGTCGACGGCCTCGCGGGCGATCAGCAGGTGCATGATCTCGGTCGAGCCCTCGAAGATCCGGTTGATCCGCAGGTCGCGCAGGAGCTGTTCGGCGGGGACGGCCCGTTCGCCGCGGGCGGCGAGCGAGTCGGCGGTCTCGTAGCCGCGGCCGCCCCGGATCTGGACGAGTTCGTCGGCGATCAGCCAGGCCTTCTCGGAGCCGTACAGCTTGGCGAGGGCGGCCTCGATGCGGATGTCGTTGCGGTCCTCGTCGGCCATCTGGGAGGCGAGGTCGACGACGGCCTCCAGGGCGAACGCGGTGGCCGCGATGAAGGAGATCTTGGTCGAGACGGCTTCGTGGCGGCCGATCGGCCTGCCCCACTGCTCGCGCTCCCCCGACCATTCGCGGGCGATCTTCAGGCACCACTTGGCGGCGCCGGCGCAGGCGGCGGGCAGGGAGAGCCGGCCGGTGTTGAGCGTGGTGAGGGCGATCTTGAGGCCGGCGCCCTCGGGGCCGATGCGGTGGCCGGCGGGGACCCGTACGCCGTGGAAGCGGGTGACGCCGTTCTCCAGGCCGCGCAGGCCCATGAAGGAGTTGCGGTGTTCGACGGTGATGCCGGGGGCGTCGGCCTCGACGACGAAGGCGGTGATGCCGCCGTGGTGCCCCTCGGAGGCGGGGACGCGGGCCATGACGACGAGCAGGTCGGCGACGACGCCGTTGGTGGTCCACAGCTTCACGCCGTCGAGGACGTACGTGTCCCCGTCCGGTACGGCGGTGGTGGCGAGGCGCGCCGGGTCGGAGCCGACGTCGGGTTCGGTGAGGAGGAAGGCGGAGAGGTCGGTGCGGGCGAGCCGGGGCAGGAAGGCGTCCTTCTGCTCCTGGGTGCCGAAGAGTTTCAGCGGCTGCGGTACGCCGATCGACTGATGCGCGGAGAGGAGGGCGCCGACGGCGGGGCTCGCGGAGCCGACGAGGGCGAGGGCGCGGTTGTAGTACAGCTGGGTGAGGCCGAGCCCGCCGTACGCCGGGTCGATCTTCATCCCGAGGGCGCCGAGCTCCTTGAGTCCGGTGATCGTCTCGTCGGGGATGCGGGCCTCGCGTTCGATGCGGGCGCCGTCGATCCGGGTCTCGCAGAAGTCGCGGAGGACGGCGAGGAAGGCCTCGCCGCGGCGGACGTCCTCGGCGGCGGGCAGTGGGTGCGGGTGCACGAGGTCGAGACGGAAACGGCCGAGGAACAGCTCCTTGGCGAAGCTGGGTTTCCGCCAGTCCTGCTCGCGCGCGGCCTCGGCGACCTGCCGGGCCTCGCGCTCGGTGACCTTGGGCCGCCGGGTGGGTGCGGACATGGACACCTCCTTGGGCTTCCTGTCCGTCGTACCCGATTCCGGCGGGTCCGGAAAGAGGAGGGGATCCCTCCGGGTTTGTCCTCCTGGTGAGACGCTCCGACCGTCCGGCGGGGCCGCGCGTAGGGTCCGCGGCATGTCTCAGCCGATCAAGCTCATCGTCCTCGTCGCCACGCTGCCCGGCCGCGGCGCGGAACAGCTCGCCGCCTTCGAGGCGCTCGCACCCCTGGTGCGCGCCGAGGAGGGCTGCCTGCAGTACGACCTCCACCGGGTGGCCGACGATCCCGACCGCTTCGCCCTGATCGAGCGCTGGGCCTCGGCCGAGGCGCTCGCCGCGCACGACGTCGCCCCGCACATGGTCGCGGCCGACGCCGCGAACAAGGCGTTCCGCGCGGGACCGGCCGAGGTCGTCCGCCTCGTGGACGCGCCCGTCTCATGAGGAAAGGCGGCCCGAGCCCCCGCACAGTGGGCTCGGACCGCCTGGTCTCGTGGCGTACGCCTTACAGGGCGAGGCCCGTCAGGACGAGCACGCGCTCGTAGGTGTAGTCGTCCATCGCGTACTTGACGCCCTCGCGGCCGACGCCGGAGCGCTTGGCACCGCCGTACGGCATCTGGTCGGCGCGGTACGAGGGGACGTCGCCGACGATCACGCCGCCGACCTCCAGGGCGCGGTGGGCGCGGAAGGCGGTCTGCAGGTCGTGGGTGAAGACACCGGCCTGGAGGCCGAAGTCCGAGTCGTTGACCGCGGCGAAGGCCTCGGCCTCGCCGTCGACCCTGGCGATGGTCAGGACCGGGCCGAAGACCTCGGCGCGGGCCAGGGTGACATCGGCCGGGAGGTCGGTGAGGACGGTCGGGGCGTAGGTGGCGCCCTCGCGCTTGCCGCCGGCGAGCAGCTTCGCGCCGGCCGCGACGGCCTCGTCGACCCAGGACTCGACGCGCTTGGCGGCGTTCTCGTCGACGAGCGGGCCGACGTCGGTGGCGTCGTCCGCCGGGTCGCCGGTGACCTGCGCCTCGACGGCGGCGACGATCTTCGGCACCAGGCGGTCGTAGACCGAGGCGTCGGCGATCACGCGCTGCACGGAGATGCAGGACTGGCCGCCCTGGTAGTTGGAGAAGGTCGCGATGCGGCTCGCGGCCCAGTCCAGGTCGGCCTCGGAGGACCAGTCGGGCAGGACGACGGCCGCGGCGTTGCCGCCGAGCTCCAGGGTGCAGTGCTTGTGCGGCACCGACTGCTGGATGGCGTAGCCGACCTTGTCGGAGCCGGTGAAGGAGATGACCGGGAGGCGCTCGTCCTGGACCAGGGCGGGCATGCGGTCGTTCGGCACGGTCAGGATCGACCAGGAGCCGGCCGGCAGGTCGGTCTCGGCCAGGATCTCGCCCAGGATCAGGGAGGAGATCGGGGTCGACGGGGCCGGCTTGAGGATGATCGGGGCGCCGACGGCGATGGCCGGGGCGACCTTGTGGGCGCTGAGGTTCAGCGGGAAGTTGAACGGTGCGATGCCGAGGACGACGCCCTTCGGGATGCGGCGCGTGAGGGCGAGGCGGCCCGCGCCGCCGGCCTCGGTGTCCAGGCGCTGGGCCTCGCCGGCGTTCCAGCGGCGGGCCTCCTCGGCGGCGAAACGGAAGACGGAGACGGCACGGCCGACCTCGCCGCGGGCCCACTTGATGGGCTTGCCGTTCTCGGCGGAGATCAGCTGGGCGATCTCCTCGGTGCGCTCGGCGAGCCGCTTCGACACGTGGTCGAGGGCGGCGGCGCGGACGTGCGCCGGGGTCGCGGCGAACTCGTCGACGACGGCGTGCGCGGCGGCGACGGCCTCCTCGACCTGGGCCTCGGTGGGCACGCTGACCTTGCCGACCAGACGTCCGTCGTACGAGTTCGTGACGTCGAAGGTGGCGTCGCCGGTGGCCTCACGGCCGGCGAGCCAGAAGGCGTGGGTGGTCGTCATTGCGTCCCGGCCCTTTCCGTTTCGGGGGTGCGAGCGATTGCTCTGGTGACACCGTAGGGCCGGGACGGCGGGCGCGGGCTTGTCCGGTATGGAGTAGTGGGGGTGGCGACTCTGTCCGCTTCGGCCGAAGTGGACGGTCGGCCCGTGTTCCCGCGCCGGAGGGTCAGCGGCGTCGCTCGGTCGAGACGATGAGGCAGACGGCGCCGACGACGATCGCGCCGCCGAGGAGGATCGGCCAGGTCAGGGCCTCGTTCAGGACGAGGGCGCCGAGGAGGACGGCGACGACCGGGTTCACGTAGGCGTAGGTGGCGGCGAGGGAGACCGGGGCGGACTGGAGGAGCCAGGCGTACGCGGTGAAGGCGACGAGCGAGCCGAAGACGATCAGGTACGCGAGGGCGGCCCAGGAGCGGCCGGAGACGGCGCCCAGGTCGAGGCCGTGGTGTTCGCCGCGTACGAGGCCGAGGGCGAGGGCGGCGAGGCCGCCGGCCAGCATCTCGTACGCGCTCGCCGTGAACGGGTTGGCCGGCATGGGCAGCCGGGCGGAGGAGACGGAGCCGGCGGACCACAGCAGGGCCGCGACGAGGACGAGCAGGACGCCGCCGATCTTCACCTCGCCACTCAGGCCGGGGACGGTGAGGACGCCGAGGCCCGCGAAGCCGAGGAGGACGCCGCCGAAGGCGCCGAGGCCGGGGCGGTCGCCGAAGACCGTGCGGAGCAGGACGACCCAGACGGGGACGGCGGCGACGAGGAGGGCGGCGAGGCCGGAGGGTATGGAGGTCTCGGCGAGGACGACGAGGCCGTTGCCGCCGAGGATGAGGAGCAGGCCGACGAGGACGGCGGAGCCGAGTTCCCGGCGGGTGACCTTGAGCGCGGCGGGGCCCTGGCGCCAGGCGACGATCGCGGCGAGGAGCAGGCCGGCGGTGACGAAGCGGGCGCCGCCGGAGAGGAACGGCGGGAGGGTCTCGACGACGATCCGGATCCCGAGGTACGTGGAGCCCCAGACGACGTACACGATGCCGAGCGCGGCCCAGACGGCGCCGGTGATCCGGCGGGCGGGGGCGGCGGTACGGGCTTCGGTACGGGGTGCGGGGGCGGCCGGGTGCGTCTCGGGGGCCGGGTCGACGGCGGGGCTTGTCATGAGCAGGAGAGTAGGGAGTTCCGGCCCCGATGACCAAGAAAATTGCCCGGATCCGGGCAGGCGTAGCGGAATTCGGACGGCACGGGGGCCGGCCGGGTCTTCCGGAGGGGTGGGAGGATGACCGGGACCGTACGACCCCCGGGGGGAAAGCATGATCCTTTACGTACTGATCGGCGTCCTGGTCCTGGCCGTCGCCGGCTGCGGCTGCGTGGTGTGGGCGTCGCGCGGCGGGCCCCGCTGGGTGCGCGCCGTGGCCACCGTGACCCTGCTGGGCGGCGAGCTGGTCCGCGACGGACAGCGCCGGAGCCGGAAGCGGGGCGGAGGCGACGACGCGAGCTCCCTCGGCTCGGACTAGCCAGGCGGTGTCTTGTCGATCAGGCCGGGCTCGCGGCGCCTGGCACCGCGCCTCGCCTGATCCCGAAGACAGGCCCTGGCTAGGAGGCCCCGCTGCCGTCCTCGCCCGTCGCCTTCAGGGCCAGCCACAGCTCCATCCGGACGTCCGGATCGTCCAGGGAACGGCCGAGGATCTCCTCCACCCGGCGCATCCGGTACCGCAGCGTGTGCCGGTGGACGCCCAGGTCCGCCGCCGCCGCGTCCCACTGACCGTGCCGGGAGAGCCAGGCGCGCAGCGAGGCCACCAGGTCGCCGCGGCCGGTCGCGTCGTGCTCCCGCAGCGCACGGAGCATCCCGTCGGCGAAGGCCCGGACGGCCTCGTCGGCGAGGAGCGGGAGGACCGAGCCCGCCGCCAGGTCCTCGTGCTCGACGAGCGCCCTGCCGCGCCGCCGGGCGACCGAGAGCGCCTGCTCGGCCTGCTTGTACGCGGCCGCCGCACCGCTCGGGCCCGCCGGGGCCGAGAGGCCGACGACGACACCGGCCTCGTCCGCCTCCCGCTCCGCGTACCCCTCGCAGGCGGCGACCACCGCGCCCCCGTCCCCGGCGAGGACGACGAGCCGCTGCGCGCTCTCGGCGACGGTCAGCACCGCCTCGCCCGCGCGGGCGGCGGCCGCCTCCAGGGCCTCGGCGAGCACCGGCAGCGGCGGCTCCCCGGCCGGCTCTCCGCCCGCGGGCTCGGCGACGAGCAGCCGGTACGGGGCGTCGAGCAGCCCTCCGTACAGGTCCCCGGCCACCGCGCGGGCCGGCTCGGGCTGGCCCGCGAGCATCAGCCGCAGCACGGCCGCGCCGAGCCGCTGCTCCGCCGCCTGGAGCGAGCGGGAACGTTCCGTCGTGAGGGTGAGCAGGGCGATCGCCGAGTGCACCGCGTACCGCTCGGCCGTGCCGAGCGGCGCGCCCGTACCGACCGCGAGGGCGCCCCGCACCCGGCGCCCGGTGCCGAGCGACTGGAGCTCGACGCGGTCGTCCGTACCGCCGACGACCGCGCTGGCGGGCGCGGGCCGCTCGCGCAGCCGCTCCACGTCGGGGGTGAGCCGGGCGGCCCGGCGCGCCGCCCAGTCGGGCGAGACGGCGACGACGGTGCCGGAGGCGTCGTACAGCGCGGCCCAGCCGTCGACGTGCGCGGCGAGCCGGGCGACGACGGCCTCGGGGCCCTCGGCGAGCGCCGCGCGGGTCAGCTCGCGCTGGGCCTCGAAGCCGGCCGTGACGGCCCGGTACTGGTCGGCGGAGATGGCCGCCGACACGGCCTTGCTGATGGCGAGGAACGGGGTCCGGCGCGGCACTTCGAGCAGCGGCAGATGCTCCTCGCGCGCCGCGTCGAGCAGGGCCGGCGGAATCTCCTCGTAGTTGACGCCCACGGCGAAGCCGAGCCCGACCACGCCGGCGCCGAGCAGCCGCCGCACATAGCGGCGCATCGCCTCCAGGTCCTCGGCGTCGAGCGTGAGCGCGGTGGTGAGGAGGAGTTCACCGCCCTCCATGTACGGGACGGGATCGGCGAGCTCGCTGACGTGCGCCCAGCGGACGGGGGTGTCCAGGCGGTCCTCACCGGCACGGACGATGAGCTTGAGGGCGGAGTGCTGCACGAGCGAGGCGAGGGTGGGCGGCATTGGGGACCGTCGGACCTTTGAGCGAGGACCGCGCGCGGGGGGAGCCGTGCACGGAGGCGGGGGGCGCCGCTCAGCTGAGCGGCGCCCCCGATTGTGCCAGGACCGCCGGGAGCCCGCTCAGCCGCGCGAGGGGTGAGACGGGGCGGCCGTACGAGGGACCGAGGGGCGGCCCACCCCGCGCGGGACGACCGCTCAGCCGCGCAGGTCGACCAGGACCGGCGGGGTGTGCGCGCCCTGGGCCGTGGTCAGGGACACCACGGCGTGGCCCGGCGGCACCGCGTGGGCGAGCTCCGAGGCGGACCAGCGCTCGCGCTCGACCTTCCGGGTCGTGACCGCGTCCGTGGTGACGGCCACGCCCGTCACCTTCTTGCGCAGGAAGTGGATGAACCGGGTCATCGGCTGGTGGGCGAAGACGGTGTGGTGCGCCACCTCGGTGGTCTCCACCCACTCCTTGCCCCAGGTCTCGGCGAAGCCCCGGCCGTCCCAGGTGGTGATGCCGGAGAGCGCCACCCGGCAGCCGACGGCGCCGAGCAGCGGACCGTGCAGGGCCTCGGGCACCTCGCCGAGGGTACGGAGCCCCAGGACGACTCCGGCGTTGTGCGGGCGCAGCCGCTGGAGGGAGCGGACGGTGCCCGCGGTGAGCGCCCCGTGGGCGTCGTCGAGGACGAGGGACACGAAGTGCGGGCGCTTGGTGCCCGTCCGGGCCGCCGCCAGGAACTGGGCGAGGAGCAGCCGGGCGAGGAGCCGCGAGGCCTCCTCGTGACCGCGCTCCGGCAGCTTGATCCGGACCCGCAGCGGGTGGTGGACGACGGACTTCAGCGAGAAGGGCCGGACGTCGCTCCCGTCGGCGCCGAAGAACTCGGCGAAGGCCGGCCGGTCGAGGAGCGACAGACGGTCCGCGAGGAGCGGCCCGGCGTCGGAGGCGGTGCCGGCCTGCCGGATCCGGGCCTCCAGCTCGCGGCGCATGGCCGCGGCGTCGGCCGGGAGCAGGCCGAGGAGCGCGGTCAGCGTCTCCGGGCCCGCTTCGAGGAGTTCGCGGAGCACCGGCACGGACGGGAAGCGGCCGTGCGCCGCCCGGTAGGGGCCGATGAGCTGGGCGAGGACGGTGGCGGCGCGCCGGACGTCGAGGCCGTCGACGTCGCCCGCCAGGCCTTCCGCGAGCAGCGCCGCCGCCTCGTCGGGGTCGGGGAGGCCGGCGTACAGGTCGAGGTCGTAGGGCGAGGCCGGGTCGCCGGGCCGGACCACGACGTCGTAGGCGGCGTCCGGACCGAGGGGCGCGTCCGCCGTGCCCACGGCGACGACCGCGCAGGCTCCGGTGAGGGCCTGCAGGGTGAGGGACTCGACGACGGGTCCGGTCAGGCGCGTGGTCTTCCCGGCGCCGGAGGGGCCCACGACCAGGAGGGAGGTGGCGAGGGCGGCCGGTTCGAGGGCGAGGCCGACGCCCCGGTAGGCGGCCGGGTTGCGTCCTTCGGCCGCGCAGCGGCCGATGCGGACCTGCCCGAGGAGGAGGTCGTGGGTGGCGGTGCGGCCCGGCAGGTCGCGGTCGCCCGAGGGGTGCGTCCCGGCCGCGGCGCCCTGCCGGTACACGCTGTCGACGAAGGCAGCGAGGCCGGTCCGCTCGTGGCCCGGCTCCAGGCTCCGGCGGACCCGGGCGCAGTCCACGTCGTTCATGCGTCCGGCGAGGAGTTCGGCGGCGAGCAGGTCCGCCGCCCGCGGCTGCCCGGCCGCCCGCAGCTCGGGCCACTGCGAGAGCGGTACGGGCGCGGTGGGGTCGAGCGGCGGCGGGGTGCCGTCCGTCGTGGCGGCGCGGGCCTTGAGCCACCCGCGGACCAGGCCGGGCCAGTCGCCGAGGCGGGCGAAGGGCCAGAGCACGGCGGCCGTGATCAGGCCGTACAGGGTGTAGACGAGGACGGGCGACGCGAGGACGTCGTAGCCGCCGCCGAGGAGCACCACGAGGGAGAGCAGCGGCGCGACCACCGGCAGCGCGTCCCAGCCGACGCCGGGGAAGGCGTCCGGCCAGACGAACGTCAGGGCGATCAGCGCGGCGCCCGCCGTGAGCGCGGCGCGCACGGGCGGGCGACGGTCGGCGAGGAGGTGGCGGGCGAGTTCGGCCCAGGCTCCGAGGCGGGCCATCGCGTAGAGGAGGACGGCGAAGAAGACCCCGTCGTAGACGACGTGGGCCTCGGCGCCGTGCCAGTCGCGGGGTGAGGTGCCTCCGGCGTACCACCACTCGGAGGGGGTGAAGGTGGCGAGCGGGATCCACTCGTACGGGACGGCTCCGCGTCGCCAGGCCGACCAGAGCAGCAGCCCCAGGACGAGCGGGATCAGCAGGCCGGCCACGGTGACGGGCGCGAGCTTCCGCGCCTCCTTGGGCGGCGGCGGTGGCACATGCCGAAACCGCCAGATCCCGGGCGAGGCCTCGGGCCGCGGGGCATCGAGCCAGGCGACGACGGGCGGGGCGACGGGGAGCCCCGGAGCGGCCGACGGCCCGGGGGGACCGGACGTCCCTGGAGCACCGGACCCCTCTGGAGCACCCAGCGCCCCGGGAGTGCCCGACGTCCCGGGAGCCCCGAGCGCCCCGGAACCCGTAGGCGCCCCGGGTGCCCCGGGAACGACAGGCGCCCCTGTCGCCCCGGGTGCCGTCATCGGCCGCGGCGGCACGCGCGGCGGCGCGGGCACGGGCGTGCCCGGCGCCGGCACCGGCGTGCCCGCGGGTCGGCCGTAGGCCGACGGGTCCGGGTCGGGCACCGGCGTGCCCGCGGGTCCGCCGTAGGCCGACGGGTCCGGGTCGGGCACCGGCGTGCCCGCGGGTCCGCCGTAGGCCGACGGGTCCGGGTCGGGCACCGGCGTGCCGACTGCCCGGCCGTCGGCAGCCCGGCCGCCGCCAGCCCGGCCGTCGGCCGGAGGGACCGGGGCGGGACCGGCCGCACCCGCAGGCTCGCCCGGGCGCGCCTGCGGCGGGGTCCCGGGGGCCCGGCCGTCGGTCGGCGGCGCCGTTGGGCGCGGGACCGCGCCTCCCCTGGTGTCGCGTGACTCGTACGTGCCGTCGGTCTCCATGAACCCCTGCCCCCTGACCAGCCAGGTCGCCGCGTCTGTGCCACCGTCAATCTAGTGGGCCCGGCGGCCCCGGGAGGGGATTCGACCACCCGTACGGCCGAGGGCCGCTCCGACGTGTCCGGACGTGCCCGAGGCGCGGAAGCGGAGCCGTCATGTCCATCCCGGACAACGACACACCCGCCACCACTCCCGATCGGCGCATGCCGCACCCCCTCCCCCGCGCCTAGCCTGCGGAGGAAACCCGCAAGTGCGTCCAGAACACCCCCAGGAGCCCCGCATGAACGCTGTCCCGCAGGAGCGGCGCGTCGTCACCGCCATCCCCGGTCCGAAGTCGCAGGAGCTTCAGGCCCGCCGTCTCGACACGGTCGCCGGTGGCGTCGGCTCCACGCTGCCCGTCTTCACCGCGCGGGCCGGCGGCGGCATCATCGAGGACGTCGACGGCAACCGCCTGATCGACTTCGGCTCCGGCATCGCCGTGACCTCGGTCGGCGCGTCCGCCGAGGCCGTCGTGCGCCGCGCGTCCGCGCAGCTCCAGGACTTCACCCACACCTGTTTCATGGTGACGCCGTACGAGGGTTACGTGGAGGTCTGCGAGGCGCTGGCCGAGCTGACCCCGGGCGACCACGCCAAGAAGTCCGCGCTGTTCAACTCGGGCGCCGAGGCCGTCGAGAACGCGGTGAAGATCGCCCGCTCGTACACCAAGCGCCAGGCCGTCGTCGTCTTCGACCACGGCTACCACGGCCGTACGAACCTCACCATGGGCATGACGGCGAAGAACATGCCGTACAAGCAGGGCTTCGGTCCGTTCGCCCCCGAGGTCTACCGCGTGCCGGTGGCCTACGGCTACCGCTGGCCCACGGGCGCCGAGAACTGCGGCCCCGAGGCCGCCGCCCAGGCGATCGACAACATCACGAAGCAGATCGGCGCCGAGAACGTCGCCGCGATCGTCATCGAGCCGGTCCTCGGCGAGGGTGGCTTCATCGAGCCGGCCAAGGGCTTCCTGCCGGCGATCGTGAAGTTCGCCAACGACAACGGCATCGTCTTCGTCGCGGACGAGATCCAGGCCGGCTTCTGCCGCACGGGCCAGTGGTTCGCGTGCGAGGACGAGGGCATCGTCCCGGACCTCATCACCACCGCCAAGGGCATCGCGGGCGGGCTGCCGCTCGCCGCCGTCACCGGCCGCGCCGAGATCATGGACTCCGTCCACGGCGGCGGTCTGGGCGGCACCTACGGCGGCAACCCGGTGGCGTGCGCCGGTGCGCTCGGCTCCATCGAGACGATGAAGGAGCTCGACCTCAACGGCAAGGCCAAGCGCATCGAGGAGGTCATGAAGGGCCGCCTCACCGCCATGCAGGAGAAGTTCCCGGTCATCGGTGACATCCGTGGCCGCGGCGCCATGATCGCCATCGAGCTGGTGAAGGACCCGGCGACGAAGGAGCCGCACGCCGAGGCCGCCGCCGCGCTCGCCAAGTACTGCCACAACGAGGGCGTGCTCGTCCTGACCTGCGGCACCTACGGCAACGTGCTCCGCTTCCTGCCGCCGCTGGTCATCGGCGAGGACCTCCTCAACGAGGGCCTGGACGTCATCGAGGCCGCGCTCGCGACCATCTGAGGACCGAACCGGCACACGGTGTGAAGACTCTGTGGGGGGCCGATGGCGGGATGCGTTTCCCGCTGTCGGCCCCCCGTCGCGTGACGTACGGTTTCTGCAGATGAGAGAAACACCCCGGGCGGAGCCTCCCCAGCCCCGTCCACACCGTGCCATTGCGCACACCACCGGGGCCTCGTGCCCCGGAACTCCTCACCGATCGGATGGCCGCCCGCCCCACACCCCCCGGGGCGCGCGGCAGCCCGATCCCCTCGGCCGCCCTGGAACCACCCCCCCTGTTCCAGGGCGGCCGGCTCTCTTCTCGGCGCTCGTCGCCCTCGCCGTCGTGACCTGGCAGGTGCTCGTCCACGGCCCCTTGGCCAGGCTCGACGAGCGGGTGTCCCGGTCCCTGGTGGACACGGTCCCCCGGCCCCTGAGCGAACTCGCCTCCGACCTCGGCAACATGACGGTCGCCCTCCCGGTCCTCGCCTGCGCGATGGCGTACGCGGTGTGGCGGGGCCGCCGCGCGGCCGCCGCGCACGCGGGCCTCGCCATGGCCGCCGTACCGCTCCTGGTGATTCCGCTGAAGGAGTGGACGGCCCGCCCCGGCCCGCTGGAACCCTGGGCCCACGGCTACTACCCCTCGGGCCACACGGCCACGGCCATGGTCGCCTACTTCGGCGCGGCCTTCCTCGTCTCGAACCGCCTGATCCCCGTGGCGGCCGCACTGACGGCGATCACGGGGGCGGGCCTGATCCTGCGCGGCTTCCACTGGCCCCTGGACGTCCTGGCCTCGGTCGCCCTGTCCGTGCTCCTGCTGCACTGGCCCGTCCTCGCCGCGCGGTACGGTCGACCCGCACCGGGCGGCAGCGAGGGGGAGGACCCATGGGGGACGAAGGGCGGCGGTTCGCCGTCACGGTCGGAGGACGGGCGTACGAGCTGATCCCCTCGGCGGGAGAGGTCATCCTCCCCACCCATGGCAGCAAGATCCATCACGACGCGCGCTGTACGCACCTGACCGACCCCGACCGGCTCCCGCGCCACCCCGATCCGGACGGGCTGCTGTGGCGGCGCCTGCTCGACGCCGAGGACCCCGCCGCCCACGCGCTCTCCATCGGGCTGCGCAACCAGCGGGGCCGGCCGCTCACGGGTGTCTGCTCCTGCGCTCTGCGGCCGGTCACCGAGAGCCACGCCGAGACCCTTCCGTACTGGCCGATCGACGAAGCCCTGCGCGTCTTCGACCGCTCGCGCCACCGGGCGGCCGTGGAGGACGCGGACCGCGAGGCGGCGGAGATCCGGGCCGCGTTCCCCTGGGAGGAATGGCCGGCGCTGGCCCTCGACCGCTACGCCCTGGGGCAGCCGGACAGCCCGGGTCAGGTGTACAGCCATGCGCTCGAGTTCGGCAGCAAGGCGCTGGGCAGCATTACGGGCGGCACGGCCAAGAAGCACTTCGTGTACCGGCAGAACCACGGCGCCTGGTGGCACGACAAGCGGTACGGGAACGTCACGGAGGCGTGGGAGCAGGTGCGGGCCGGCATCGTCGCCGCCGTGACGGCCGCCCGCGAGGGCCGGGTGCGGGACATCGACGACATCGTCGCCGTGCGTTCCGGGATCATGGTCGTGGCGAAGACCCTGCGGGTCTACGCGCCCGAGGCGACGCTGCCGGTGTACTCGGACAGCTTCACCCATCACTACCTGGACCGGCTGTCGCCCGGATCGGCCGCGAAGCTCCAGCCGTTCGCGCGCAAGGAGCTGCTGAAGTCCCTCATCGACGACGACTCCCGGTTCGAGGGCTGGCCACCGCAGCTCGTCTGGCACTTCCTCGACTGGTGGGCGCCCGCGCGGAGGACGGCCGCCCGGGTGGTCCGGGTCGACGCGTCCGCCCCGGGCGCCGGCTGGGGCTCCTTCGTGGCCGCCGGGGTCGCCGCCGTCGACCTGGACCGCGTCGGGGATCTGCACAGGTACGCCGACCAGGAGGACTTCACCTCCGCCTTCGTCGCGGCGTACGCGGACTCCGGGCCGTCCGGGCAGAAGCTCACGGCACAGGCCGCCGAGGTCTGGCGCCTTCTCGACCTGCGGGTCGGCGACCGGGTGGTCGCGACCGCCGGCAAGAGCGAGGTCCTCGGCGTGGGCCGGGTCGTGGGCAACGGCTACGGGTGGCTTCCGCACCTCGACTCCGAGCGCCCTCCGTGGCACGCGGTCACGGTCGAGTGGGACGAGGAGCACGCGGGCAGACTCGACGAGCCGGTGGCCGACTGGGGCACGAGCCTCGTCACGGACGTCCCCGCGGCGCTCTGGCGGAAGATCCAGCGCGTCTCGCTCGCCGGGCACACCGAGGCCCCTGACGACGCCCCCGAGGACTCCGGGGAGGCGGTGGAGATCCCCCCGCTCGACGAGGACCTCCAGCGCATCGACGACGCCCTGGAGCGGCGCGGCCAGGCCGTCCTGTTCGGCCCGCCGGGAACCGGGAAGACCTACCACGCGCTCCGCTACGCCGTGCGGCGGCTGGGCGAGCTGTCCGACGACCTGGCGGGGGTCGACCCCCTCGCGGAACCGGGGAGCAAGGCCTTCGACGCGACCGTCGGGGCGCTGAGCGAGTCCGGGCGGCTGACCGTGGTCACCTTCCATCCGAGCTACGGCTACGAGGACTTCGTCGAGGGTCTGCGCCCGGTCAAGGGCGTGGCCGGGCTCAGTCTGGAACCGACCGCCGGTGTCTTCAAGCGGGTCTGCGAGACCGCGGCCGCCGACCCCGGCCGGCTGTATCTGGTGATCGTGGACGAGCTGAACCGGGGCAACCTTCCGCGCATCCTGGGCGAGTTGATCACCGTCCTGGAGAAGGACAAGCGCGGGCTACCCGTCACTCTGCCGCTCACCGGGGACACCTTCCGCGTTCCCCCGAACGTCCGTCTCCTCGGCACGATGAACACCGCCGACCGTTCGGTGCGGATGCTCGACTCGGCCGTCCGCCGCCGGTTCGCCTTCCTCGAACTCCTCCCCGACTCGCGGCCGCTGCAGGACCGCAGGGTCGACCAGCTGCACCTCGCGGACTTCCTCGACGAGCTCAACCGGCGCATCAGGACCCACCTCGACCGCGAGAAGCAGATAGGCCACGCCTTCTTCCTGCCGGAGGGCACGGCCGTGTCCACCGCGGCCGAGTTCGCCGCGATCGTCCGGGGCGAGATCCTTCCGCTGCTCCAGGAGTACGCGTACGAGGACTACGGCCTGCTCGCCGCCTTCCTGGGCGAGGGTCTCGTCGACACCGCCGCCCACACCCTCCGGGACGTCTCCGACGAGACCCTGGTCACCCGGCTGTACGAGGAACTCCAGGTCGGCACCGGTGCCGAGTGACGGCGTGCTCGAACTCGTCGAGTACGGCACCCAGGTCTTCGAGGACGTCCGCCTCACGGACCCCGACCGGCTGCTCCTGGCCGACTCCGCCCTCCGCTCGCGCCTGCGGATCCGCGAACTCTCCGGCGGCCGCGTGGAGGTGACCGCGTACCAGTACGTGGGAACCGTCCGCCTGGAGAGCTGCGAGATCCGTGTGCGCCCGAAGTACCTCGGGACCGACCTCGACGTGCTGCGGATGATGGACCACGCGTGGGGCGGCGCGCGCGACCCGCTGCCCACGGCCCAGGGCTTCGTGGGCGGCGCGCCGAACCTGCGCGACCTGGTGTGCCTCATGGTCACCGAGCACGGTGAGCGGCTGCTGCGCCACGGGGTGCGGCGCGACTATCTGGCCGTGGAGGACGACCTGCGGGTCGTCCGCGGCAGACTCCTGCCCGATCGCCAGCTGCTGCGCCACCACGGCCGCCTCGACCGGTTGGCCTGCCGCTTCGAGGAGCACGACGCGGACATCGCCGACAACCGTCTCTGCGCGGCCGCGCTGGCCGTCGCCGCGCGGACGGCGCGGGCGCCCGCGGTCCGCGCCCGTGCCCGCCGCGCCGCGGGGCTGTTCGCCCAGCATGCGCCGACCCCGCTGGGGGACGTCCGGGCGGCGTTGTCGGCCCTTGAGTACCACCGGCACAACGAGCACTACCGGCCCGCGCACCTGTGGGCCGGCCTGCTCCTGTCGGGTGGCGGCATGGACGACCTCTTCACGTCCGGGCCGCTGGCCGCGCGGGCGTTCCTCGTCGACATGAACCGGCTGTTCGAGGCTTTCGTCACCCGGCTCCTGGAGCGGGGATCGAGCGGATCGGGTCTGCGGGTGGACGGCCAGTCGCGGCAGTCGAAGGTGCTGTTCGACGAGCGCACGGGCCGGAGCCACGGCTCCGTGCGGCCGGACGTACTGATCTCCGGCCACCGGGCCGACGGGCCGTACCGGCTGCCGGTGGACGTGAAGTACAAGCTCTACGGGGAGAAGAAGCTCTCCACCGAGGATCTGTACCAGGCGTTCTTCTACGCCCACGCGCTCGGCCGCCTGGGGGAAGGGGTGCCTCCCGTCTGTGTCCTGCTCCACCCGGGAGACGCCTCGGTGGAACGGGGGCGGGTCGCCGTGCGCACGGTCGGCGGGCCGGTGACGGCCCGGGTCCGCTCGGTCCCGGTCGATCTCCGCTCGGCCCTGGCGGAACTGGCCGGGCCGGAGCCGCATCGGGTGCCGGCCCGGCTGTTCCGGGACGTGCTGCCCTGAAGCCGCCGGTCAGCTCCAGGCGTAGGCGTCGAAGTTCTTCGCGAACTCCCCCTGGTTGTACCGGTCCCAGTTGATCGACCAGGTCATCAGGCCGCGCAGGGACGGCCAGGTGCCGTGGGTCTGGTAGGTGCCGCAGTTCGTCTTCTTCGTGAGGCAGTCGAGGGCCTTGTTCACCTCGGCCGGGGTCGTGTGGCCGTTGCCCGCCTGGGTGGAGGCGGGGAGGCCGATGGCGACCTGTTCGGGGCGGAGGGGCGGGAAGAAGCGGTCCGTGTTGCCGGCGACCGGGAAGCCGGTGAGGAGCATGTCGGTCATGGCGATGTGGAAGTCGGCGCCGCCCATCGAGTGGTACTGGTTGTCGAGGCCCATGATGGAGCCCGAGTTGTAGTCCTGGACGTGGAGCAGGGTCAGGTCGTCGCGCAGGGCGTGGATGACCGGCAGGTAGGCGCCGGCGCGGGGGTCCTGGCCGCCCCAGGGGCCGGAGCCGTAGTACTGGTAGCCGAGCTGGACGAAGAAGGTCTCCGGGGCCATCGTGAGGACGAACTTCGCGCCGTACCTGGCCTTGAGGGTCTTGACCGCCTGGATCAGGTTGACGACGACCGGGCTGGTCGGGTTCCGGAAGTCGGTGTCGCCGGTCTGGAGCGAGAGCGAGTGTCCCTCGAAGTCGATGTCGAGGCCGTCGAGCCCGTACTCGTCGATGATCTTCGAGACGGAGGAGACGAAGGTGTCGCGGGCCGCGGTGGTGGAGAGCTGCACCTGGCCGTTCTGGCCGCCGATGGAGATGAGGACCTTCTTGCCGGCGGCCTGCTTGGCCTTGATCGCCGCCTTGAAGTCCGCGAGGGATTCGACGTTCGGGCATTCGGTCGCCGGGCAGAGGGTGAAGCGGATGTCGCCCGAGGTCACCGAGGTGGGTTCGCCGAAGGCGAGGTCGATGACGTCCCAGGAGTCGGGGACGTCGGCCATGCGGGTGTAGCCGGAGCCGTTGGCGAAGCTCGCGTGGAGGTAGCCGACGAGGGCGTGCGCGGGCAGTCCGCCGCCCCCGCCTCCGCCGCCGGAGGTCGTGGTCGCGGTCACGGCGGCCGACTTCGGGGACTCGCCGGCGCTGTTCACGGCGGTGACCTGGAAGGTGTACGGGGTGGAGGCCGTGAGCCCGGAGACGGTGGCCGAGGGGGTGGTGACCGTCTGGATCCTGGTCGTCCCCTGGTAGACGTGGTACGAGGTTGCGCCGGAGACCGCGGTCCAGCTCAGCGGTACGGAGGTGGAGGTCGGGGAGCCGGCGGTGAGCCCGGTGGGGGCGGTCGGGAGCTGGACCGGATCGCCGCCGGGGCCGTACAGGGAGAGGTCGTCGGCCTGGTAGGCGGGGGTGCCGTACCAGCCGTGGGTGTAGATCGTGACCGAGGTGGTGGAGGCGCCCGTGGTGAACGAGGTGCTGAGCTTCTGCCAGTCGGGGGCGGAGGCCGTCCAGGTGGAGACGTCGGTGGTGCCGGTGCCGGAGGCGCCGAGGTAGACGTAGCTGCCGCGGACCCAGCCGCTCAGGGTGTAGCTGGAGTTGGGTTTGACGGTGACGGTCTGGGAGCACCTGGCGTTGTCGCTGCCGGCCGGGGTCGCCTGGAGCGCCTTCGTCCCGCCGTGTACGGGTGACGGGACGACGGCGCCGCTGCCCGCCGTGCAGCTCCAGCCGTCGAGGCCGACTTCGAAGCCGCCGTTGCGGGCGAGTTCGGTGTCGGCGGCCTGGGCCGCGGGGGTGAGTGCGAGGAGCCCGCCGGCGGCGAGGGAGCCCGCCAGGAGCAGGGTGAGGGGTCTGGTGCGGTCCACAACTGCCTCCGGGTGTGGGGGAATCGAGGTGGAGCGCGCCACAGCATGGTCCAGACCAATCAAGTGGTCAAGACCTCTGTACGGCCGGGGCTCTACTCGGATCCCGCCTGCCCCCTGGCCAGTTGACCCGCCGCCTCGTGCATCGCCAGCTCCAGGAGCGAGGCGTCGGTGAGGGTGCCCAGGCCGTCCGGCGCCACCAGCCAGCGCGCCGCACCGGTCACCCGCCCCGGGTACGGGACGACGATCCAGGTGCCGGAGCCCGCGCCGCGCACCCCGGTGCCGAGCCAGCGGGCGGCGGTGCCCGGCGGGACGAAGAAGCCCATCCGGGCCTCACCGAAGTCGGCCAGGACCGGGCCGGGCCGGTCCACGAGCCGGGTCAGCACGTCGAGCGTGGGATAGCCGAGCTCCCCCGGCAGGATCAGCACGTCCCAGCGCCTGCCGGCGGGCAGCAGCGCGACCCCGTGGGGGTTGCGCTCCCACTCCCACCGGCAGGCCTCGGGATCCGGCGCGACCGAGGCGAGCCACTCCACCGCGGCCTTGGCGCCAGAAGCCCCCGTACCAGTCATCGCGACGTTCTCCTCTCCGTGTGGACTCGATGTCCACCCGGAGAGAGCGGGTACGGGGGCTTCTCTTACGCGGCTTCGACTACCGTCCGGTTGTGACCTGCGTCACAGTGGTGCTCAGCTGTCGAAGCCGAGGCCGAGCCGGTCCATGGCCTTCAGCCACAGATTGCGCCGGCCGCCGTTCTCGTCGGCGCGGGCGAGCGACCACTTGGTGATGCCGATTCCGGCCCAGGCGACCGGCTCGGGTGGGAACGGCAGCGGCTTGGAGCGGACCATCTGCAGGTCGGTGCGCTCGGTGCGCTCCCCCGCGAGCAGGTCGAGCATCACGTCCCCGCCGAAGCGGGTGGCGCCGACGCCGAGCCCGGTGAACCCGGCCGCGTACGCCACCTTGCCCTGGTGGGCCGTGCCGAAGAAGGCCGAGAAGCGCGAGCAGGTGTCGATCGCACCGCCCCAGGCGTGGCTGAAGCGGAGCCCCTCCAGCTGCGGGAAGCAGCGGAAGAAGTGCTCGGCGAGCTTGAGGTACGTCTCCGGGCGGTGGTCCATCTCGGCGCTGAGCTTGCCGCCGTACGGGTACACCGCGTCGTAGCCGCCCCACAGGATGCGGTGGTCGGCGGTGATCCGGAAGTAGTGGAACTGGTTGGCGGAGTCGCCGAGTCCCTGCCGGTTCTTCCAGCCGACCGAGGCGAGCTGCTCGGGGCTGAGCGGCTCGGTCATCAGGGCGTAGTCGTAGACCGGGACGGTGTACGCCCGGACGCGCCTGACCAGCGACGGGAAGACGTTGGTGCCGAGCGCGACCCGGCCGGCGACGACCTTGCCGTACGGGGTGCGGACGCCCATTCCGGCGCCCACCGAGACCAGCTGGAGCCCGGGGGTGTTCTCGTAGATCCGGACGCCCAGGTCGAGGCAGGCCCGCTTCAGGCCCCAGGCGAGCTTGGCGGGGTGGACCATGGCGACGCCGCGCTTGTCCCACATGCCGCCGAGGAAGGTCGGCGAGTCGACCTCGGCCCGTACGGCGTCCCGGTCCAGGAACTCCAGGCCCTCGGCGAGACCGAGCCGGCCGGCCTCCTCGTACCACTCGTGGAGCTCGTCCACCTGGTACGGCTCGGTGGCGACGTCGATCTCGCCGGTGCGCTCGAACTCGCAGTCCAGGGAGTAGCGGGCGACGGTCTCCTCGATGGCGTCGAGGTTGCGCTCGCCGAGCCGCTCCAGCTTGGGCAGTTCGCCCGGCCAGCGGGCGAGTCCGTTGCCGAAGCCGTGGGTGAGGGAGGCCGCGCAGAAGCCTCCGTTGCGGCCCGAGGCGGCCCAGCCCACCTCGCGGCCTTCGATCAGTACGACGTCCCGGGAGGGGTCGCGCTCCTTGGCGAGGAGCGCGGTCCACAGTCCGCTGTATCCGCCGCCGACCACGAGGAGATCGCACTTCTCGGTGCCGGTGAGGGCGGGCAGGGCTCCGGGCTTGCCGGGGTCTTCCAGCCAGAAGGGGACGGGCTGGGCGTCGGAGAGAGATTGTGCAGCGAGACGCATGGCGACTGGGGCCATGGTTTCCAACTCCTTCGGTGCCTGAGACGTCTTTCGCTCAGGCCGTTGCTGTTTTCTTGCGCCGGTTCGTGATGATCTGCCCGGCCGCGACCATCAGTACCGCGAGGACGAACATCGCGGTGCCGATGACGTTGATCTGAACGGGGGTTCCGCGCTGCGCCGAGCCCCAGACGAACATGGGGAAGGTGACGGTGGAGCCCGCGTTGAAGTTGGTGATGATGAAGTCGTCGAACGAGAGCGCGAAGGCGAGCAGCGCGCCGGCGGCGATGCCGGGCGCGGCGATCGGCAGGGTGACCCGCAGGAAGGTCTGCGTGGGCCCGGCGTAGAGGTCGCGCGCGGCCTCCTCCAGGCGCGGGTCCATGGACATGACCCGGGCCTTGACCGCCGTCACGACGAACGACAGACAGAACATGATGTGGGCGATCAGGACCGTCCAGAAGCCCAGCTCGATGCCCATGTTGAGGAAGAGCGTGAGCAGCGAGGCGGCCATGACGACCTCGGGCATCGCCATCGGCAGGAAGATCAGCGAGTTGATCGCGCCGCGCGCCCGGAAGCGGTAGCGGACCAGCGCGAAGGCGATCATCGTGCCGAGGACGACGGCGCCGAGCGTCGCCCAGGCGGCGAGCTGGAGCGAGAGCGAGAGCGACTCGCACATGTCGGCGACGCCGCAGGGGTCCTTCCAGGCGTCGAGCGAGAACTCCTGCCAGGAGTAGTTGAAGCGTCCCTTCGGCCTGTTGAAGGAGAAGGCCATCACCACGAGGTTCGGCAGGATCATGTACGCGAGCGTGAGCAGGCCCGCGATGACGACCAGGTTCTTGCGGATCCAGCGCATCAGACCAGGTCCTCCGTTCCCGCACGGCGGATGTAGACGGTGACCATGCCGAGCACGATCGCCATGAGGATGAAGGAGAGCGCGGCCGCCGTCGGGTAGTCGAGGACGCGCAGGAACTGCGACTGGATGACGTTGCCGACCATCTTGGTGTCGGTCGAGCCGAGCAGTTCGGCGTTGACGTAGTCACCGCTCGCCGGGATGAAGGTGAGCAGGGTGCCGGAGACGACGCCGGGCATCGACAGCGGGAAGGTCACCTTGCGGAAGGTGGTCGCCGGGGAGGCGTACAGGTCCTGCGCGGCCTCGTGCAGCCGGCCGTCGATCCGCTCCAGGGAGGTGTAGAGGGGCAGGATCATGAAGGGCAGGAAGTTGTACGTGAGACCGCAGACCACCGCCATCGGGGTGGCGAGGACGCGGTCGCCCTCGGTCCAGCCGAGCCAGCTGGTGACGTCCAGGAAGTGGAGGGCGTTGAGCGCCTCCACCACCACGCTGTCGTCGGCCAGGATCGTCTTCCACGCGAGCGTGCGGATGAGGAAGCTGGTGAAGAACGGCGCGATGACGAGGACGAGGAGCAGGTTGCGCCAGCGGCCGGCCTTGAAGGCGATCAGGTACGCCAGCGGGTAGCCGAGCAGCAGGCAGAGCAGGGTCGCGGTCCCGGCGTACAGCAGGGAGCGGACGAACTGCGGCCAGTACTCCTGGAAGGCGTCCCAGTAGGTCTGGAAGTGCCAGGTGACCTCGAAGCCCTTCTCCAGGGAGCCGGTCTGCACCGAGGTGGAGGCCTGGTAGATCATCGGCAGCGCGAAGAAGACGAGCAGCCAGACGATGCCGGGCAGCAGCAGCCAGTACGGGACCAGCCGCTTGCGGGTGGAGGGCTTGCGCAGAACCGGTTCCTCTATCGGGTCCGCGGCCTCTTTCGTGAGCGTGGAGGTACTCATCCGGCGTCCTCCACCGTCTCCACGCCCGCGTCGATGTCCTGCGCCGCGTCGAGGCCGAAGGTGTGGGCCGGGTTCCAGTGCAGGACGACCTCGGCACCGGGGCGGAGTCGCGCGTCCCTCTCGATGTTCTGCTCGTAGACCTGGAGCTCCGCGCCCGCCGGGGAGTTCACCACGTACTGGGTGGAGACACCGATGAAGGAGGAGTCGACGATCCGGCCGGTCACCCGGTTGCGGCCGTCGGCGATCGAGCCCGCGTCGTCGGCGTGCGCGAGCGAGATCTTCTCGGGGCGGACGCCCACGAGGACCTTGCCGCCCTGGCGGACGGCCGGGGTACAGCGGTCGCCGGGGACCTTGAGCTTGCCGCCGCCGGCCGTGACGAGCACGTCGGAGCCGGTCTCCAGGACCTCGGCCTCGATCAGGTTCGAGGTGCCGAGGAAGTTGGCGACGAAGGTGGTCTGCGGGTTCTCGTACAGGTCGGCGGGGGCACCGAGCTGCTCGACCCGGCCGCCGTTCATGACCGCGACCTGGTCGGCCATGGTCATGGCCTCCTCCTGGTCGTGGGTGACGTGCACGAAGGTGATGCCGACCTCGGTCTGGATCCGCTTGAGCTCCAGCTGCATCTGGCGGCGCAGCTTGAGGTCGAGGGCGCCGAGCGGCTCGTCGAGGAGCAGCACCTGCGGGTGGTTGATGAGCGCGCGGGCCACGGCGACGCGCTGCTGCTGGCCGCCGGAGAGCTGGTGCGGCTTCTTGTGGGCGTGCTCGCCGAGCTGGACGAGGTCGATCATGTCGTCGACCTGCTTCTTCACCGACTTGATGCCGCGGCGGCGCAGGCCGAAGGCGATGTTCTCGGAGATGTCCATGTGCGGGAAGAGCGCGTAGGACTGGAAGACGGTGTTGACCGGCCGCTTGTACGGCGGGAGGTCGGTGACGTCCGTGTCGCCGAGGAAGACGGTGCCGGTGGTGGGGTCCTCCAGGCCGGCGATCATGCGCAGCGTGGTGGTCTTGCCGCAGCCGGAGGCGCCGAGCAGGGCGAAGAAGGAGCCCTGCGGGACGGTCAGGTCGAGCGGGTGGACGGCGTTGAAGGAGCCGTACGACTTGCTGATCCCGGTGAGACGGACGTCGCCGCCGCCCGTGTTCTTTCCAGTGTGAGCAGTCTTGTCAGTCATGGGTTGCGGTCCCAGGGAGTGAGAGAGGTGGACGAGGCCGGACTCAGGCGCCGATGAGCTTGGCGAACTTCTCCTCGTACGCCGTCTCCTCCGCGCTGCTGAGCGAGCGGAAGGCGTGCGACTTCTTGGCCATGGCCTTGTCCGGGAGGATCAGCGTGTTGTTCGCGAGCTCGGGGTCGATCTTGGTGAGCTCGTCCTTCACCCCGTCGACGGGGCAGACGTAGTTGATGTACGCGGCGAGCTGGGCGGCGACGGGAAGCTCGTAGTAGTAGTCGATGAGCTTCTCGGCGTTCGTCTTGTGCCGGGCCTGCGCGGGGACGAGCAGGTTGTCGCTGGAGGTGATGTAACCGGCGGACGGGATCGCGTACTTGATGTCCGGGTTGTCCGCCTGGAGCTGGATGATGTCTCCGGCCCAGGCGAGACAGGCGGCTATGTCGCCCTTGTCCAGGTCCGAGGTGTAGTCGTTGCCGGTGAAGCGGCGGATCTGCTTCTTGTCGACGCCCTTCTGGAGGCGGCCGATCGCCGCGTCGTAGTCGGCGTCCGTGAAGTTCCCCGGGTCCTTGCCCATGTCGAGCAGGGTCATGCCGACGGAGTCGCGCATCTCGGTGAGGAAGCCGACCCGGCCCTTGAGCGAGGGGTCGTCGAGGAGCTGGGTGACCGAGTCGACCTTCTTGCCGCCGGTCGCCTTGGAGTTGTACGCGATGACGGTCGAGATGCCCGTCCACGGGTACGAGTAGGAGCGGCCCGGGTCCCAGTCGGGGCGGCGGAACTGCGAGGACAGGTTCGCGTACGCGTTGGGCAGGTTGGCCGGGTCGAGCTTCTGGGCCCAGCCGAGCCGGATGATGCGGGCGGCGAGCCAGTCGGTGACGCAGATCAGGTCGCGGCCGGTGTCCTGGCCGGCCGCGAGCTGCGGCTTGATCTTGCCGAAGAACTCGACGTTGTCGTTGATGTCCTCGGTGTACTTGACCTTGATCCCGGTGCGTTTGGCGAACGCCTCCAGGGTCGGGCGGGACTTCTCGTCCTCGCTGACGTCCATGTACTCGGTCCAGTTGGAGAAGGCGACGCTCTTCTCCTTGGCCGAGGCGTCGATGGACGCGGGGCCGTTGCCCTCACGCTTGGCCGGCGGGATGCCACAGGCGCTCAGGCCGGCGAGACCGCCGACCGTGAGGGCGCCGACGCCGCCCGCGCGCAGCATCGAACGGCGGCTGAGGGCGCCCCGGCCGCTCGTCATGCTCCGCCGTATCGCCGCCAGCTGCGCGGCGGACAGGCTGTCGGGCTCGTACTGCTCCATGCGCTGTGCCCTTTCGGGATGAGTGGGCCGCTGGTCGGGCGGCGGATTGCTATCGGTCCCCGAAGATCGTGCGGTGCCAGTCCTTCGCCGCCACCGCGGTGTTGTCGAACATCACATGCTTGACCTGCGTGTACTCCTCGAAGGAGTAGGCCGACATGTCCTTTCCGTAGCCGGAGGCCTTGGTGCCTCCGTGGGGCATCTCGCTGATGATCGGGATGTGGTCGTTGACCCACACACATCCCGCCTTGATCTCCCGCGTGGCACGGTTGGCCCGGTAGACGTCCCGGCTCCACGCGGAGGCGGCGAGGCCGTAGGGGGTGTCGTTGGCGAGCCTGATGCCCTCGTCGTCGCCGTCGAAGGGCAGGGCCACCAGGACCGGACCGAAGATCTCCGACTGCACGACCTCGCTGTCCTGCGCGGCACCGATGATCAGGGTGGGACGGTAGTATGCGCCGTTCTTGAGCTCTCCACCAGGGGCTTCTCCGCCGGTGACGACCGTGGCGTAGCCGCGGGCGCGCTCGACGAAGCCGGCGACGCTGTCGCGGTGACGGTGGCTGACGAGCGGTCCGAGGTCGGTGCCGGACTCGAAGGGGTCGCCGACGCGGACGGTCTCCATGAGCTCGGCGACCCGGGCGACGAAGGCGTCGAAGAGCGGGCGCTGGACGTACGCGCGCGTGGCGGCGGTGCAGTCCTGGCCGCTGTTGATGAGGGAGGCGGCGACCGCGCCCTGGGCGGCGGCCTCCAGGTCGGCGTCGTCGAAGACGAGGAACGGGGCCTTGCCGCCGAGTTCGAGGTGGAGCCGCTTCACGGTGGCGGTGGCGACCTCGGCGACCCGCTTGCCGACGGGGGTGGAGCCGGTGAAGGAGGTCATGACGACGTCGGGGTGGCCGACGAGGTGCTCGCCGACGACGCGCCCGGCGCCGCTGACGATGTTGATGACACCGTCGGGGATGCCGGCCTCCTTCGCCGCCTGCGCGAACATCAGCGAGGTCAGCGGGGTGAGCTCGGCGGGCTTCAGGACGATCGTGTTGCCGGCGGCGATCGCCGGGAGGATCTTCCAGGCGGCCATCTGGAGCGGGTAGTTCCAGGGGGCGATGGAGCCGACGACGCCGATCGGTTCGCGCCGGATGTACGAGGTGTGGTCGCCGGTGTACTCGGCGGCCGACTGGCCCTGGAGGTGGCGGGCCGCCCCCGCGAAGAAGGCCGTGTTGTCGATCGTGCCGGGCACGTCGAACTCGGTGGTCAGCTTGAGCGGCTTGCCGCACTGGAGCGACTCCACCCTGGCGATGTCCTCGGCCCAGTCGGCGAGGACCCCCGCGAGGCGGTGCAGCGCGTCGGAGCGCTCGCCCGGGGTGGCTCCCGCCCAGCCGGGGAAGGCGGCCTTGGCGGCGGCGACGGCCTCGTCCACGTCGGCCGTGGAGGCGAGGGCGTAGGTGTAGACGCTCTCGCCCGTCGCCGGGTCGATCACGCTGTGTTCCTGACCTGAGGTTCCGGCGCGAAGCCTTCCGCCGATGTACTGCGCGCCGTCCGCGAAGCGGTCCGTCACCTGGAAGCGGTTGGTCATGACGCTCTCCGTTGTCCCAGCTCGAATTGAGTGCCGATCCTGACAGAGGGACGACCACCCAACAAGGGATTCCGTTGTTGCCTTTTGGTTACGCGACGGATTCGGTCGACCATGTGTCGAGGTGGCCTGAAAATCTCCGTACGGAGTGTCCGTGGCGGATGCCAGACTCGCATGTATGACCAAGATCGAAGAGCTGACGCAGCAGGTCACCAGGGGTGACAGGGTGAAGTGGCTGCACTTCTGGGGCCACCGTCCGGCCCCGGACGGACAGCTGACGAAGAGCTGTCTGAGCCAGTGGTGGCCGGCGCCCTTCGAGGTCGACGGCGTGGCCTACGCGACCGCCGAGCACTGGATGATGGCCGCCAAGGCCCGCCTCTTCCGGGACGCCGACGCCGAGCGGGCCGCGCTGACCGCCCGTACCCCCGCGGAGGCCAAGAAGGCGGGCCGGCTCGTCCGCGGCTTCGACGACGCGGTCTGGGAGCGCGAGCGGTTCGGGATCGTCGTCGAGGGCAGCGTCCACAAGTTCTCCTCGGACGAGGCCCTGCGCGCCTTCCTCGTGGGCACGGGCGAGCGGGTCCTGGTGGAGGCCAGCCCGCTGGACCGCGTCTGGGGCATCGGACTCGCCGCCGACGACCCCGGCGCCCACGACCCGGCGCGCTGGCGCGGGCTCAATCTGCTGGGCTTCGCGCTGATGGAGGCGCGGGAGCGGCTGCGCGCCGCGTGACACGCGAAGGGCCCCGCGCCTCGGGGAGGTGCGGGGCCCTTCGCGTGTGTACGGGCGTCAGCGACCGCTCTGCTCGATCTGCAGGACCGAGGCGAACGGGTCCTCGTCGTACCCCTCGTCGAAGGACGAGGAGTCCTGCGCGATCGCCCAGATGATGAAGCCCAGGAAGACGGCGCTGACCAGCGTGCCGATCGACCCCAGCACGATGCCCGCGATCGCCATGCCCCGGTTCGTCGCCTCGCCCCGGCCGACCTTCTTCAGACCGATGATGCCGAAGATCAGTGCCAGGACGCCGAGGATCACCCCGAGGCCGTACATACAGAATCCGGCCACCGCGATGATGCCGAGCACCATCGCGGTCGTCCCCATGCCGTTGGACGGGGCCTGCTGCCAGCCGGGCTGGCCGGTCTGCCCGTAGCCGGGGTAGCCGTACCCCGAGGTGGCCGGGGTCGGCGTCGCCGCCGGGTAGCCGTACCCGCCCGCCGGCGGCGTGGCCGCCGGGTAGCCGTACCCGGGCGTGGCCGCCGGGCCGCCGGGGGCGACCGGCGGCGGCGGGACGTCCCCGCCGGGCGTGCCGGGGCCTCCCGGCGCGGCCGGGAAGGACGTCATGGTCGGCTGGTCGTGCACCGGCGAGGGCGACGGCGTCGCCGGCTTGCTCAGTTCCACCCCGTCGCGGTTCGGCGGAGCCCACGGGTCCGTCGGGTCGTACCCGCCCCGCGACTGGTCTCGGTTGTCAGACATGGGCCTCCCCCATTGTGGTCACGTCATGTTACGACCTCGCCCCTGCGAGGGAACGGCCCGGCCTACGATGATCGGATGACCGATCTCCACGCCTTCATCGCGGGACTTCCCAAAGCCGAGCTGCACGTCCACCACGTCGGCTCCGCGTCCCCGCGGATCGTCTCCGAGCTCGCGGCCCGGCACCCGGACTCCAAGGTCCCCACGGACCCGGAGGCGATCGCCGACTACTTCACGTTCACGGACTTCGCCCACTTCATCGACGTCTACCTGTCCGTCGTCGACCTGGTCCGCACCCCGGAGGACGTCCGGCTGCTGACCTTCGAGATCGCGCGGGACATGGCCCGGCAGAACATCCGCTACGCCGAGCTGACCATCACCCCGTACTCCTCCACCCGCCGCGGCATCGACGAGCGCGCCTTCATGGCGGCGATCGAGGACGCCCGCAAGGCCGCCGAGGCCGAGTTCGGCACGGTCCTGCGCTGGTGCTTCGACATCCCCGGCGAGGCCGGCCTGGTCTCCGCCGAGGAGACCGCGCGGCTCGCCACCACGGACGGGCTGCGCCCGGAGGGCCTGGTCTCCTTCGGTCTCGGCGGCCCGGAGATCGGTGTGCCGCGCCCGCAGTTCAAGCCGTACTTCGACCTGGCCCGCGCGGCCGGCCTCCACTCCGTCCCGCACGCCGGCGAGACGACGGGCCCCCAGACCGTCTGGGACGCGATCCGCGAGCTGGGCGCCGAGCGCATCGGCCACGGCACCAGCTCCGCCCAGGACCCGGCGCTCCTGGCGTACCTCGCCGAGCACCGGATCGCCCTGGAGGTCTGCCCGACGTCGAACATCGCCACCCGGGCCGTCGCCACCCTGGACGAGCACCCGATCCGGCAGTTCGTCGACGCCGGGGTCCTCGTGACGATCAACAGCGACGACCCGCCGATGTTCGGCACGGACCTCAACAACGAGTACGCCGTCGCCGCCCGTCTCCTCGGCCTCGACGAGCGCGGTGTCGCCGCCCTCGCCAAGAACGCGGTGGAGGCCTCCTTCCTCGACGCGGACGGCAAGGCCCGGATCGCCACCGAGATCGACACGTACACGAACGACTGGCTGGCGCGCTGACGGCGACGAGAATGGGGCCATGCGCCCTGTGACTGTCGTCGCCCACCGCGGCGACCCGTACCGCGTCCGTGAGAACACGCTCCCCTCGATCGCCTCGGCGATCGAGCAGGGGGCGGACGCGGTCGAGATCGACGTCCGGCTGACGAAGGACGGGGTGCCCGTCCTCCTCCACGACGACACCCTGAAGCGGCTGTGGGGCCACGACCGGCCGCTCTCCGGCCTCTCGCACGAGCTGCTGCACGAGCTCACCTTCGGCGGGGTGCCGACCCTGCGCGAGGCGCTGCTCACCGCGGGGGACCACCGGCTGATGCTGGACCTGCCCGGCGGGAACGAGGACTCGGTCCGCACGATCGTCCGGACGGTCCGCGAGTGCGGGGCCGGCGAGCGCGTCTCCTACTGCGCGGGCGCGGTCGCCATGCTCCAGGTGCGGGCCGCCGACCCGGCCGCCGAGATCGCCCTGACGTGGACGTCTCTCGCCCCGCCCCGCCGCATGCTGCTCGACGCCGTACGGCCGAAGTGGCTCAACTACCGTTTCGGCCTGGTGAGTCGGGAGCTGACCGAGCGGGTCCACCGGGACGGGCTGCTGGTCTCGGCCTGGACGGCGGACACCAAGCGCACCATGCGTAAGCTGATCAAGAACGGGGTCGACTCGGTCACCACGAACCGGGTCGACGCACTCGCCGCCGTGCTGCGAAAGGCTCGCGAATGAACGACCGGATCAGGACCGACATCGCCCACAACGCCCGGGTGTGGAACTACTGGCTGGGCGGCAAGGACAACTATCCGGTGGACCGCGCCGTCGGCGACCAGGTCACCGGCTTCTATCCGAGCATCGGCGAAGTGGCCCGCGCGGACCGGGCGTTCCTCGGCCGCGCGGTGACCCATCTGGCCGCCGAGGCGGGCGTCCGCCAGTTCCTGGACATCGGTACGGGCCTGCCGACCGCCGACAACACCCACGAGGTGGCGCAGCGGGTCGCCCCCGACGCCCGGATCGTCTACGTCGACAACGACCCGATCGTCCTCACGCACGCCCGGGCGCTCCTGACGAGCGCCCCGGAGGGGGTCACGGAGTACGTCGACGCCGACGCCCACGACCCGGAGCGGATCGTGGCGGCGGCCGTCGGCACGCTCGACCTGTCCCGCCCGGTCGCGGTGATGATGCTCGGCATCCTCAATTTCGTGCTGGACACCGACAAGGCCCGGTCGGTCGTGCGGACCCTGATGGCCGCCGTCCCCTCCGGCAGCTACCTGGTGCTGACCCATCCGACGCTGGAGCAGGAGCTCGGCGGCGAGGGCAACAAGGCGGCGATGGAGTTCTGGAACGAGAACGCGACGCCGCCGATCACCGCCCGCACCCGCGAGGAGTTCGCCTCCTTCTTCGACGGCCTCGACCTCCTTGAGCCGGGCATCGTGTCCTGCTCCCGGTGGCGCTCCGACGAGGGAGCCGTGGTGGCGCAGTTCGGCGCGGTGGGCCGCAAGCCGTAATGCGCATACGGGGGATGCGGGAGCTGCGCACCTGGGGGGCCGCCCATCCCCGGGCGGTGGACATCGGACTGGCTCTCGTCGTGCAGGCGGCGATGACGATGCCGTTCGTGGTGCCGCGCGGGCCCGAGCTCGAACCGGCGACCTGGCCGGCGTACGGACTGACGACGCTCACCGTGGTGCCGCTGGTGTGGCGGCGACGGGCGCCGATGACGGTGCTGCTGGCGATCCTGGCGACGAGCGCGCTGTACAAGCTGGCCGTCGAGGGGCCGGGGCAGCCGCTGCCGTACACGGGTCTGGTGAGCGTCTACACGATCGCGGTGCTCGCGGCGCCGTGGCAGCGGCTGGTGACGGCGGCGCTCATGGTGGTCGCGGTGCCGGCCTCGGTGTGGCTCAACACCCAGTCGGTGCGCGAACTGACCTTCTCCCTCTTCGTGTTCGGCGCGGCCTATGTCTTCGGGCGGCTCACCGACGCCCGGCAGCGGGCGCAGCGGGTGGAGGCCGAGCAGGCCGCCGCGCGTGAACGGGCCAGGATCGCCCGGGAGATGCACGACATCCTGTCGCACGCGGTGAGTCTCATGGTGGTGCAGGCGGAGGCGGGCCCGGTCGCGGTGCGGGCGGCGCCGGAGCGCGCCGAGGCGGCGTTCGAGGCGATCTCGGCGACGGGCCGGGAGGCGATGGTGCAGCTGCGGCAGATGCTGGGCCTGCTGCGCGAGGGCGGTGAGACGGCGGCCCCGCGGGAGCCGCAGCCGGACCTCGTGGACCTCCCCGCACTCCTGGAGCGGGTGCGGGCCGGCGGTCTGACCGTCGGGTACGCGACGGAGGGCGGGGTACGTGCGCTGCCCGCGGCGACCGGGGCGAGCGTCTACCGGATCGTGCAGGAGGCGCTGACGAACGTGGTGAAGCACGCCCGGGCCCGTGCGGTCGACGTCCGGCTCGCCCACGCCGACGGCGTCCTGCGGATCACGGTGACCGACGACGGGCGCGGCCCGCAGGGCGGTCCCGGCGGGCACGGTCTGGTCGGCATCCGGGAGCGGGCCGCCGCGCACGGCGGGACGGCGGAGACGGGCGCCGGTCCCGGCGGCCGGGGGTTCGAGGTGCGGGTCCTGCTGCCCGTGGGGGAGGAGAAGGAATGACGATCCGCGTGGTGGTCGCGGACGACCAGGAACTGGTCCGCAGCGGCTTCGCGATGATCCTGGACGCGCAGCCGGACATCGAGGTGGTGGCGGAGGCCGGGGACGGCACGGAGGCCGTCGAGGCGGTGCGCCGGCTCGCGCCGGACGTGGCGCTGCTCGACATCCGGATGCCCCGGACGGACGGCATCGAGGCCTGCCGGGCGATCAGCGCGGAGTCCGGCTGCCGGACGGTGATGCTGACGACCTTCGACACCGACGCGTATGTGTACGAGGCGCTGCACGCGGGCGCGAGCGGTTTCCTCCTCAAGGACGTGCGGCGGGACGATCTGGTGCACGCGGTACGGGTGGTGGCGGCGGGCGACTCGCTGCTCGCGCCGTCCGTGGCGCGACGCCTGGTGGAGCAGTACACGGCGGGCGGCCCGCGGCGGACCGATCCGCGGCTCGACGTGCTCACCGGCCGGGAGCGCGAGACGCTGCTGCTGCTCGCGCGGGGCCTGTCGAACGCCGAGATCGCGGCGGAGCTGGTGGTCAGCGACCACACGGTGAAGACTCATGTGGGGAACGTGCTCGCCAAGCTGGGGCTGCGGGACCGCATCCAGGCGGTGATCTGCGCGTACGAGACGGGTCTGGTCGCGGCGGGCTCTCCCCCGCCCGGGGGATGAGCCGGCCCCGTTCCTCCCCCGCGCCGGGGAGGAACGGGCCCGCCGAAGACCGCCGGTGCGGGCGATCCGTGGATCGCCGCAGGTCAGCAGGATGGAGCCATCGAGAACAACGGCTCACACCACCGGAGTTGACCATGAGGAAGTCCACCCGCACCCTGCTCGCCGCCGCGCTGGTCCTGGGCGTCGCGGCCGGCCCGGCGCTCACCCCGGCCTTCGCGGCCCCGGCCGCGGCGACGGCCGCGTCCCAGGCGTCGAGCCCCGACCTGAGCGCGGTGATCGCGGGACTCCCCCGGGCCGACGCGACGGCCGCGCTGGTCCGGGTCGGCGGCACCGAGGGCTCCTGGCAGGGCAGCGCCGGCGTCCACGACCTGGAGTCGAACGCCCCGGCGGACCCGGCCGCCCGCTTCCGGGCCGGTTCGGTGACGAAGGTGTTCACCGCCGCGACCGTCCTCCAGCTGGCCGCCGAGGGCCGGATCGATCTGGACCGGCCCGCCAAGTCGTACCTCCCGGACCTGATCCCCGGCCGCTACGCCACGGTGACCGTGCGCCAGCTCCTGAACCACACGCACGGCATCCCGGCCGCCGACACGCCCGGGGAGACCGTCGAGGAGTGGTACGCGAACCGCTTCACCGTCCACACCCCGGAGGAGCTGGTCCGCTCGGCGACCTCGCAGCCGCGCGAGTTCCGGCCGGGCACGAAGCAGCACTACCTGAACATCGGGTACACGATCGCCGGGCTGATCGTGGAGCGGGTCACGGGCGACTCGTACGAGCACCAGGTGGAGCGGCGGATCCTGCGGCCGCTCGGGCTGCGGGACACGTACTTCCCGGGCGCGGACCCGGAGATCCGCGGCCCGTACAACCACGGCTACCAGACGATGCGGCTCGACGACGGCTCGACCGGACTGCGCGACGTGTCGGTGTGGGGGGTCACGGACGGCTGGGCGGCGGGGGACCTGATCTCGACCACCGCCGACCTGGAGCGATTCACGCAGGTCCTGTTCAAGGGCGGCGTGGTGCGCGGCCCGCTCCTGGAGGAGATGTTCACGCTCCCGAAGGTCCCGGACTTCACGAGCGGCAACCCGGCCGCGTTCTCCGCCGGTCTGTCGATGAAGAAGCTCGGCGGGCGGGAGGTCTGGGGCAAGACCGGTGGCCGCTGGGGCTACAACACGGCCATCGCCTCGACCCGCGACGGCGCCCGCACCCTCGTTTACAGCGTCAACGCGACCGACGCCAAGGGCCAGGACATGAACAAGACGGCCCTGCGCCTGATGGTGGCGGCCTACGGCCTGCCGGAATGAGCGGCCTCAAGTCGCTTGATCATCCGGCGGACGTGGAGCAGCGGCAGGATGCCGATGACGCCGAAGGACATGTCGATGACCGACCACCAGAAGGGGATGCCCCGGATCGGTCCGCAGATCAGAGCCAGTGGGACTATGCCGACGCAGGCGATCATGCCGAACTCGATGACCCAGATGTTGCGGACGGGGTCGCGGTAGGGGCCGTAGAAGGCGACCGCGATGACGAGGTGGGCGAAGGCCAGCCAGTCGGTGCCGTAGAGCAGGTACGGGGCTTCGGCGTCGGCCGTGTCGAGGCCGCCCCGCACCCGGTGGATCCACTCGGCGAGCCGGGGCAGCGCCTCGGCCACCGGATCGGCCCACCCGGCCAACGCGGAGTCGAGGAGCCGGAGTTCGGTGACCAGCGGGAAGGCGGTGGCCCCGCTGAGCACCAGGCAGACGACGAAGACGATCAGCCAGACGCGGATGCGCGTGAGAAGGGCTCTCGGCCCGTTCGTGTCGCTCATGGGGACAACGTACACCCCTCTTGAACGTGTTCAGAAAAGAGGGGTGGTTGTTTTTGAGCGCGTTCAGAAGCGAGCGGCGACCCTGCGCCCCACGGCGTGCGAGACCACCGTCGCCCCCGCCGCCACCGCGAGCCCCGTCACCACTCCCCCGAGCCGGACCGGCCGCAGCACCCCGGCCCGCCGCAGCCGGGCGCGGGCCCACAGGGAGAAGGGGATGACGACGAGCGGCGAGGTGGGCGCGCCGGGGGTCGCGTCCCGTACGACGGCGGCCTGCGCGAGATGGACGAGCCCGTGCAGCCCGAAGCCGGTCACCGCCCCCTGATAGAAGGCCGACCGGCCGCCGGAGCGCGCGCCCGCCACGGAGGCGGCGCCGACGATCACCGCCATCACCCCGACGGCGGCGGCGAATTCACGCTCGTCGACGGACTCGACGGCCTTCCACACGACTCCGGCACTCCGGGCCACCGCTCGCGCAGCGCCGGCAGGTTCTCCCGGACCCAGCGCGGCCCGCGCACGAGCTCCTCGGCGTCGTGCACGGCCCAGGCGAGGAACAGGCCATAGGTGACAAGGGGGTTGATGCGCGCGTCCGTCATGATCGCTCAACTCACAGGCCGACGATCGAGTTCCACCTCTTCGCGAACCCCTGGCGCTCCTCGGCGGTGATGTCGCGGGCGATGGCGAGCCGGCCGCGCATGTCGGCGTCCGGGAAGATCAGCGGGTCCTCGGCCAGGGCCACCAGCTCCTCGTCGCCGGAGTCCGCGAGGACGTCCTGGGCGGCCGGGACCGGGCAGACGTAGTTGACCCAGGCGGCGAGTTCGGCGGCGACCTCGGGCTCGTAGTAGTAGTCGACGAGCTTCTCGGCGTTGGACTTGTGCTGGGCGAGGTTGGGGACCATGAGGGACTCGGCCCACAGTTCGGCGCCCTCCTCGGGGACGACGAACTCGATGTCCGGGTTGTCGGCCTGGAGCTGGATGACGTCGCCGGAGTAGGCCTGGCAGGCGAGGACGTCGCCGGTGGACAGGTCCTTGATGTAGTCGTTGCCGGTGAAGCGCCGGATGTGCCTGGCCCGGACGAGCCCCTCGATCTGCTCGCACAGGGCGTGGAAGTCGTCGCCGGTCCACCGGGACACGTCGACGCCGTTGCCCATCAGGAGCAGCGCCATGGACTCGTCGAGCCCGGACAGCAGCGTGACCTTTCCGCGCAGGTCGTCGGCCCACAGCTCCTTGGTGGAGCGCAGCTCCCGGCCGAGCTTCTTCCGGTTGTACGCGATGCCGGTGATCCCGGACTGCCAGGGCACGCTGTGCCGCCGGCCGGGGTCGAAGGCGGGATCGGAGAGCTGGGGGTTGAGGTGCTTCGCGACGTTCGGCTGGGCGGCGCGGTCCATCTCCTGGACCCAGCCGAGGCGGACGAAGCGGGCGGCCATCCAGTCGCTGACGACGATCAGGTCGCGCCCGGTCTCCTGGTGGTTCATCAGGGACGGGCTGATCTTGCCGAAGAACTCGTCGTTGTCGTTGATCTCCTCGGTGTACCGGACGGAGATGCCGGTCCGCTTCCGGAAGGCGTCCAGGGTGGGGCGCTTCGAGGTGTCGTCGTCGTCGGTGTCGATGTACAGCGGCCAGTTGGCGAACTCGAGCGTCCGGTCGCGCGCCGAGAGGTCCCGGCCGGACCGGTCGCCCTCGTCGACGTAGGCGGCGGGGACCCCGCATCCGGCGAGCAGGGTCGCGGCCCCGGCACCGCCGATGCCGCGAAGGAGGGACCGGCGGGACATGTGTTTCCTGGCTGTCGCTCTCACACCGGCAGCATTCCGCCCCGCCGCGAGCTGCGGCAATGGACGGTCCGTCGAGCGACGGCACGCGGCCCCGACACCCTGTCGATCATGGGTGCCGGGGCCGCGCGGGGGTCCTGAGGAGATCAGCCCAGGGAGGTCATGACGTGCTTGATGCGCGTGTAGTCCTCGAAGCCGTAGGCGGAGAGGTCCTTGCCGTAGCCGGACTTCTTGTAGCCGCCGTGGGGCATCTCGGCGACGAGCGGGATGTGGGTGTTGATCCACACGCAGCCGAAGTCGAGGGCCTTGGACATGCGCATCGCGCGCGCGTGGTCCTTGGTCCAGACGGAGGAGGCGAGGGCGTACTCGACGCCGTTCGCGAACTCCAGGGCCTGGGCCTCGTCCGTGAAGGACTGGACGGTGATGACCGGGCCGAAGACCTCGTTCTGGACGATCTCGTCGTCCTGCTTGAGGCCGGAGACGACGGTCGGGGCGTAGAAGTAGCCCTTGTCGCCGACGCGGTGACCGCCGGCCTCGACCTTGGCGTGGGCCGGGAGGCGCTCGATGAAGCCGGCGACCTGCTTCAGCTGGTTGGCGTTGTTGAGCGGGCCGTACAGCACGTCCTCGTCGTCCGGCTGACCGGTCTTCGTCTCGGCTGCGGCCTTGGCGAGGGCGGCGACGAACTCGTCGTGGATGGACTCGTGCACGAGGACACGGGTCGCGGCCGTGCAGTCCTGGCCGGCGTTGAAGAAGCCCGCGACCGAGATGTCGCCGACGGCGGCCTCGATGTCGGTGTCCTCGAAGACGACGACCGGGGCCTTGCCGCCCAGCTCCAGGTGGACGCGCTTGACGTCCTTGGCCGCCGACTCGGCGACCTGCATGCCGGCGCGGACCGAACCGGTGATGGACGCCATCGCCGGGGTCGGGTGCTCGACCATCGCCTTGCCGGTCTCGCGGTCGCCGCAGACGACGTTGAAGACGCCCTTGGGGACGATCTGCCCGATGATCTCGGCCATCAGGACGGTCGACGCGGGGGTCGTGTCCGAGGGCTTGAGGACGACGGTGTTGCCCGCGGCGAGGGCCGGGGCGAACTTCCACACGGCCATCATCATCGGGTAGTTCCACGGCGCGACCTGCGCGCAGACGCCGACCGGCTCGCGGCGGATGATGGAGGTCATGCCCTCCATGTACTCGCCGGCCGAGCGGCCCTCGAGCATCCGGGCGGCACCCGCGAAGAAGCGGATCTGGTCCACCATCGGCGGGACCTCCTCGCTCGCGACGAGGGCGGTCGGCTTGCCGGTGTTCAGCACCTCGGCGGCGATGAGGTCCTCGGCGCGCTCCTCGAACGCGTCGGCGATCTTGAGGAGCACCTTCTGGCGCTCGGACGGCGTGCTGTCGCGCCAGGCGGGGAAGGCGGCCGCGGCGGCCTCCATGGCGGCGTCGACGTCGGCCTGCCCGGAGAGCGGGGAGGTGGCGTACACCTCGCCGGTGGCCGGGTTGGTCACCTCGATGGTGCGGCCGTCTGCCGCGTCGCGGAACTCCCCGTTGATGTAGTTACGCAGCCGGCGCAGCTCGGTGGTCACTTGCCACCCCTCCTGTCACGTTCTGTCTTCGCACGTCCTTGTGCGGGGTCCCGGTGGGCGAGACACCTCAGCCTAATCGCTCGACAGACGCTTTCAACAGCCCCGCCCCCTCGCAACTTCGGATTCAGCAAGATCCTGAGCTTCTCACAACGAATTTCATCGCTCCGGGCTTGCATGACTGCCCATCTCGGTGCACAGTGAAGTCGTGGCCAGTCGAAGCACAGACCCAAGAACCGGAACCGGTTCGTCCCCGACGATCGATGCCGTCTCCCTGGCGATCATCGAGCAGCTCCAGCAGGACGGGCGCCGCCCCTACGCGGCGATCGGAAAGGCCGTGGGCCTCTCCGAAGCAGCCGTGAGGCAGCGCGTCCAGAAGCTCCTCGACCAGGGCGTCATGCAGATCGTCGCCGTCACCGACCCGCTCACCGTGGGATTCCGGCGGCAGGCGATGGTCGGCATCAACGTCGAGGGTGACCTGGATCCGGTCGCGGAAGCCCTGACGGCCATGGCCGAGTGCGAGTACGTGGTGATGACCGCGGGCTCCTTCGACCTGATGGTGGAGATCGTCTGCGAGGACGACGATCACCTGCTGGATGTGATCAACAAGCGCATCCGCACCCTCCCCGGCGTTCGCTCCACCGAGAGCTTCGTCTACCTCAAGCTCAAGAAGCAGACCTATATGTGGGGAACTCGATAACCGTGACCCAGGACCTGTCCAAGACCGCGTACGACCACCTGTGGATGCACTTCACCCGCATGTCGTCCTACGAGAACAACCCCGTCCCCACCATCGTGCGTGGTGAGGGCACCTACATCTTCGACGACAAGGGCAAGCGCTACCTCGACGGTCTCGCGGGTCTCTTCGTGGTCAACGCCGGACACGGCCGCCAGGAACTCGCCGAGGTCGCGTACAAGCAGGCCCAGGAGCTCGCGTTCTTCCCCGTGTGGTCGTACGCGCACCCCAAGGCCGTGGAGCTCGCCGAGCGCCTCGCCGACTACGCCCCCGGCGACCTCAACAAGGTCTTCTTCACCACCGGTGGCGGCGAGGCCGTCGAGACCGCGTGGAAGCTCGCCAAGCAGTACTTCAAGCTGCAGGGCAAGCACACCAAGTACAAGGTCATCTCGCGTGCGGTCGCCTACCACGGCACCCCGCAGGGCGCCCTGTCCATCACCGGCCTGCCGGCCCTGAAGGCCCCCTTCGAGCCGCTGGTCCCCGGCGCGCACAAGGTGCCGAACACCAACATCTACCGCGCCCCGATCCACGGCGACGACCCCGAGGCCTTCGGCCGCTGGGCCGCCGACCAGATCGAGCAGCAGATCCTCTTCGAGGGCCCCGAGACCGTCGCGGCCGTCTTCCTCGAGCCCGTGCAGAACGCCGGTGGCTGCTTCCCGCCGCCGCCCGGCTACTTCCAGCGCGTCCGCGAGATCTGCGACCAGTACGACGTGCTGCTCGTCTCCGACGAGACGATCTGCGCCTTCGGCCGCCTCGGCACGATGTTCGCCTGTGACAAGTTCGGCTACGTGCCGGACATGATCACCTGCGCCAAGGGCATGACCTCGGGCTACTCCCCGATCGGTGCCTGCATCGTCTCGGACCGCATCGCCGAGCCGTTCTACAAGGGCGACAACACCTTCCTGCACGGCTACACCTTCGGTGGCCACCCGGTGTCGTCGGCGGTCGCGATCGCCAACCTCGACATCTTCGACAAGGAAGGCCTGAACCAGCACGTGCTGGACCAGGAGGGCAACTTCTTCAACACCCTGAAGAAGCTGCACGACCTCCCGATCGTCGGCGACGTCCGCGGCAACGGCTTCTTCTACGGCATCGAGCTCGTCAAGGACAAGGTCACCAAGGAGTCCTTCACGGACGAGGAGACCGAGCGCGTCCTCTACGGCTTCCTGTCCAAGGCGCTGTTCGACAACGGCCTGTACTGCCGCGCCGACGACCGTGGCGACCCGGTCATCCAGCTGGCCCCGCCGCTGATCGCCGACCAGGGCACCTTCGACGAGATCGAGGGAATCCTGCGGAACGTGCTCACCGAGGCGTGGACCAAGCTCTAAAGGTCCCCCAGCATCACGCCGCCCTCACGGCGTGACCCCCACGGCCCGGGTATGCCGCCATCCGAGTGGATGGCGGCTGCCCGGGCCGTGTGCTGTCCGTACAACCGGATCTGAATCCTTACGGTGCCGAGTGACCGACAGGCCCGTCCCTTCGTTCCCCCGGACGGGGGAAGGCGAGTATCGGATCCGACATCGAGGTGTACGCGATGGCCCCACCGGACAACGACGTGCTCTGGGCGCGTTCCCTGCACTGCGCCCTGGGCGGTTCGGACGCCCTCAGCGGCGTCTCCCTCGGCGTCCGCGAAGGCGAGATCCTCGCCGTCGTCGGCCCGCGCGGCAGCGGCAAGACCACCCTCCTGCGCTGCCTCTCCGGCCAGCTCGTCGCCCAGCAGGGCGAGGTCTGGTTCAACAGCGGCCCCGTGCACACCCTGGGCCCCGCCCAGCGCGAACGGCTCCGCCGCGACCGCTTCGGCTGGATCGACCCCGAGCCCGGCCTCGTCCCCGAGCTCACCGGCTGGGAGAACACCGCCCTGCCCCTGCTGCTCCGCGGGACCTCCCACCGGGCCGCGAAGACCGCCGCCACCGAGTGGCTGGAGCGGCTCGACATCGGCGGCTGCGCCCGCCAACGGCCGCACGCCCTCACCCACTCCCAGCGCCAGCGCATCGCGATCGCCCGCGCCCTGGTCACCACCCCGTCGGTCCTCTTCGCCGACGAACCCACCGCCACCCTGCACCGGGCCGACGGCGCGCAGGTCCTGCGCACCCTCACGGCCGCAGCCCGCTCGCACGGCATCACCGTGCTCCTCGCCACCCACGACGGCGAGGTCGCCGCGCTGGCAGACCGCACCGTCACCCTGCTCGACGGACGCCGGGTCGGCGCCGTACCCCCGGTGTCAGGGGCGGAGGGCGTCGCCGCGTGCTCGCTCTCCGTCTAGCCCGCGGGACCCACCCCCTCGTCCTGACGCGCCGGCTGCTCGTCGCCGCCGCCGCCGCGGGGGTGGGCTTCCTCCTGCTGTGCACCCTCGGATACGCCGTCGGCCACCCGGACCGGTCCTCCGCCTCGGTGCTGCGGCTCCTCTGGTGCGCCCTCCCGCTCGCCGCCACCGTCCAGCTCGCCGTCGCGGTGGCCCGCACCGACCCCAGCACCCGGCCGCGCCCCGGACTCTCCGCCGTCGGCCTCGGACCCGCCCGGCTCACCGCGATCGCCGCCGCCTCGACGGCCGTCGCCTGCACGCTCGGCTCCGTGGTCGCGCTCCTGTTCTACCTGCACCTGCGCGGCGACATCACCGGGCTGCCCTTCGACGGGGCCGCCGCCGAGCTCCTCGCCGCCGACCAGCCGATCCCGCTCGCCGCCGCCCTCACCCTGCTCGCCGTCCTGCCCGTCGTCGCCGCCACGGCGGCGGGCCTCGCCCTGCGCCCCCGCACCGCGCCCGCGGCGCCCGAGGGCGCCGAGAAGACGATGCCGTCCGGGCTGCCCTGGGGAACCGCCCTGGTGGCGGTCGGCCTGGCGATCGAGACGTACGCGGGCCAGAGCGACTCCCGGAGCGGCCTCCCGCTGCCGGGCGGCTTCGACGGCAACCCGGCGGGCGTCCTCGCCGGCTGGGTCCTCACCGCCGTGGGCCTCGCCATGGCGGGCCCGGGCCTCGCGTTCGGCTGCGGCCGGCTCCTCCAGGCCGTCCGGCCGGGCGCCACCCGGCTGCTCGCGGGCCGCGTCCTGATGGACGAGTCCCGCCGCATCGGCCGCCCCCTCGGCGTGGTCAGCGCGGTGATCTCCGGCACCCTCGCGGCGGCCACGCTGTACGCCGCGGACACCGGCGCCGACACCTTCGGCCCGCTCACCGGCCTCGGCGCGGCCCTGATCCTGGCCTGCACCACCGCCAGCCTCCTGACCGCCGCGCTGGAGTCCCGACAGGGCCGGGCCCACACCACCGAGGCCCTCCTCCGCATCGGCGCCCCGCCCACGGTCCTGCGCACCGCGGCCCTGCTGCGCGCGGGCGCCCTGTTCGCCGTCTTCGCACCGCTGACCTGGGCGGTCGCGGAACTGGCGGCGCTGCCACTGGCGGGCTGAGCCGCCGCCACGAGGGGCCGCCCGGGACGGCGGCCCCTATCGTGGGCCCATGGCGACGCTTCCCCCGGCACACCGCCCGCCCGGACCGCGCGGGCACGGACGCGAGATCCACACCCTCGCCGAGTTCGACGCGGCGCTCGCCCGCCCCGGCTCGCTCGCCGGACAACGGATCCAGTCGATCGACCTCACCGACCGGACCTTCGCCCTGCTCACCGCCGTCACCGCCGACGCGGTCTTCCTCGGCTGCCCCATGGAGCCGGAGGCCGCCGCCAAGGTCCGCGCCGACGGGGCCCTCGTCTTCCCGCCCGTCCCCGAACTGCCCTTCGACCCGTACCGGGCCAGGCTCTACACCCCCGGGGAACTCTTCGAGGGGAT
Source organism: Streptomyces sp. NPDC015661 (assembly GCF_043077765.1). Classification (NCBI taxonomy): domain Bacteria; kingdom Bacillati; phylum Actinomycetota; class Actinomycetes; order Kitasatosporales; family Streptomycetaceae; genus Streptomyces; species Streptomyces sp. NPDC015661. The sequence continues at coordinate 414,076 of NZ_JBIBST010000008.1, read as the reverse complement.
CGCCGAGACCGGGTACGAGGCGACGCCCGACTTCCGCGCGTACGCGTGGTTCCTCCGGACCAGGTCCGACGGCGACATCTTCTCCTCGATGCTCCGCTCCCTCCACGACGACGCCGTCTCCGACGCCCTCGACGAACACCTCGACGGGGCCAGGGTCGTCGGCGTCATGGGCGGGCACGCGATGGGCCGGGGCACCGAGGCGTACGCGGGGGCGGCCCGGCTCGGCAGGACCCTGGCCCGCACCGGGCTGACCGTGGCGACCGGCGGCGGACCGGGCGCGATGGAGGCCGCGAACCTCGGCGCCTACCTGGCGCCCCACGAGGACGAGGCCCTCCACGAGTCCCTCGCCCTCCTCGCCAAGGCCCCGTCCTTCGCCCCGTCGGTGACGGACTGGGCGCGCGCCGCCTTCGCGGTACGGGCCCTGTGGCCGCACGGCGGGGACTCGGTCGGGATCCCCACCTGGTTCTACGGCCACGAGCCGCCGAACCCCTTCGCCGCGCACATCGCCAAGTACTTCGCGAACGCCACCCGGGAGGACGGCCTGCTCGCCCGTTCGACGGCGGGCATCGTCTTCCTGCCGGGCGCGGCGGGCACGGTCCAGGAGATCTTCGACAACGCGACCCCGAACTACTACGGCTCCCGGGGCACCCCGACCCCGATGGTCCTGGTGAACCGCACCCACTGGACCACCCACCTCCCGGCCTGGCCCCTCCTGGAGTCCCTGGCCACCGACCGCCCGATGGCGGCCCGGATCGCCCTGGTCGACTCGATCGACGAGGCCCCGACGGCCCTGGAGCGACTCGGAGCGTAGCCCGGCTCCGCCGTGCGGCGGAGGCGGTGGCGACCGGGGGCCGACGCGAGCGGGCGCCGGCGGCGGGACGCTCGGGCCATGACACCGATCCCGGCCGTGACACCGACTCCGGCCCTGACACCGAAGAGGCTCCTGGCCGCGTGGCCGTCCTGGGCCGGCCGTGCCGCGCTCGTCTGGTCGCTGCTGTACGCGGCGGGCGCGGCGCTCGCCGCCCTCACGGGCCCCGCCTTCGGCTACGCGCTGCTGGCCAAGGGCACCGGGACGGGGGCGGAGACCGGCGCGGCGCTGCTGTACGGGGCCGCCGCCGTCCTCGCGTACGCGCTGCTCCGCCGCCCCGGCGTCCCCTGGCTGTCGACGGCGGCCTGGGCGGTCGTCGCACTCTGCCTGACCTCCGGCTTCCCCGCCCTCCTCAGCCCCACCCATCTGCTGTTCTTCCTGTCCCGGAACCAGGAACCGGTCGACTGGGCCGTCCTGGTGAACCAGTCGCTCGCCGTCCTCGGCGCGGTGCTCTGGGGCCGCGCGGCGCTCGCGCACCGCCGCCGGGCGCTCGGCACGTGCCCGCACTGCGGCGGGCGCGGCCACGCCGCCGCCGGCGGGCGGCACACCACCCGCGCCGGACTCGTCGCCGTCGCCGCCCTCGTCCCGTACACGGCCCTCAAGATCGCCTGGGCCCTGGGCGTCACCCCCGGCTACACGGGCGTCGGCCGTCCCGGCGCCGACCCCGAGTACACCAGCGACCTGGGGCTCTGGCTGTACGACCACGGGGTCGACGTCACCGCCGTCCTGGCCCTCGTCGGCATGGCCCTCGCGCTCGCGCTGACCCGTCCGTGGGGCCGGCGGCTGCCCCGGCTGCCGCTGCTCGCGCTCGGCTGGGCCGGGGCGGGCGCGCTCGCCCCGTTCGGCGCGTTCCTGGCCGCGTTCGGCCTGCTGGCCTGGACGGGCGTGATCGACACGGGCATCGCGGACCACGCCCCCTGGGTCGTCGCCGTCGCCTACGGAGGCTTCTGCGGCTACGGGCTCGCGCTCGGCCGGGCCACCCGCGCGTACCAGCGGGCGACCCGTACGGCCTGCGGGCGCTGCCAGCCGCTCACTTCCGCCAGTAGAGGTGGTGCGTGACGGTACCGCCCGGGCTGGGCACGACATCGCGGTGGTAGCGGTCGAGCAGCTCGTCGGGCGAGTCCCAGAGCTTCACCCCCGCCCCGAGCTTCACCGGCGACACCGCGATGTGCAGGGTGTCGACGAGATCGGCGTCGAGGAACTCCCGGATCGTGGTGGCCCCGCCACCCAGGCGGACGTCCTTCCCCCGGGCCGCCTCCTTCGCCGTCCCGAGCGCCGCCGCCGGGTCCGCGTCGATGAAGTGGAACGTGGTGTCGGAGAGCGTGAACGACGGGCGCGGGTGGTGGGTCAGGACGAACACCGGCGTGTGGAACGGCGGCTCGTCGCCCCACCAGCCCTTCCACTCCTCGTTCTCCCAGGGCCCGCGCTGGGGCCCGAACTTGTTGCGGCCCATGATCTCGGCGCCGATGTTCCGGGCGAAGTCCCGGGTGAAGTAGTCGTCGAGGCCCCGGCTGCCCCCGGGGTCGGTGCGGTTCGGCCAGCTCGCCGTGGCCCCCGCCCACGAGAACAGCTCGCCGGGATCCGCGTGCCCGAAGGGCCGTTCCAGGCTCTGGCCCTCCCCCGTACCGAATCCGTCGGACGAGACCATGAAGTTCTGCACCCTGAGCAACTGGCCCATGGCTGTTCCTCCCGCGTGGTCGACAGTGGGACGTCGTACGAACAGGAGACTCCCCCGGCCGGGAAAACTCATCGCATCCCCTACGGCATGTCGTCCCCCAGCACCACCACGTCCTCCACCCGGAACTCCACGCCCACCCCGGCGCCCTCCTCCGGCGCCTCCCGGACGGGCAGCTCGGCCTCCAGGGCGGGACCCTCGGCCGGGCGGAGCCGTACGAGGACCTGGCTGCCGCGGAAGGTCCGCGACTCCACCGTCCAGACCGGACGCTGCTCCACGAGCCGTACGCCACCCGGGCGGACGAGGAGCCGCCGCTCCCCCTCCGGCGAGCCGTCCGGCACCGGGATCTTCCCCCACACGGTCTCCGCGGCGCCGCCCGTGACCCGCGCCGCCACCACGTTGTCGAAGCCCAGGAACCGCGCCACGAACTCCGACGCGGGCCGCCGCCACACGTCGACCGGCGTCCCCGACTGGGCGATCCGCCCGTCCCGCATGACCACGACCCGGTCGGCGAGCGCGAAGGCCTCGCCCTGGTCGTGGGTGACGGCGAGGACGGTCGTCCCGAGCCGCCCGAAGAGCTGCCGCAGCTCGACGACGAGCCGCTCCCGCAGCCCCCGGTCGAGCTGGCCGAGCGGTTCGTCCAGCATGAGGAGCCGGGGCCGGGGGGCCAGGGCACGGGCGAGCGCCACCCGCTGCTGCTCGCCGCCGGAGAGCGCGGCGACGGACCGCCGCTCGGCCCCCGGCAGGCCGACGAGGTCGAGCAGCTCCCGCACCCGCTCCGCCTGCTCGGCCTTCCGGGCGCCCCGCATGCGGAGGCCGAAGGCGACGTTGCCGCCGACGTCCCGCTGCGGGAACAGCTGGTGGTCCTGGAACATCAGGCCGACGCCCCGCCGGTGCACCGGCACCCCCGCCTGGTCGGCGCCGCCGAGCAGCACCCGGCCCCCGTCGAGCGCCTGGAGCCCGGCGACGGACCGCAGCATCGTGGACTTGCCGCTGCCGCTGGGGCCGAGCACGCACACGATCTCGTGCTCGGCGACCTCCAGGTCCACGGCGTCGAGCACGGCCCGCTCCCCGAACCGTACGGTCGCGGCCTCGATCGAAAGCATCAGAACTCCCCGGAGGTCCGGTCGGTGCGGAGCCGCTCGAGGAGGAGCAGGGACACCGCGCACACCACCATCAGAATCGTCGAGAGGGCCATCGCCTGGCCGTAATTGAGCGCGCCGGGCCGGCCGAGCAGCCGGGCCACCGCCACCGGCAGCGTCGGGCTCTCGGGCCGGGCGATGAAGACGGTCGCGCCGAACTCGCCGAGCGACACCGCGAAGGCGAACCCGGCCGCGATGAGCAGCGCCCGCCGCACCAGCGGCAGGTCCACCTCCCGCCAGGCCCGCCAGGGCGAGGCGCCGAGCACGGCCGCGGCCTCCCGCAGCCGCTCGTCCACCGCGCGAAGGACCGGCAGCATCGTCCGTACGACGAAGGGGACGCCGACCAGGGCCTGCGCGAGCGGGACGAGGATCCAGCTGGCCCGCAGGTCGAACGGCGGCTCGTCGAGCGTGATGAGGAAGCCGAAGCCGACGGTGACGGCGGAGACCCCGAGCGGCAGCATGAGCAGCGCGTCGAAGCCCCGCACGAGCCGCCCGGCCCGCCGCCGGGTGAGCGCCGCCGCGGCGAGTCCGCCGATCGCCACGGCGATGGCGGTGGCGGCCACCGCGTACCGCAGGGAGTTCCCGATGGCCTCCAGCGGCGGGACGAGGAAGGTCCCGGACTCGTCGAGGGAGCCGAGCGCCCGGTAGTAGCCGAGCCCGTACCCGTCCGGCCCGGCGAAGGACCGCTCCACGAGGACACCCAGCGGCAGCAGGATCAGCAGCGCCACCGAGCCGAGGACGCCCGCGAGCAGCGCCCACTGCCCGGCGCCGCGCGGCCGGCGGGCGGCCGATTCGGCCGGTACGAGCCGGAGCGCGGTCTCGCGCCGCCGTACCGTCCAGCCGTGCACGCCGAGGATCGCGCCCACGGCCACGAACTGCACCAGCGTGAGCACGGCGGCCGTCGGCAGGTCGAGCAGCCGGGCGGTCTGCCGGTAGATCTCGGCCTCGAGGGTGGAGTACTGGTCCCCGCCGAGGATCTGCACGACGCCGAAGGAGGTGAAGGTGAAGAGGAAGACCATCAGGGCGGCCGCGGCCACCGCCGGCACGAGCGCGGGCAGTGTCACCGTCCGCCAGGCCGTCCAGCGCGAGGCGCCGAGGACCCGGGCGGCCTCCTCCTGCCGCGGGTCGAGCTGCGACCAGAGGCCGCCGACGGTGCGGACGACGACCGCGTAGTTGAAGAAGACGTGCGCGAGGAGGATCGCCCACACGCTGGTGTCGAGCCGCAGCCCCCACAGCTCGTCGGTGAGCCCGCCCCGGCCGACGAGCGCGAGGAAGGCCGTGCCGACGAGGACGGTGGGCAGCACGAACGGCACCGTGACGACCGCCCGCAGCACGCTCTTGCCGGGGAAGTCGAAGCGGGCGAAGACGTACGCCCCGGGCAGCGCCACCAGAAGGGTGAGCCCGGTGGAGGCGAGCGCCTGCCACACGGTGAAGCCGAGCACGTCGAGGATGTCCGGCCGGCCCAGAGTCTCGCCGATCCGGCCGAACCGCCAGGCGCCGTCGGGCCGGAGCCCGCGGTCCACGATGGACACGACGGGCCAGGCGAAGAAGACCCCGAAGAACGCGACGGGCAGGGCCATGAGGCCCAGCCGTGCCGCGTTCCCCTTGAGGTCGCGGGTCACTTCAGGACGAGCGACGACCACTGCTGGATCCACGGGTCACGCTTCTCGGCGATCTTCTCGGGCGCCATGGTCTCCGGCTTCTCGATCACCACGCCGTGCTTGGTGAAGAGCTCCGGCAGGGCCGCGTCCTTCGCCACCGGGTTGACGAACATCTGGAGCGGCATGTCCTCCTGGAACTTCTTGGCGATCAGGAAGTCGATCAGCGCCTTGCCGCCCTCGGGGTTCTTCGCCCCGTTCAGCAGGCCCGCGAACTCGATCTGCCGGAAGCAGGTGCCGGTGGAGACCCCGGTGGGCGCGACCTTCGGCTGCGGCTCGCCGTACAGCACCTCGGCCGGCGGGCTGGAGGCGTACGACACCACGAGCGGCCGGTCGCCCTTGGCCTGCTTGCCGCCGGCCGAGCCGGAGAACTCCTGGTTGTAGGCGAGCTCCCAGCTGTCGACGGTCTTCACACCGTTGGCCTTGAGCTTCTTCCAGTAGTCCTGCCAGCCCTCGTCTCCGTACTTGGCGGCCGTGCCGAGGAGGAAGCCGAGGCCCGGGGAGGACCGCTCCGGGTTCTCCACCACGAGCAGGTCCTTGTACGCCGGCTTCGCGAGGTCGTCGAAGGTCTGCGGCGGCGCCAGCTTCTTGTCGGCGAAGTACTTCTTGTCGTAGTTGACGCAGATGTCGCCGGAGTCGATCGGGGTGACCCGGTGCTCCTTGTCCAGCTGGTACGCGGCCGGGATCCGGTCCAGGCCCTTCGCCTCGTACGGCACGAAGATCCCGTTGTCGAGGGCGCGGGAGAGCAGCGTGTTGTCGACGCCGAAGAAGACGTCGCCCTGCGGGGAGCCCTTGGTCAGGATCTCCTTGTTGACGGCCTCGCCGGCGTCGCCGCTCTTCAGCACCTTGACCGTGAAACCGGTCTGCTTGGTGAAGTCGGCGAGCACCTCCTTGGAGGCGTTGAACGAGTCGTGGCTCACCAGCGTCACCGTCTTCGGCGCGGGCCGGTCGGTCTTGCCGGCCGAGCCCTGGCCGTCGTCGGTGCCGCACGCGGCGAGGCTGGTGACGCCGAGCGCCGCGACGATCGCGACGGCGGCGGCCTTCTTGATGCTCACTGGATTCCTCCTGGGTATGACCAGGAAGAGACGCGGCCCTGCCCACGTCCGGCGGACCGGGCGCGGGCAGGGCGCAACAGCTTGAGTTACGACCGAACTTCCTACCCAGAATGACCTGGGCGAGGTTCAGAGGGTCTGCGGTCTACGGTTACCGCACTCTCAGCGCTGTGGCGCTCCCCTGTCGGAATATGGAGATGTGTTCGAGCTCAGACTACAAGGTCAGCGCTCGGCCGCCGCGAGCTGTCCACAGGCACCGTCGATCTCCTGACCGCGGGTGTCCCGCACGGTCACCGGCACGCCGTGGCGGGCGATCGCCTCGACGAAGGCCTTCTCGTCCTCCGGGCGGGAGGCCGTCCACTTCGAGCCGGGCGTCGGGTTCAGCGGGATCAGGTTGACGTGCACCCGCTTGCCCTTGAGCAGCCTGCCGAGCAGGTCGCCGCGCCAGGCCTGGTCGTTGATGTCCCGGATGAGGGCGTACTCGATGGAGATCCGGCGCCCGGACTTCTCCGCGTACTCCCAGGCCGCGTCGAGGACCTCCCGCACCTTCCAGCGCGTGTTGACGGGCACGAGGGTGTCGCGGAGCTCGTCGTCCGGGGCGTGCAGCGAGACCGCGAGGCGGCACTTGAAGCCCTCGTCGGCGAAGCGCAGCATCGCGGGCACGAGCCCGACGGTGGAGACGGTGATGCCGCGCTGCGAGAGACCGAGCCCGTCGGGCTCCGGGTCGGTGAGCCGGCGGATCGCGCCGACGACCCGCTTGTAGTTGGCGAGCGGCTCGCCCATCCCCATGAACACGATGTTGGACAGCCGCGCCGGTCCCCCGGGCACCTCTCCGTCGCGCAGGGACCGCATGCCGTCCACGATCTGGTGCACGATCTCGGCGGTCGACAGGTTCCGGTCGAGCCCGGCCTGCCCGGTCGCGCAGAACGGGCAGTTCATGCCGCAGCCGGCCTGCGAGGAGATGCACATGGTCACCCGGTCCGGGTAGCGCATGAGCACGGACTCCACGAGCGTGCCGTCGTGCAGCCGCCACAGGGTCTTACGGGTGGTGTCGTCGTCGCACGAGATGTGCCGCACCACGGACATCAGGTCGGGCAGCAGCTCCCCGGCGAGCTTCTCCCGCGAGGCGGCCGGGATGTCGGTCCACTCGGCGGGGTCGTGCGCGTACCGCGCGAAGTAGTGCGTGGACAGCTGCTTGGCGCGGAACGGCTTCTCGCCGATCGCGGCGACGGCCTCCTTCCGCTCGGCGGGCGAGAGGTCGGCCAGGTGCCGCGGCGGCTTCTTGGCTCCGCGGGGGGCGACGAAAGTGAGTTCTCCGGGCTTCGGCATGGTGCTACCAGTGTCGCAGACACGCGCCGGTGTCCCTGCGCGTGCAGGGTGTGGGGGCTCACGGCGCGGGACGGCCGGGCTGGGTGCGGGGGATGCGGGAGGTGAAGAAGAGCGACACGACGGAGGCGGCGGCGAGGATCGCGAGGGCCGCGCGCAGGCCGTCGAGGCGGGCGGCGGCGTTCGCGTCGAGCGCGGCCGCGGACACCTCCGGGCTGACGCCGGCCTCGTTCAGGGCGGTGGTGAGCTGCTCGTCCGAGAGGAAGGGGACGCCGCTCGCGAGTTCCACGGCAGCCGTCTCCTTCACCTCGGCGGGAACCGCCGGGTTCTGTTCGACGGAGGCCAGGAACGAGGACGTGAGCACGCCGATCATGAGCGATCCGGCGAGGGCGGTGCCGATGGAGGCGCCGAGGTTGGTGACGGAGTTCTGGATGCCGCCGACCTCCGCGCTCTGCCGGTCCGGGACGGCGGACACGGTGACGGCGCCGAGCTGGGAGGCCAGCGCGCCCATCCCGAATCCGACGAGCAGCAGCGGCACGGTGACGACCTCGGCGCCGGCGTCCGCGTCGAGCGCGGCCATCAGCACGATCGCGCCCGCGAGCAGCGCGAACACCCCGATCCGTACCACCCGGCGCGGGGAGGCGTCGGGGAAGAGCCGGGGGATCAGGAGGGCGGCGGCCAGCAGGGTCACCGACAGGGGCAGGATCCGGGCGCCGGTGCTGAGCGCGGAGAGCCCCAGCGCGACCGACAGATAGAGCGGGACGACGAAGAAGACGCCCATCTGGACGAGGTACTGGAAGAAGAACATGGTCAGGCCGCCGGTCAGCTGCCGGTTGCGCAGCATGTCCGGGTGGACGAGCGGCTCCCGGTGGCGGGCGACGAGCCGGGCCTCCCAGCGCAGGAAGAGCCAGATCAGCAGGAGACCCGCCAGCATCAGCCACACGACGAGCGACACCCCGAGCCAGGCGGGCGCGTCCGCCTTCGGCCGCACCCAGCCCCACTCGTCGGAGCGGAGCACGCCGTACACGAAGACCCCGAGTCCGGCCGCGCAGAGCAGGGCGCCCAGGTAGTCGACCCGCGGGCGTTCCTCGCTGACGGCGTCGGCGATACGGCGGGCGAACACGAGGATCACAAGCACCAGCAGCACCTCGCCGGCGAAGACCCAGCGCCAGGAGAAGTACGTGGTGGCGATGCCGCCGATGAGGGGCCCGAGCGCGATCGCGACGGCTCCGGCCGCCGCGACGACGCCGTACGCCATGGGGCGCCGCTCCGTGGGGAAGTTGCCGGCCACCAGGGCCACGATCGCGGGCATGATGAGCGCGGCCCCGACGCCTTCGAGGAACGACCAGCCGAACAGCAGCAGCGGCAGGTTCGGCGCGAGGGCGGTGGTGAGGGAGCCCGCGCCGTAGACGCAGCAGCCGATCATGAAGGCCCGCTTGCGGCCGATCAGCGTGCCGACCTTGCCCCCGGGGATCATGAGCATCGCCATCACCAGCGTGTACGCCGTGATGGCGCCCTGGATCCCGGTGATCGTGGTGTCGACGTCCTCGGCCACGGTCGCGATCGACACGTTCATGACGGAGCTGTCGAGCGCCATGAGGAACTGCCCCGCCGCGAGGGTCAGCAGGATCGAGAGGGCCCCGGAGGGCGGCTCGGCCGGCCGTGCCGTGGGAGATGTCATGCGAGACAACCTTCCCGCGCCGGGGCACGGACCGCCGGGCTGCCTCCCGCTTCCCCCCACATGGCGGAACACCTGAGACGCGGACGGGCCCGCTGCCACGAAGGCAGCGGGCCCGTCCACGGACAACGGAGTCGAACGGCTCAGCCGGTCCCGACGAACAGCGCGAGCAGCAGCCACACCACCGGCGCCGTCGGCAGCAGTGAGTCCAGGCGGTCCATGATGCCGCCGTGGCCCGGCAGCAGCGTGCCCATGTCCTTGATGCCCAGGTCACGCTTGATCATGGACTCGCCGAGGTCGCCGAGCGTCGCGCTCGCCGCCACCGCGAGACCGAGGATCAGGCCCTGCCACCAGGCACCGTCGTCGATCATGAACTCCATGCACAGCGCGCCCGCCGCCATGGCGAACGCCACCGCGCCGACCAGACCCTCCCGGGTCTTGCCGGGGCTGATCCGCGGGGCCAGCTTGTGCTTGCCGAAGCGCCAGCCGACCGCGTACGCCCCGGTGTCGCTGACCACGGTCAGGATCAGGAAGGTCAGCACCCGCTGCGGCCCGTCGTCCGCGGTGAGCAGCATCGCCACGAACGTCGCCAGGAACGGCACGTAGAACGCGGCGAAGACGCCCGCCGTGACGTCCTTCAGGTAGCCCTCGGGAGGCTCCGTCATCCGCCAGACGAGCACCGCGAGCGCCGTCAGGGCCATCGCCACCCAGGCACCCTCGGCGCCCCGGACGTAGCCGGCGACGACCATCGCCGCGCCGCCGACCGCGAGCGGCACCAGCGGGGCCTTGATCGCCTTGCGCTCCTGGAGGCGGGAGGTGAGCTCCCACAGGCCGACGACCACGGCGACCGCTATCACTCCGACGAACGCCGGCTTCCAGATGAACAGCGACGCGATGATGACGGCACCGAGACCGACCCCGACCCCTATGGCCGCGCCCAGGTCGCGCCCCGCGCTCTTCTTCTGCCGTGGCGCCGTCGGCGCGGGCGGCGGAGGCGGGGTGGGGCTGGACATGGGCTCCTGCGGGTGCTCGTGCGGCGTCTCGTCACGGAACAGGGGACCGCTCGGGTGAGCGGCCCCCCGGCCGTGACCGTCCTGGAATCCGCCGGCGGGAACGTCGGGCACGATGGGCATGGGCCGAGTCTGCGCCGCCTGATGCCGATCGTATGCGGGACCCGCCGGGGCGGGCCCCTGGTCGGGTCCCCCGCGGCCGGTACCGGCCGGGGCCCCCCAGGAAGAGTCGTTCATCAGACCTCGAGCAGCTCGGCTTCCTTGTGCTTGAGCAGCTCGTCCACCTGCGCGACGTACTTCGCGGTGGTGTCGTCGAGCTCCTTCTCGGCGCGGCGGCCCTCGTCCTCGCCGACCTCGCCGTCCTTGACGAGCTTGTCGATGGTCTCCTTGGCCTTGCGGCGGACCGAGCGGATCGAGATCTTCGAGTCCTCGGCCTTGCCCTTGGCGACCTTGATGTACTCCCGGCGGCGCTCCTCGGTCAGCTCGGGGAACACCACGCGGATGATGTTGCCGTCGTTGCTCGGGTTGACGCCGAGGTCCGAGTCACGGATCGCCTGCTCGATGTTGCGCAGGGCGCTCTTGTCGAACGGCGTCACCACGGCCATGCGCGGCTCCGGGACGGAGAAGGACGCCAGCTGGTTGATGGGGGTGATGGCACCGTAGTAGTCGGCCACGATCTTGTTGAACATCGCCGGGTGCGCACGGCCGGTGCGGATCGCGGCGAAGTCCTCCTTGGCGACCACGACGGCCTTCTCCATCTTCTCCTCGGCCTCGAGGAGGGTCTCTTCGATCACCACTTGCTCCTGCGTGTCGTCGCGTTGTGTCCTGCACGGTGTACGACCGGCAGGGCTCTGTCCATCCCCTTGCGGGGCGGTTCCCCGGTTCGGGTCAGGCCCGGGTGCCCTGGTCGCTCACGAGCGTGCCGATCTTCTCACCCTTCACCGCGCGAGCGATATTGCCCTCGGCGAGCAGTTCGAAGACGAGGATCGGGAGGTTGTTGTCCCGGCACAGGGTGATGGCGGTGGCGTCGGCGACCTTGAGGTCGCGGGACAGCACCTCCCCGTACTCGAGGGCGTCGAACTTGACCGCGTCGGGGTTGCGCTTGGGGTCCGAGTCGTAGACGCCGTCCACGCCGTTCTTGCCCATGAGCAGGGCCTCGGCGTCGATCTCCAGGGCGCGCTGGGCGGCGGTGGTGTCCGTGGAGAAGTACGGCATGCCCATGCCCGCACCGAAGATGACCACACGGCCCTTCTCCAGGTGGCGCACGGCGCGCAGCGGGATGTACGGCTCGGCGACCTGGCCCATGGTGATGGCGGTCTGGACGCGCGAGTCGATGCCTTCCTTCTCCAGGAAGTCCTGGAGGGCGAGGCAGTTCATCACGGTGCCGAGCATGCCCATGTAGTCGGAGCGGGCCCGGTCCATGCCGCGCTGCTGGAGCTCGGCGCCGCGGAAGAAGTTGCCGCCGCCGATCACCACCGCGATCTCCGCGCCGTCGCGGACGACGGCCGCGATCTCACGCGCGATGGCGTGCACGACATCGGGGTCGACGCCCAGGCCGGTACCGCCGGAGAAGGCTTCTCCGGACAGCTTCAGCATGTAGCGGCCGGCCTTCTTGCCGTTGTTGTCGTCGCCCTGTACGGCGCCCTGGTTCATGGAGATCTCCTCGTGCACATACGAAGGAGGCCATTGCCTTGGGTCCTCGCGGTATCCCGTACGGCAATGGCCTCCTCGTCAGATCTGCGGTCGTCCTGCGCGGGCGCGGACGACTGCCTCAGACCCTACCGGGGTCCGGTGTCCGTCGCGTCTGCGTACGGACTCAGATGCCGACCTTGATGCGGGTGAAGCGCTTCAGGGTGACACCGGCCTCGTCCAGGACCTTCTGGACGGACTTCTTGTTGTCAAGGGCGTACGGCTGGCCGAGCAGCGTGGCGTCCTTGAAGAAGCCGTTGACGCGACCCTCGACGATCTTGGCGATCGCGGCCTCGGGCTTGCCCTCGGCGCGGGTGGTCTCCTCGGCGATGCGACGCTCGGACTCGACGACCTCGGCCGGAATGTCTTCCTTGGTGAGGTACTTCGGCGCGAAGGCGGCGATGTGCTGGGCGACACCCTTGGCGACGTCGGCGTCGGCCTTGTCGAACTCGACGAGGACACCGATCTGCGGCGGGAGGTCCGGCATCGTGCGGTGCATGTACGCGAAGACGAAGCCGTCGGCGTACTGCGCGAAGCGGTCGAGGACGATCTTCTCGCCGAGGTTGGCGTTGGCCTCGTCGACGAACGCCTGCACGGTCTTGCCGGCCTCGATCTCGGAGGCGAGCAGCGCCTCGAGGTCGGCCGGGGCCGTGGCGGCGACGTGCTCGGCCAGCTGGGCGGCGACGGCCTGGAACTTGTCACCCTTGGCGACGAAGTCCGTCTCGCACTTCAGCTCGACGAGGACGCCGGAGGTGTTGTCGTCGGCGATGAGGGAGACCACGGCGCCGTTCTCGGCAGAGCGGCCCTCGCGCTTGGCGACGCCCTTCTGGCCCTTGATACGGAGCGCCTCGACGGCCTTGTCGACGTTGCCGTCGGCCTCGTCCAGGGCCTTCTTGCAGTCCATCATGCCGGCGCCGGTGAGCTCGCGGAGCTTCTTGACGTCAGCGGCGGTGTAGTTCGCCATGAGTCTGTTTCTCTCTCGAAGTCTGAAAGATCGGGCGGGTCCACGGGTGGACGGCGGGGGCTTCGTGGGCCCCCGCCGTCGTCACCCGAAGGTCCTCAGGGTCCTGAAGGGTCAGGCCTGCTCGGCGTCCGCGGCCGGAGCCTCGGCGGCGGCCTCGGCCGGGGCGGCCTCGGCGGCGGGGGCCTCGGCGGCCTCGTCGGCCTTCTTCTCACCCTCGAGCAGGTCGCGCTCCCACTCGGCGAGCGGCTCGCCGGCGGCCTTCTCGCCCGGCTTCGAGTCGCCGGTCGCGGCGCCGGAGCGGGCGATGAGGCCCTCGGCGACGGCGTCGGCGATCACGCGGGTGAGCAGGGTGACGGAGCGGATCGCGTCGTCGTTGCCCGGGATCTTGTAGTCGACCTCGTCGGGGTCACAGTTGGTGTCGAGGATCGCGACGACCGGGATGTGGAGCTTGCGCGCCTCACCGACGGCGATGTGCTCCTTCTTGGTGTCGACGATCCAGACGGCGCTGGGCACCTTCTGCATCTCGCGGATACCACCGAGGGTCTTCTCCAGCTTGGCCTTCTCGCGGGAGAGGACCAGGAGCTCCTTCTTGGTGAGACCCGAGGCGGCGACGTCCTCGAAGTCGATCTGCTCGAGCTCCTTGAGGCGCTGCAGACGCTTGTAGACGGTGGAGAAGTTGGTGAGCATGCCACCGAGCCAACGCTGGTTGACGTACGGCATGCCGACACGCGTCGCCTGCTCGGCGATGGCCTCCTGGGCCTGCTTCTTCGTACCGACGAACATGATGGAGCCGCCGTGCGCGACGGTCTCCTTGACGAACTCGTAGGCGCGGTCGATGTACGACAGCGACTGGAGCAGGTCGATGATGTAGATGCCGTTGCGCTCGGTGAAGATGAAGCGCTTCATCTTCGGGTTCCAGCGACGGGTCTGGTGACCGAAGTGGACGCCGCTCTCCAGCAGCTCCCGCATCGTGACGACGGCCATGGCCATCTCCTTGGTTTTCTCGGTTGCGTTCCTGACGCCCCGGCGCGCCGTGCCACGAAGGACCGAAAGGCGCTGCCACCCGTCTCGGGGACTGGTGGCGGGGCGTGCGAAGTCGACCCGGTGACCCGAGTCGCCATAGGAAGTGTACGGGACCCCGGGAGCGCCGGGTGACGGCACTGTCCACAACGGGCGAGTAATCCCCGGATACCGCCCGCTCACCCCGCGAACCGGACGCCCGCGAAACCCTTCCCCCATGCACCTGCTCACGCTGCTCGCGACGCTGACCCTCCTCTGGCCGGTGGGCCCGCCCCCGCCGGAGATCCTCCGCGGCTGGCAGCCGCCGCCGGGCCCCTACGCCGCAGGTCACCGCGGCGTGGACCTCGCCGCTCCCCCGGGCACCCCGGTCCTCGCGCCGGCGGCGGGCACGGTCACGTTCGCGGGCCCGGTGGGCGGCCGGGGCGCGGTCACCCTCACCCTCCCGGGCACGGGCACGCCCCCGCTCCGCACGACCTTCACCCCGGTGACCCCCCTGGTCCCCCGGGGCACCCGGGTCGCACCGGGCACCCCGATCGCCGAGGTCACGGAGAACCCCCACTGCCCGAGGACCTGCCTCCACTGGGGCCTCCGGAGAGGCGACACGTACCTGAACCCCCTGGCCCTTACGCAACACCGCGCGTCAAGGCTCCTCCCCCTCACCCCGGGCGCCCCCTAGTCCCACCAGAACGACCAGCGGACCCGCCCGACGAGATCGGCCGCGTACTCGGGAAACGGGGAACCGGCCGGAGGGCAGGTCTGCGGGGGGGCGAAGGGCATGGGCGGACCGTAGGGGGCGCCACTGACATCGTGGCCGGGCCCGTCAGGGCGTGGGGCCGGAGACTCCGTGGAGGGCCATGGTGACCGCGGCCTCGGCGATGTCCGCGGGGTCCTCCGCCGCGCCGAGTTCGATGCGGCGGACGGCGGCGTCGACGACGCCCTGGAGGAGCATCGCGCCCAGGCGGGGCTGGGGCTGGCCCAGGGCGGCGAGGGCCTCGACGATCATGGCGACGAGGCCGCCGTGGGCCGCGCGGATCTTCTCTCGGGCGCCGTCGTCCAGCTCGCTCGCCGAGATGGCGACGACGGCCCGGTGGCGCCGGTCACCGACGAGGTCCAGCTGGGTGCGGACGTACGCCTCGACCTTGCCGCGCGGCGTCTCGGCGCCGGCCATGGCGGCCTCGACCTCGGCCGCCCAGACGGGGAAGTCGACGGCGCACAGCTCTTCGACCACGGCGGCGCGCGACCGGAAGTACTCGTAGACCGACGAGCGGGCGAGGCCCGTGCGCTCGGCGAGGGCGGGGAAGGTCAGCGCCTCCGTACCCCCCTCGGACAGCAGGGAACGCGCGGCGTCCAGCAGGGCGCCGCGCTGCATCGTCCGGTGCTCGGCCACCGAGGCCGCTCGAATCCTGGGCACGGCTCCACTCTACGACCGGCCCGCAAGGGTCAGCGGCCGACGTCGGCCAGCTTGGCGCGGAGCTGGAGGACGGACTTGGTGTGGATCTGGCTGACGCGGCTCTCGGTGACACCGAGGACGTTGCCGATCTCGGCGAGGGTCAGGCCCTCGTAGTAGTAGAGCGTGACGACGGTCTTCTCCCGCTCGGGGAGCGTGTTGATGGCGCGGGCGAGCAGCCGGCGCAGCTCGCGGTCCTCGGCCACCTCGACCGGGTTGTCGGCGGCGGTGTCCTCGAGGGTGTCCATGAGGGAGAGCCGGTCGCCGCCCTCGCCGCCGACGTGCAGGAGCTCCTCCAGGGCGACCACGTTCGCCAGGGACAACTGACTGAAGACCGCGTGCAGTTCCTCCAGCGTGATCTCCATCTCCGCGGCGACCTCGCTCTCGGAGGGCGTGCGGCGGAGCTGCGCTTCGAGGGTGGCGTAGGCGCGCTCGACGTTGCGGGCCTTCTGGCGGACGGAGCGCGGGATCCAGTCCAGGGCGCGGAGTTCGTCGATCATGGCGCCGCGGATGCGGGTGATGGCGTACGTCTCGAACTTGATCGCCCGCTCGACGTCGAACTTCTCGATGGCGTCGATGAGCCCGAAGACCCCGGAGGAGACGAAGTCGGCCTGTTCCACGTTGGACGGCAGCCCCACGCTGACCCGTCCGGCGACGTATTTGACGAGCGGCGAGTAGTGCAGGATCAGCTGCTCCCGCAGCCGCTCGTCGCCGGTGTCCTTGTACGAGCGCCACAGCTCGTCGAGCGAGGTCGGTGCGGGCGGTCGCACGGTGCCCCGGGCTGCTGGGGGCACCGCAGCGCGGTCAGACCCGGAGGTGTGCTGGGGCATGCGTCGCCTTGAGCCGTTCTGCTGTCGGGTGTGTCGGTGCGGGTGTCCTGGAGGGAATCCTGGTGAGCGTAGCGTGAGTGGGCTGTCGCGGTGAGCGAACATCGGCGGATCGCGCCGCTCCGGGTGGACGCCGTCGGCCACATCTTCGAACCCGGGTCGTGGCGCGCGTCGGCCCCTCGGGTGCGGCCGAGAGAACTCGATTGTTCATCGCCCTTCACCTTTTCACCCGAATGCGCCAGGTCAAGTACCGCCTCGCCGCGCGTTCGACGCTTCTGTCGCGGTGTTCGTCAACTGCCAGCCCTCCCCGCGCCGTTCGAGGAAGCCGAGGGAGTGGAGTTCGTACAGCTTGGCGAGGGTGTCGTCGGGGGTGGTTCCGGCGCGACGGGCGATGACGGTGGTGGGCGTGGGACCTCGGGCGGGGACCGCTTCGAGGACCTGTGCGGTGGCGGGGGCGAGGAGGTCGCGGGGCAGGACGGGTCCCCGGCGCGCCGGGGCGAGCTGTCCGATGTCCCCGACGAGTTCGATGATCTCGTCGGCGTCGGTGACGAGGGTCGCGTCGCCGCGCAGGAGTTCGTGGACGCCTGCGGAGAGTGCGCTGGTGACGGGCCCGGGGACGCCCATGGTGTGGCGGCCGAGGCGGGCGGCGGCGCGGGCGGTGACGAGGGAGCCGCTGCGGTGCTGGGCCTCGACGACGACGGTTCCCCGGGTGAGGGCGGCGATGACACGGTTGCGGAGGATGAAGCGGGTGGGGGTGGGGTGGCTGTCGGGCGGCAGTTCCCCGACGACGAGGCCCTGTTCCGCGACGCGCCGGATGAGCCCGTCGTGGCCGCGGGGGTAGGGGGTGTCGACGCCGCAGGCGAGGACGGCGACGGTGGCTCCGCCGGCGGCGAGGGCGCCCCGGTGAGCGGCGCCGTCGATGCCGTAGGCGGCTCCGGAGACGACGACCCAGCCCTGTCGGCTGAGGCCGGCGGCGAGGTCGGCGGCGGTGTGCGCGCCGTACGGGGTGCAGGCGCGGGCGCCGACGAGGGCGACGGAGCGCAGGGCCCAGGTGCGCAGGTCGGCCGGGCCCCGGATCCAGAGGCCGAGGGGGCGGGCGTCTCCGAGGTCGTCGAGTTGACGTGGCCATTCGGTGTCGCCGGGGACGAGGAAGCGGCCGCCGAGTCGGTGGATGGTGTCGAGGTCGTGGCCGGGGCGGGCGTCGGTGGCGCGTTGCCGCCACGAGGTGATGCGCCCGGCTCCGGTGCCGGGGAAGGGGGCGGGGTCGTCCCCGGTGCGGAGGAGGCGGTCGAGGAAGCCGGTGGCGCCGTAGCGGCGGAGCCACCGGCCGGCGTGTTCGTCGCCGGGTTCGACGGCGCGGCTGAGGGTCGCGCGGGCCAGGCGCTCGTCGGAGGGGACGGGTGTGGTGGTCATGCAGGCTCCCCCGCTCCGACGGGCACGCCGCGGGCGACGCCGGTGCGCAGTTCGAGGGCGAGGGCGATGTCCTGGCTGTCGGGCCGGCCGTGGCCGTTCAGGTCGGCGACGGTCCAGGCGACGCGGAGGACCCGGTCGAGGCCGCGGGCGGTGAGCAGTCCGCGTTCGACGTCGCGTTCGGCGGTGGCGAGGGCTCCGGGCGCGGCGAGGTAGCGGGTGCGGAGCTCGTGTCCGGGGATCTCGCTGTTCACCCTCCAGGGGGTGTCGGCGAGGCGCGCGGCGGCCCTGGCCCGGGCTTCGTGGACCCGGGCGGCGACGGTGACGGTGGTCTCGCCCCGGCCTCCCCTGCCGAGGAGGTCGTCGCGGGTGACGGGTTCGACCTCCACGCGGAGGTCGACGCGGTCGAGCAGGGGTCCGGAGAGTCGTGCCTGGTAACGGCGGATGACGGAGGCGGGGCATTCGCAGCCGGCACCGTAGAGGGTGTGCCGGCCGCAGGGGCAGGGGTTGGCGGCGAGGGCGAGGAGGAAGCGGGCGGGGAGGCGGACGACTCCCGCGGCGCGGGCGATGACGACGCGCCCGGATTCGAGGGGCTGCCGGAGGGCGTCGAGTGCCTTGCCGGAGAACTCGGGGGCTTCGTCGAGGAAAAGCACGCCGCGGTGGGCCAGGGAGACTGCGCCGGGCCTGGGCAGACCGTTCCCGCCGCCGACGAGGGACTGCATGGTGGCGGAGTGGTGGGGTGCGCAGTAGGGCGCGCGGCGGACGAGGGGTTCGCCGGGCGGGAGGATTCCGGCGACCGAGTGGACGGCGGTGACTTCCAGGGATTCCTGCCGGGTGAGGGGCGGGAGGATGCCGGGGAGGCGCTCGGCCAGCATGGTCTTCCCCGCGCCGGGCGGGCCGGAGAGCAGCAGGTGGTGGCTGCCTGCGGCGGCGATCTCCAGGGCGCGGCGGGCCCGGTGCTGCCCGGCGACGTCGGCGAGGTCGGGTCCCTCGGTGGGCTCGGCGGCGAGTCCGGTGCCGATGCCGGCGCCGGGGACGAGCAGTCCGGCGAGCATGGCGTCGGGCCGGCCTTCCCGGTCGGCCTCCTCGTCGGGGACGGGTTCGTCGGTGAGGACGGCGATCAGCTGGCGGAGGCTGCGGACGCCGAGGACGGAGACCCCGGGGACGAGCGAGGCCTCGCCGGCGGTCTGTTCGGGGACGACGACCTGGCTGTATCCGGCGTCGGCGGCGGCGAGGACGGCGGGCAGGACGCCGCGGACGGGCCGGACGCGCCCGTCGAGGCCGAGTTCGCCGATGAGGACGAGGTCGGCGATGGCCCGTGGATCGATCCGCTCGGCGGCGCCGAGCACGGCCGCGGCCACGGCCAGGTCGAATCCCGAGCCGCCCTTCGGGACGGATGCCGGGCTGAGGCCGACGGTCAGCTTCTTCTGGGGCCATTCGGCACCGGAGTTGACGACGGCGGCGCGGACCCGGTCGCGGCTCTCGCTGAGGCTCTTGTCGGGGAGGCCGACGAGGGTGAAGGCGGCGACGCCGGGTTCGAGGTCGGCCTGGACCTCGACGACGACGCCCTCGACGCCGACGAGGGCGACGGAGCAGGTGCGGGCGAATCCCATCAGGCCACCCCCTGGGCGTGGGTGAGGACGGGGGCGCCCCTGCGCGGCAGGACGATGCCGACGAGGTCGATGCGGACGCCGCCGGCGGGGGCCGGGGTGTCGTTGCGGTCGAGCCAGCAGGCGGCGAGGCGGCGGAGCCGCTCGGCCTTGCGGGGTGTGACGGCGGCCATCGGGTGTTCGTAGGCGCCGTCGCGGCGGGTCTTGACCTCGCAGATGACGAGGGTGTCGCCGTCGCGGGCGACGATGTCGATCTCGCCTGTCCGGCCGCAGCGCCAGTTGCGGGCGAGGATGTGCATGCCGGTCGCGGTGAGCCGGCGGGTCGCCAGCTCCTCCCCGTACCGTCCGAGGGCTTGGGTCCTGTTCATGCGGTACCACCTCCGTCACCGACTGTGACGGAGTGCGGTGGACCGCGTGCGGCGCTGTGGAACGCCGGGAGGCTGTGGAGAACCTCCTCACCCCTGAGGGTGAGACCCGCCGGGGAGGCGCGAGAGCGGCCTCAGCTGCCGGGCAGTTCGAGGTCGCTCTTGTTGAGCTCCTCGATGTTCACGTCCTTGAAAGTCAGCACACGGACCTGCTTCACGAACCTGGCGGGCCTGTACATGTCCCAGACCCAGGCGTCGGCCATGCTGACCTCGAAGAAGACCTCCCCCTGCACCGAGTGCACCTGCATCTCGTAGTCATTGGTGAGGTAGAAGCGCCGCTCGGTCTCGATCACGTATTTGAACAACCCGACGACGTCGCGGTACTCCCGGTAGAGCTTCAGCTCCATCTCGGTCTCGTACTTCTCGAGGTCCTCGGCGCTCATGGCATGTTCCCCTTCAGCCGTGCGTCCCCCTATTGTGCGCCAGTCGTACGCGTCCCTAAACGATTTCCGGGGCGAGAACCACCGGTGCACTCGGAGGTCCCTCGTCGAGCAGCGTGCGCAGCAGCTCGGCGAGTCTGGTCGGGTACACCGTCTCACGGGCCGCCGACAGTTCGGCGGAGGTCCACCATCTCAGGCCCGCGAGACTGCGGGTCTCCAGTTCCGTGAGGGCCTGCGGGCCGGGCGCGGCCTCCGTTCCGCGGGTGCGGGCCAGGTAGTACCACTCGTCCTGGTCCCAGCGGCGCCCGTCGAAGGGGAACGAGCAGTACCGCTTCCAGAGCACCGGGCCGAGGTCGACCTCGGTGATGCCGGTCTCCTCCGCGAGTTCGCGCAGGGCCGCCTCCTCCCGGGACTCGTCGCCCTCCAGGCCGCCGCCGGGGGTGAACCACCAGCTGTCGTCCGGGTCGTCGGGCTCGTGGCCGTGCATGAGCAGGATGCGGTCCTCGGGGTCGAGCAGCACGATCCGCGCGACCCGCCGCGGCGCGGACGCCGGCTCGGGCCCCGCCGGTCCCGGGGCTGCCCCGGCACTCCCCGTGTCCGTCATGCCCCCACCTTCTCCCTCGCGCCCGGCTTCGGCCGCTCGGACCGGCCCCGGCCCAGGCGGTCGGCCACCGGACCGTACGCGGCTCCCACGAGGATCAGCGCGGTGCCGGCCGTGATCGCCGTGAGGAGCGCCTTGAACGGGCCCGGTCGCGAGATGCCGCCGGGGAGACCGGCGAAGCCCTCGGCGGGCTCCAGGCGGCCCTTGGCGGGCCAGACGACGGCGTCCACCCTGCCGACGACCGTGGAGCGGGGCACGGTGCCCTGTCCGGCCTCCTCCATGTGCGTACGGGAGTCGAGGGAGGTGTGCCGGTCGTCGCCGAGCAGGAAGAGGTTGTCCCGGGGGACGGTCACCGAGAACTCCTGGCCCGAGGCCACCGTACGGCCGCCGGGGCCGGGACGCAGGTACGGCTCGTCGACGGGCTTGCCGTTCACGGTGAGCCGCCCGTCCCGGTCGCAGCAGGCGACGGTGTCGCCGCCGACGGCGGCGACCCGCTTGACCATGGGCGAGGAGCCCCAGAGGGGATCGGTGAAGACGACGACGTCACCGCGCCGCACCTCGTCGCCGTCGATCCGCTGGGCGAGGATCTTGGACCCGACGTCGAGGGTGGGGGTCATGGAGTCGGTGGGGACGGTGTACGGCTGGTAGAGCACGGCTCCCCAGACGAATCCGCCGAGGAAGAGCACACAGCCGACGGCCACGGCCAGCCCCGACAGCACGCTGCCGAGGCGGCCGCGGCCGCCCTTGGTCCGTATGGTTCCGCTCATGTGCGCACCCCGTAGGTCTGTCGGCGGACCGTAGCCCTGTCGACGGTCCGGGACGGCACCCTACCCGCGGGTCGCTACTCGGCGGTATGCCGTGCGGCCTGCTTCTTCCGGCGCCACAGCACGAGCGGGAGCGCCCCCGCGAGACCGGCCGCCCCGAGGGGGGCCGCGCCGAGTGCCTTGTTGAGGGCCGGCTGGTCGAAGACGTCGGGCACGGGGAGCGTGGCCCAGCGGGTGACCGGCCAGGCGATCACGACGGCGCGGCCCACGACCTCGTCGTTGGAGACGGTGCCGCCGCCCGGGAGCTGCTGGTGGAAGCGGGAGTCCAGGGAGTTCTGCCGGTTGTCGCCCATGACCCAGATCCGGCCCTCGGGGACCTTGATCGGGCCGAAGGAGTCCTGGCAGGGCACCGCGCCGGGGGCGAGGTACGCGCTCTCGTCGAGCGCCACGCCGTTGAGGACGACCTTGCCGCCCTCCTTGCAGGAGACGGTGTCGCCGCCGACCGCGATGACGCGCTTGATGAGGTCCTTCTCCTCTGCGGACGGCATGAGGCCGATGAAGCTGAGGAACTTCTGCACGACGTTCGGCTTGGGGGCCTCCTGGCCCTCCAGCCAGCCGCCCGGGTCGTGGAAGACGACGACCTCGCCGCGCTCGGGCTCCGAGCCGAACCAGGGGGTCAGCTTGTCGACGAGGACGCGGTCACCCTTCTGGAGGGTGTTCATCATCGATTCCGAGGGGATCGAGAACGCCTGCACCAGGAAGGTCTTGATCAGCAGGGCGAGCACCAGCGCGATGCCGACGAGGAGGGGCAGTTCCTTCCAGAAGGAACGCTGCTTCTTCGGGCCCTTGCCGGACCCGCCCGCCGCTTCGTCGTCGCCGTCGCCCGGCGTACCGCCGCCAGGCGGCTGCGCCTGCTCGTCACCCGTCACGTCGCCGCCACCCGTCGTGTCATCGCCGAAGGCCCCGTCGGCCCTCTTCTCGGGCTCATCGTGTCCGGATCGTGCGCCGACGGCCAAATCCCCCACATCCACTCCTCAGTCCGTGCGAACGCCCGCCCCGGGTCAGGGACAGGCCCACCACTCCCATAACGAGCAGAAGTTCCGCAGGGGTCGGGAGCCCGGGCAATCCGTTCAGATTCCGCTGGGACACACTATGCGACAGATCGGATGCGGTCCCGGAACTCGCACGTGCGTCCGGTACGGCGGAGAAGGTCTCCCGCTCCTCCAGGCCGCGCCAGTGCCCGAAGGGCCAGGCGATCACCACGGCGCGCCCGACGACCTGCTCCTCGGAGACGGTGCCGTGGCCCTCCTCGTCGAGGTGGAAGCGGGAGTCGGCCGAGTCGGAGCGGTGGTCGCCGAGGACGAAGATGCGGCCCTGCGGGACCTTCACCTCGAAGGGGATCTTGGACGGCGGGTTCCCGGGATGCAGGTACGGCTCGTCCAGCGGGACGCCGTTGACGCTGATCCGCCCGTCCGTGCCGCAGCAGCGGACGGTGTCGCCGCCGACGGCGATCACCCGCTTGATGAGGTCCCGGTCGTCGGCCGAGGGCAGCAGCCCGATGAAGGTCAGGGCCTGCTTGGCCTGCTTGATGCCGATCGGGTCGTCGGCGGGCGGCTCGGCCTCCTGCTGGAGCCAGCTGCCGGGGTCCTTGAAGACGACGACGTCGCCGCGCTGCGGGTGGGAGCCGAACCAGGGCGTGAGCTTGTCGACGAGGACCCGGTCGTCGATGCGGATCGTCTGCTCCATGGACCCGGAGGGGATGACGAAGGCCTGGACGAGGAAGGTCTTGAGGACGAGCGCGATCAACACGGCCACGGTGATCAGGACCGGGATCTCCCTGATCGCGGAGCGCTGCCGGCGCCGCTTGACCTTGCGGGCCAGCTTGCGGCGCTCGGCCCGTCCGGGCAGCGCGGCGGGGCCCTGTTCGGTCCCGGCGGAGGAGCGACCGCGGCCCCGGCTACCCATGGGGTCCCACCCCGTGCCCGCCGGCCGGCGCGGCCGGTACGGCGCCGAAGGCGTCGGTGCCGGGCACGGTGGACCAGCGGCCGAAGGGCCAGGCGATCCAGTCGGCGCGGCCGACGACCTTGTCGACGGGGACCATGCCGCCGCCGGGGTTGCCCAGGTGGTCCCGGGAGTCGCTGGACTGGCTGCGGTGGTCGCCCATGACCCAGAGCCGGTCCTGCGGGACGACGATGTCGAAGGGCACGCTGGAGGGCCGGTCGCCGAACATCACGTACCGCTCCTCGACGGGGACGCCGTTGACGGTGAGCCGGCCGTCCTTGTCGCAGCAGACGACCCGGTCGCCGCCGACGCCGACGACCCGCTTCACGAAGTCGGTCTCGTCGGGTTCGGCGAGCCCGAGGGCGGCCGCCCCGTCGTGCAGGAGCCCGGTGACAGGATTGCCCCGCGGCTGTTCCCGTACGAAGGAACCGGTGCCGTCGAAGACGACGACGTCACCGCGGGCGGGCTCGCTGCCGAAACGGTACGCCAGCTTGTTCACGAGGATCCGGTCGCCGACCTGGAGCGTCGGCTCCATGGAGCCGCTGGGGATCAGGAACGGCTGGATCACGAAGTGACTCAGGAGCAGCAGGAAGGCCACGCAGGCGCCGCCCACGAGGGCGGTGCGCCGCCAGGAGGGGGCGCGCCCGGAATCGTCGGAGGCGCCGCCGGAGTCGCCGGGAACGCGCGCGGAGCGCGACCCTTCCTCCGTACCGGACGAATCCGTGTCGGAAGAGGGGTCGCGCTCCGTGTGCTGTGCTTCGGTGTCCATCGCTGGCAGAGCCTATCCGGCCTGTCTGTGCGAGGAGTCGGAAGCGGTGAGCGTGCCGGGAGCCGAGGCTCAGCGGTCGCGCTTCTCCTTGATCTTGGCAGCCTTGCCGCGCAGCTCACGCAGGTAGTAGAGCTTGGCGCGACGGACGTCACCGCGGGTCACGAGCTCGATCTTCTCGAAGATCGGGCTGTTCACCGGGAAGGTGCGCTCGACGCCGACGGAGAACGAGACCTTGCGGACCGTGAAGGTCTCGCTGACGCCCGAACCCTGGCGGCGGATGACGACGCCCTTGAACTGCTGGATACGGGAGCGGTTGCCCTCGATGACGCGGACGTGCACGTTGACGGTGTCGCCCGGACGGAAGGCGGGGAGGTCGGAGCGGAGCGAACCCGCGTTGACCTGGTCGAGCAGGGAGGCCATGGAGGTCTCTTTCCTCGCTGATGCCACAGGTCATCAGCGGTACGTTCGAATGATTCGGAGCGTCGTCCGTTACTGGCGGCGTCGTTCCCCCTGTGGCAGGGGCGCGCGCCGGACGGACGACAGCGGCCTATTCTTCCACGCCCTCGACCCTGCGCCAAAATCGGCCGCCGGGCTCGGGCGCCCACCCCAGCATGGAGAGGATCTCGCGGTCCTTCTTGTCGAAGGCGGACGGATCGCAGCGCTCGATGAGGTCGGGCCGGTTGGCGACCGTACGGCGGAAGGCCTCGTCGCGCCGCCAGCGGGCGATCTTTCCGTGGTGCCCGCTGAGGAGGACGTCGGGGATGCCCCGGCCGCGCCACTCGGGGGGCTTGGTGTAGACGGGGCCTTCCAGGAGGTTGGCCATGGCGCCGGGGGCGAAGGAGTCGTCCCGGTGGGACTCGGCGTTGCCGAGGACACCGGGCAGCAGGCGGGCGACGGCCTCGGTGACGACGAGGACGGCCGCTTCGCCGCCGGCGAGGACGTAGTCGCCGATGGAGACCTCGTAGACCGGCATCCGGGTCGCGTACTCGTCCATGACCCGCCGGTCGATGCCCTCGTAGCGGGCGGGCGTGAAGATCAGCCAGGGCCGCTCGGAGAGCTCGACGGCGAGCTCCTGGGTGAAGGGGCGGCCGCTGGGGGTCGGGACGACGAGGACCGGGCCGTGCGCGCCGGCCTCGTAGCCGTCGGCGAGCGTCTGGTCGAGCGCGTCGCCCCAGGGCTCGGTCTTCATGACCATGCCGGGGCCGCCGCCGTAGGGGGTGTCGTCGACCGTGTTGTGCCGGTCGTACGTCCAGTCGCGCAGGTGGTGGACGTGGACGTCCAGCTGTCCGCGCGCGCGTGCCTTGCCGACGAGCGAGACGTTCAGCGGTTCGAGGTACTCGGGGAAGATCGTGACGACGTCGAGCCTCATGCCGACTCCTCGCCGGACTCGTCGCCGGAAGCCTCGCCGTCGTCCCGGGAGGAGACGATCTCGGCGCGGTCGTCGATCAGGCCGGGCGGCGGGTCGATCACGGCCCGCTGCTCCTCCAGGTCGATCTCGGTGACGATCGACTCGACGAAGGGGATCATCAGCTCGGTGCCGTCGGGGCGCTCGACGATGAAGAGGTCCTGGGACGGCAGGTGGGAGATCTCGGTGATCCGGCCGATCTCGGTGCCGTCGGCGAGGACGACGTCCAGGTCGATCAGCTGGTGGTCGTAGTACTCGTCCTCCTCCTCGGGCAGCTCCGTGGGGTCGACCTCGGCGATGAGGAGGATGTTGCGCAGGGCCTCGGCGGCGGTGCGGTCGCGGACGCCCTCGAAGCGCAGCAACAGCCGGCCGCTGTGGACGCGGCCGCTCTCGATGGTCAGCGGCCCGGCGGAGGCCGGGTCGGTGCGCAGTACGGCACCGGGGCCGAGCCTGAGCTCGGGCTCGTCCGTCCGCACCTCGACGGTGACCTCGCCCTTGATGCCGTGGGCGCGGCCGACCCGCGCGACTACCAACTGCACTGCTCCACACTCTCCTGTCACACAGCTCGTACGTACGACAACGGGCCGGGGTGGGCTCTTCAGCCCTCCCCGGCCCGTGCCGGCACAACTTAAGGTGATGCTGCCGACCTGCTCAGCGGACCTGGTCCACGTCGACGAGGTCGACGCGGATCCCCCGGCCGCCGATGGCGCCCACGACGGTGCGCAGCGCACGCGCGGTGCGGCCGTTGCGGCCGATCACCTTGCCGAGGTCGTCGGGGTGGACCCGGACCTCCAGCACGCGGCCCCGGCGCAGGTTGCGCGAGGCGACCTGCACCTCGTCGGGGTTGTCGACGATGCCCTTCACGAGGTGCTCGAGAGCCTCCTCGAGCATGATCAGGCCTCGGTCGACTCGGTGGACGCGGCCTCGGCCTCGTCCGCCTTCTTGTCGGCCTTCTTGGCCTTCGGGGTGATGGCCTCACCCTTGTCGTCGCCGCCCTCGAGGGTCTTCGCGAACTCGTCGAACGAGGCGCGCTTCGCCTCCTTCGTGGCGGGGACGAGCAGAGCCTTCTCGGGGGCCGGCAGACCCTTGTGCTTCTGCCAGTCGCCGGTGAGCTTCAGGATGGCGAGAACCGGCTCGGTCGGCTGGGCGCCGACGGACAGCCAGTACTGCGCACGCTCGGAGTCGACCTCGATACGCGACGGGTTGTACGTCGGGTGGTAGAGGCCGATCTCCTCGATCGCGCGACCGTCACGACGGGTGCGCGAGTCGGCGACGACGATGCGGTAGTGCGGCTGGCGGATCTTGCCGAGGCGCTTGAGCTTGATCTTGACTGCCACTGGAGTGGTGTCTCCTGGTCTTGACATGGTTGGGCACTTGAGATGCCACGTGGGGTTGCGGTACTCGGATGCCCGATGGACGCGTCAGCCGGAGGAGAGAGGGGTCCTGTGCGACTGTCGAGTACAGCTAGCCATTGTGCCACACCCCGCCGACTCAGTTGGCGGCGCCCACTGTCTCGGGGATGCGGAAGGGCTTGCCGCAGCCGCCGCAGACGATCGGGGCCTGGGCGAGCACGGACGGCACCACGCGCACGTTCCGTCCGCAGTCGCAGACGGCCTTGACGCGCACGCCGCCGCCCGAGGAGCCGTGCCGGGCGGCCGGTCCGCGGAAGGAGCGCTTGGTGTCGGCGGCCGTGGCGACCGTGTGCGCCTTGAGGGCGCGCTGGAGCCGCTCGATGGTGGGCCGGTACCGGCGCCTGGCCTCGGGGTTGAGCGTGACCAGGGAGAAGCCGCTGCTGGCGTGCGGCTCCTCGGGATGGTCGAGGCCCATCTCCTCGGCGATCGCGAGGAATCTGCGGTTGTGGTAGCGGCCGGCGCGGGAGGTGTCGCGGACACCTCGGGCGGCGGCGATGCCGTGGACTGCCTCGTGGAGCAGTCGCTCGAAGGAGAGCTCGGCGCCACAGGCGGACGAGGACTCTCCGATCAGGGACTCGGGCGCGGCAAGATCGGGCAGCTCGGGGTGGTGCCGCTGAATGTCGGCCCACGCCTGTGCCAGCTCTGCGGCGAGAACAGGGGGTGTCGTGCTCACGTCGCGTACAACGAGCCGAAGTGCCCCCGGGTTCCATTCCGGGGCATCCCAAATATTTTGCACGTACCCGTCAGTTTCCGTTGATGTGTCCCGACGCGGGCCAGAGCCCCGATCTGCGGAGAAGTCACGCAGAGATCGCCAAGCCGGTGCGTAGTAGCGCATACGCCCCGGCGCGTGGCCGCGGTGCGCGCGCCCCCGGGGGGCCGGAGCGGCCCGGGGAACTGTTGCGAGGACATTACCGGGTCCGCGCGCAAGGCGGCGCACCGCCCCTCCCCCGGGTGAATCGGTCCGGCACGAGCACTGGACGCGGCCGGGGAAGCGCAGTTCCCTGACTACGGGGGGCTGTCGTCCGAGCACGGATTGGGGCGCTTTTCCATGACACCTACGCTCGTCCCGCACCACCCCGCGCGTGACTGGGCCGAGATCCAGGAACGCATGCTGGTCCCGCTCTACGAGGCGGTGTACGACCGTCTGGGCGTGGGCACGGGCTCCCGGCTGCTCGGCCTGGGCTGCGGCTCGGGCCTGGCCCTCCTGATGGCCGCGGCGCGGGGCGCGCGGGTGGCCGGCGCGGACCGGGACCACGCGCGCGTGGAGCTGGCCAGGGAGCGGTTGCCGGAGGGCGTCACCGTCACCGAGGAGCCCCCGGAGGACCTCCCGTACGACGTGATCACGGCCTTCCACGCGACGGGCGGGATCCTGCCCGAGCTCCGTGCTCTCACCCGTACGGCCCAACCGGGCACGGCGGTCGTGCTCGCCGGCTGGGGGCCGCCGGAGCGGTGCGCCACGGAGCCGGTGCTGCGGGTCGCCGCCCGGCTCGCGGAGCGTGGGCACGCGCCGGGTCCCGACCTGGACGCGCTGGTGGCCGGGGCGGGGCTGCGGCCGGCCGGCTCGGGCCGGGTGGCCTGCCCCTTCGGGTACGCGGACGAGGCCAGCGCGGTGCGCGGGCTGCTGTCGACGGGCGTCTTCGACGAGGCGGTCCGGGCGACGGAGCCCGCGCAGGTGGAGAAGGAGATCGAGGAGGCGCTCGCCCCGTACGTCCGCCCGGACGGGACGGTGTGGATGCCGAACGTCTTCCGGTACGTGGTCGCCCGGGTGCGGTAATCGCCGGGGAGTGCGTGCCTCCGGGCGCCGTGACCCCACGGGAGCCCGCGCCACCGGGCGCCGCGAACCCCCTCGGACGCCCGTCCCCCGGGCGCCGTGACTCCTCGGGGCCCGTGCCTCCCGGGTGCCGTGAGCCCCCTCAGGACTCCTTCTTCAGGCGCGTGATGCCCGCCGCGCGGTAGGCCGCGGCCTCCTCCAGGGTCTCGTTGGCGAGGAGGGCCTCGGCCAGGGCGTCCAGCTGGTCGCGGTGCTCGCGGAGCTGCCGTACCGCGCTCTCGTAGCACTCGTCGACGATGCGCCGCATCTCCTCGTCGACGGTGTCGAGGGTCGCTGGGGCTGCCGAGAGCCCGTAGGCCTGCTGGGCGTCGCTCGGGATGGCGGTGAGGCGGCCGACGCGCTCGCTCATGCCCCAGCGGCCCGCCATGCCCCGGGCGATGTTGGTGACCTGTTCGAGGTCGCTCTCGGCGCCGGTGGTGATGACGCCGAAGACGACCTGCTCGGCCGCCATCCCGCCGAGGGCGCCGATGATCCGGCCGCGCAGATAGTCCTCGGTGTAGGCGTACTTGTCGGCGTCGGGGGTCGACAGGGTGACGCCGAGGGCCCGGCCGCGCGGCACGATGGTGATCTTGCGGACCGGGTCGGCGCCCGGCTGGAGCATGCCGAGCAGGGCGTGGCCGCTCTCGTGGTACGCGGTCCGGCGCCGCTCCTCCAGGGGCATCACCAGCGGCCGTTCCGCGCCGAGCTGGACCTTCTCCAGGGCGTCGGACAGATCGGACTGGGTGACGGCCCGCTGCTGGCGTTTGACCGCGAGGAGGGCGGCCTCGTTGGCGAGGTTGGCGAGTTCGGCGCCGGTCATGCCGGGGGTGGTCCGGGCCACGTGCTCCAGGTCGACCTCCGGGGCGAGCGGGATCTCCCGGGTGTGGATCTTCAGGATGGCCTCGCGGCCGCCCCGGTCGGGCGGGTTGACGTGGACGATGCGGTCGAAGCGGCCCGGCCGGGTGAGGGCCGGGTCGAGGACGTCGGCGCGGTTGGTGGCGGCGAGGACGATGACCCCCTCGGAGCCCGTGAAGCCGTCCATCTCGGTGAGGATCTGGTTGAGGGTCTGCTCGCGCTCGTCGTGCCCGCCCATCCCGGAGCCGCCGCCGCGCGCCCGGCCGATGGTGTCGATCTCGTCGATGAAGATGATCGCGGGGGCGACCTTGCGGGCCTCGGCGAACAGCTCGCGGACCCGGGAGGCGCCCACGCCCACGATCATCTCGATGAACTCGGAGGCGGAGGCCGAGAAGAACGGCACCCCCGCCTCCCCCGCGACGGCCCGGGCGAGCAGGGTCTTGCCGGTGCCGGGAGGGCCCGCGAGGAGCACGCCGCGGGGCATCTTGGCGCCCATCTCGCGGTAGGCGTGCGGGTTCTTCAGGAAGTCGACGACGTCGTTGAGTTCGCCCTCGACCTCGTCGATGCCGGCGACGTCCTCGAAGGTGGTGCGCTTGCCGCCCTCCAGCTCGACCGGTTTCGGCGGCTGCTTGCGGCCGAGCATGCCACCCGCGCCGCCCATGCCGGCGCTCATCCGGCGGGCGATGAACACCCACAGCACGACGAGCAGCAGCATCGGCGCCAGCGAGATCAGGAGGTTGGCGAGGAAGCTGCGCTCCTGGACGACGGGCTGGGCGGTGACCGTGACGTTCTGCTTGGTCAGCTGCGCCCACAGGTCGTCGTCGGCGAAGGCGGGCCGCTGGGTCTGGAACTTGGTGTAGTCGCCGTCGCCGTCGGGAACGGGCTGCTTGTTCTTCAGCTGGCCCTGGATCGCGTCGCCCTTGGAGTAGATCTTGGTGACGTTCCCGGCGGCGACCTGCTTGTCGAACTCGGTGTACGAGATCGTCGGCCCGTCGCCCTCGTTGAAGAACGACAGCACCACGTTGGCGATCAGGTACACGACGAGCGCGGTGAGGATGAGGCTGCCCCAGCCTCCCGGCATCCTCCTCTTCGGCGACGGGGGCGGCGGGGCCCCTTCCGAGCGCCAGGGCTGATCGGTCCGGTCGCGCGGGGGTACGGGGTTGGCCACGTGGCTCTCCTCGGGGCGGCAGTGGCCCCAGTATCGAAGAACCGGGCAATACCGGCATTACGGGTGGGCTGACCGTACGAAAAGGGGCCCGGAGGCGGTCGCACCGCTCCGGGCCCCTCTCTCATGGACGTCGGCCGGACGTCAGCCCATGAACTTCTTGAACTCGTCCGGGAGCTCGAAGTCCTTCGGGGTCTGCCCCGCCGCGGGGAGACCGAAGGCGCCGCCGGCCTGCGCCTGCTCGCGGCGCTCGGCCGCGGCCTGCTCCTCGGCCTTCCGCTTCATCGGGTTGCCGCTCTTGCGCTTGCCCTTGGCCTGCTTGACCTGCTTCTTCTGCCGGCCGGGGCCGCCGCCCATGCCCGGGATGCCGGGCATCCCCGGCATGCCGCCGCCCTGCGCCATGCGGGACATCATCTTGCGGGCCTCGAAGAACCGCTCGACGAGGCCCTTGACCGCGCTGACCTCGACGCCGGAGCCCTTGGCGATACGGGCACGCCGGGAGCCGTTGATGATGGTCGGGTCCTGGCGTTCGGCCGGGGTCATCGACTTGATGATGGCGGCCGTACGGTCGACATCGCGCTCGTCGATGTTGGCGATCTGCTCCTTCATCTGGCCCATGCCGGGCAGCATCCCGAGCAGCTTCGAGATGGAGCCCATCTTGCGGACCTGCTCCATCTGGGCCAGGAAGTCGTCGAGCGTGAAGCCCTCGCCCTTCTTCGAGGCGAGCTTCGAGGCCATCTTGGCGGCCTCTTCCTCGTCGAAGGTCTGCTGCGCCTTCTCGATGAGGGAGAGCATGTCGCCCATGCCGAGGATGCGGGACGCCATGCGGTCCGGGTGGAACGCGTCGAAGTCGTCCAGCTTCTCGCCGTTGGAGGCGAACATGATCTGCTTGCCGGTGACGTGCGCGATGGAGAGCGCGGCACCACCACGGGCGTCGCCGTCGAGCTTGGAGAGCACGACGCCGTCGAAGCCGACGCCGTCGCGGAAGGCCTCGGCGGTGTTGACCGCGTCCTGACCGATCATGGCGTCGACGACGAAGAGGACCTCGTCGGGGCTGACCGCGTCGCGGATGTCCGCGGCCTGCTGCATCAGCTCCTGGTCGATGCCGAGGCGGCCGGCGGTGTCGACGATGACGACGTCGTACAGCTTGGTCCGCGCGTACTCGATCGAGTCCTTGGCGACCTGGACCGGGTCACCGACGCCGTTGCCCGGCTGCGGGCCGTAGAAGGCCACGCCCGCGCGGTCGGCGACGACGGAGAGCTGGTTGACGGCGTTGGGGCGCTGGAGGTCACAGGCGACGAGCAGCGGCGAGTGGCCCTGGCTCTTGAGCCAGACGCCCAGCTTTCCGGCGAGGGTGGTCTTACCGGCACCCTGGAGACCGGCGAGCATGATCACGGTCGGCGCGGTCTTGGCGAACCGGAGGCGGCGGGTCTCGCCACCGAGGATGGAGATGAGCTCCTCGTTGACGATCTTGATGACCTGCTGCGAGGGGTTCAGCGCCTTGGAGACCTCGGCGCCGAGGGCCCTCTCCTTGACGTTCTTGATGAACGCGCGGACGACCGGCAGGGCGACATCGGCCTCGAGGAGGGCGATACGGATTTCCCGGGCCGCACTGTCGATGTCCTGCTCGGAGAGGCGGCCTTTGCCCCGGAGGGACTTGAAAGTCGCGCTGAGGCGGTCGGAAAGCGTATCGAACACGGTGGTCGCGATCCTCGGGTCGGGGCGGATGGTCGCCACCCAGGGTATCCGGCCCCGGGACACGACCGACCTTGCCGGTCGAATTGGACCGGCGGGACTCAGCGCAGGGCCTCCTCCAGCGTCCGGGCCAGGTCGATCGCCTCCTCGTCCGGGAGGAGGGAGCCGTCCGGGCGGGTCACGTACAGGGTGTCGACGGCGTTGGCACCCAGGGTGGAGACGTGGGCGCTGCGGACCCGTACCGCCGCGCCCTCCAGGGCGCGGCCGATGCGGTGGAGCAGGCCGGGGGCGTCCTGGGCGCGGACCTCGATGACGGTGGCGAGCCGGGAGTCTGCGGCGGCGACGGTCACGCGGGGCGGCGGGGCGGTGAGGCCCCGGCGGCGCGGGTAGGCGGCCTCGCGTTCGGCGAGCCGGGCGGGGATGTCGAGGGAGCCGTCCAGGGCGCGGACGAGGTCGGCGCGGAGCCGGGCGGCCTCGGGCAGGGAGCCGTACTCGGCGGCGACCCGCCAGTCGAGGACGAGGACGGAGCCGGAGCCGAGGCCGCTGGGGAGGTCGACGGCGCGGAGGTCGGCGGCGCGGACGGTCAGCCGGTGGAGGGCGAGGACGCCGGCGACGGCGGGGAGGACTCCTGGCCGGTCGGGCAGGGCGATGAGGAGCTCGACGCCGACGGGCTCGGGCTCCTCCGCGTCGAGGGGCTCCTCGTCGCGGGCGTGGAGGGCGAGGACGGGTTCGCCGGTGCGCAGGGCCTCGATCGCGAGCCGTTCCTGTTCGGCGCTGGGCGCGGCGGCCTCGGGATCGGGCAGGGGTGCGCCCGCGAGGACCCCGGCGACCCGTTTGACCAGGTCGGCGACGAGCGAGGCGCGCCAGGAGGACCAGGCGGCGGGGCCGGTGGCGAGGGCGTCGGCCTCGGTGAGGGCGTGCAGGAGCTCCAGGGTGCCGAGGGTGCCGACGGCGGTGGCGACGGACTGGACGGTGGCGGGGTCGTCGAGGTCGCGCCGGGTGGCGGTCTCGACGAGGAGCAGGTGGTGGCGGACGACGGTGGCGACGACGGCCGTGTCGGTGCGGTCGAAGCCGATGCGGGCGGCGAGGTCGCGGGCGATGGTCTCGCCGGCGACGGAGTGGTCGCCGGGCCAGCCCTTGCCGATGTCGTGGAGGAGTGCGGCGACGAGGAGGAGGTCGGGGCGGCCGACGCGGCGGGTGAGCGAGGAGGCCCGTACGGCGGTCTCGACGAGGTGCCGGTCGACGGTCCAGGTGTGGACGGGGTTGCGCTGGGGCCGGCAGCGGACGCGCTCCCAGTCGGGCAGGAGCCGGCTGATGAGCCCTTCGGCCTCCAGGGCCTCCCAGACGGGGACGGTGGCCTCGCCCGCGCCGAGGAGGGTGACGAGCTCCTCGCGGGCCTCGGCGGGCCAGGGCACCGGCAGCGGCTTGGCGGCGGCCGCGAGGCGGCGCACGGCGTGCAGGGAGATCGGCAGGGCGGACTGGGCGGCCGCGGCGGCGGCCCGCAGGGGCAGGACGGGGTCGCGTTCGGGCCGGGCGCCGCGGGCGAGGACGACCTCGCCGTCCATCTCGACGACGCCCTCGGCGAGCGGGGTGCGTTCGACGGGCGGTTTCGTGCCGCCGTTCCGGCTGAGGAGGGTACGGAGCCGGGCCGGACGGGCGGAGCGGGCCTTGAGGACGCGGTTGACCTCGCGCCAGGTGACGTCGGTGGCGTACGAGATGGTCCGGGCGGCCTCGTACACCTCGCGGAGCAGGGTGTCGGCGTCGAGGAGGCCGAGTTCGGTGGCGACGGCGTCCTGTTCCTGGAGGGCGAGCCGGTCGGTGGCGCGGCCGGTGGCGAGGTGGAGGGCGTCGCGGGCGTCGAGGAGGCGGCGGCGCGCGGTGTCGAGGCCCTCGCGGGGGGCGTCGGCGAGCCAGGAGGCGGCGACGGCGCGCAGCACCTGGGCGTCGCGGAGGCCGCCCCTGGCCTCCTTGAGGTCGGGTTCGAGGAGGTACTGCAGCTCCCCCGCGCGTTCGGCGCGCTCGCGGCAGAGGGCGTCGAGTTCGGGGAGCCGCCGGGGGGCCTGGTTGCGCCAGTCGGCGAGGACGGTGGTGCGCAGGGCGGCGACGAGCCCGGCGTCTCCGGCGAGGGGCCGGGCGTCGAGGAGGCCGAGGTGGACCTTGAGGTCGTCGGCGGCGGTGGCGCGGGCCTCGGCGGGGGTGCGGACGGAGTGGTCGAGGGCGAGGCCGAGGTCCCAGACGGGGTACCAGATCCGGTCGGCGAGGGCGGCGACGGCGGCCTTGTCGGCGGTGCCGTCGTGGAGCAGGAGGAGGTCGAGGTCGCTGCGCGGGGAGAGTTCGGCGCGCCCGTAGCCGCCGACGGCGACGAGGGCGGTCCCGCGGGGCGGTGCGGCGGCGGCGAAGAGGCCGGCCAGCCAGTCGTCGGTGAGCCGGGCCAGGGCGGCACGGCGCGGCGGCCCGGGCCGCTCCTTCTCCTGGAGGAGGAGCAGCCGGGCCGCCGCGTAACCGCCGGGTCCCGAATCTTCGGTCTCTTCGCTGACTTCGAGGCTCGTCACCCGGCGGCTCCTTCGTGTGCTTACAGTGCGTCCGGACCGCGCTCGCCGGTGCGGACCCGTACGGCGGTCTCGACCGGCACGCTCCACACCTTGCCGTCTCCGATCTTGCCGGTTCGGGCGGCCTTCACGACGACGTCGATGAGCTGTTCGGCGTCCTCGTCCTCGACGAGGACCTCGATGCGGATCTTGGGGACGAGGTCGACGGTGTACTCGGCGCCCCGGTAGACCTCGGTGTGGCCGCGCTGGCGGCCGTAGCCGCTGGCCTCGGTGACGGTCAGACCGTGCACGCCGAACGCCTGGAGGGCCTCCTTGATCTCGTCGAGCCGGTGCGGCTTGACGACCGCGGTGATGAGCTTCATGCGTCCACCTTCTTGTTCTCGCTCAGGACGGGCGTGGCCACGGAGGTGCTGCGTCCCGTGCTGCCGCCGCCGGCTCCGCTGAAGTCGTACGCGGTCTCGGCGTGCTCGACCTGGTCGATGCCGGAGACCTCGTCGTCCTCGCTGACCCGCATCCCCATCGTCTTGTCGATGATCAGGGCGAGGACCGCGGAGGCGATCAGAGAGTAGGCGAGGACGGCGAAGACGCCGACGGCCTGCTTGCCGAGCTGATCCAGGCCGCCGCCGTAGAAGAGGCCCTTGGCGTCGGACTGGACGCCGCCGGTGGCGAAGAGGCCGACGAGGAGGGAGCCGAGGACACCGCCGACGAGGTGGACGCCGACGACGTCGAGGGAGTCGTCGTAGCCGAACTTGTACTTGAGGCCGACGGCCATGGCGCAGGCCAGACCGGCGATGGCGCCGATCGCGATGGCGCCGAGCGGGGAGCAGGAGCCGCCGGAGGGGGTGATGGCGACGAGGCCGGCGACCGCGCCGGAGGCGGCGCCGAGGGTGGTGAAGGAGCCGTGGCGGAGCTTCTCGTACGCGAGCCAGGCGAGCATGGCGGCGGCGGTGGCGACCTGGGTGTTGACGAACATCACGGCGCCGACGCCGTCGTCGTTGCCGAGCCAGGAGCCGGCGTTGAAGCCGAACCAGCCGAACCAGAGGAGACCGGCGCCGAGCATGACCAGCGGGAGGCTGTGCGGGCGCATCGGGTCCTTCTTGAAGCCGACCCGCTTGCCGATGACGAGGATGACGCCGAGGGCCGCCGCACCGGCGTTGATGTGGACGGCGGTGCCGCCGGCGAAGTCGATGACGCCCATCTCGAAGAGCCAGCCGCCGGCGCCCCAGACCCAGTGGGCGACGGGGAAGTAGACGATCGTGACCCAGAGGGTGATGAAGAGGGCCCAGGCGGTGAACTTGACGCGGTCGGCGAGGGCGCCGCTGATGAGCGCGGGGGTGATGATCGCGAACATCAGCTGGAAGACGGCGAAGACGTACACCGGGATGGTGTAGCCGTCCCAGAGTTCGGTGATGCCGATGCCGCTGAGGCCGACGTAGTCGGAGGACCAGCCGATGATCGAGCCGGAGTCGGTGCCGAAGGCGAGGCTGAAGCCGAAGAGCACCCAGAGGATCGTGACGATCCCGAGGCTGATGAAGCTCATCATCAGCATGTTGAGGGTGGACTTGACGCGGACCATGCCTCCGTAGAAGAAGGCGAGCGCCGGGGTCATCAGCATGACCAGGGCGGAGCAGATGAGCATGAACCCGGTGTTGGCGGCAGACAGCTCGGGGGCGTCTGCGGCCAGGGTCGTGATGGCTGGTGCCATCGGCGTCTCCTCGTCGTCGAATGCGGCCGTGCGGGGCGGGGCCGGGGAGCGTCCGGCCTTGAGGGGTGGCCGGTTATGGGCCAGAGATTCGCGCAGCGCGGTTTCCGCCGATGCCGCTCGATGTTTCGGCGCAGTGACGAAGGGGTGGGGCGTGTTACGTGACCGTGAACGGCCGTGTCGCTACGGGGCGACGCCCGGGGAAACGAACCGGCCGCGCCGGGCGTCCGTGTGACCTTGCGGCGGGGGAGCCGAGTCGGGCTTTACGGGACGTCCGGCGCGGCCGGGGTCGGTGCGGGCCCCGCAGCGGGGCCGGGGGCCGGGGTCTGGGGCCCCGGCGGGGGTCAGACCGCTTCGGCGGCCTCGGGCAGGAGCTGGGTGAGCCGGTCGGTGAGCTGGACGACCTCGGCGACGTCGCTGTAGTTGCGGGCGGCGTGGTCGACGGTCTTGCGGAGCCGGGTGTTGACCCGCTCGGAGCGGATGCTGCGGGCGACCCCGAGGGCCTTCTCGGCGAGGACCACGGACTGCTCGGGCTCGCGCTTGAGGAGGTGGACGGTGGCCATGCCGATCAGGTTGAGCGCGTAGGACCGCTGGTGGTCGGGGTCCTTCTCGAAGAGCTCGACGGCCCGCTCCATGACGGGCTCGGCCAGCGAGGCGTAGGTCGGGGAGCGGCCGGCGACGTAGGCGAGGTCGCGGTAGGAGTGGGAGTTCTCGCCGTTGAGC
Source organism: Streptomyces sp. NPDC015661 (assembly GCF_043077765.1). NCBI lineage: Bacteria > Bacillati > Actinomycetota > Actinomycetes > Kitasatosporales > Streptomycetaceae > Streptomyces > Streptomyces sp. NPDC015661. The sequence goes on along the minus strand of NZ_JBIBST010000008.1, from coordinate 376,444 downwards.
TCGGCCTCGGAGAAGAAGCCGATCCAGTCGGGCTCGGGCTCGCCGTCGAGGCCGACGTCGGCGAAGGTGTCCTCGGCCATCCGGACGGCCCGCTTGCACTTGGAGGGCTGCCCCATGTTGGCGTAGGCGCGGGCCTCCATCGCATACAGCATGGCCTGGGTGCGGGCGGTGGCGCAGTCCCGACTGCCGTACTGGGCGAGGTGGATGAGTTCGAGGGCGTCGTCGGGCCGGCCGAGGTGGATCATCTGGCGGCTCATCGAGGACAGGATGTACGAGCCGAGGGGCTTGTCGCCGGCCTCCTTGGCGGCGTGCAGGGCGAGCACGAAGTACTTCTGGGCGGTGGGCTGGAGACCGACGTCGTAGCTCATCCAGCCGGCGAGCTCGGCGAGTTCGGCGGCGCAGGTGAAGAGGCGCTTGGCGGTGGCGACGGGCTGGGACTCCTGCAGGAGGTCGGTGACCTCGTGGAGCTGGCCGACGACGGCCTTGCGGCGCAGTCCGCCGCCGCACTGGGCGTCCCACTTGCGGAACATGGCGGTGGTGGACTCCAGGAGGTCGAGCTCGATCTCGGAGAGCCGGTTGGGGCGGCGGGCGTCGACGATCGGCTCGGGGCGCTCGACCTCGCCGGCCGGGGTGGGGACGAGCCAGCGCTGCATCGGTTCGATGAGGGCGGGTCCCGCGGCGAGCTGGAGGGAGGAGCCGAGGAAGCCCCGGCGGGCGAGCATGAGGTCGCTGCGGGAGAACTCGCTCAGCAGGGCGACGGTCTGCGGCCCCGCCCAGGGGAGGTCGACGCCGGAGACGGAGGGCGACTGGTGGGCGGTGCGCAGCCCGAGGTCCTCGACGGCGACGACGGAGCCGAAGCGCTCGGAGAAGAGCTCGGAGAGGATCCGCGGGATCGGCTCGCGGGGCTGCTCGCCGTCGAGCCAGCGGCGCACGCGGGAGGTGTCCGTGGAGATGTGGTGCGCGCCCATCTGGCGTGCCCTGCGGTTCACCTGGCGTGCCAGTTCGCCCTTCGACCAGCCGCTGCGCACGAACCACGAGCCCAGCTGCTCGTTCGGGCGCTTGCCGGCAGTCGTACCGTCTGCGCCGTTGCCGCTCACTGGAACGCCCCCATCCACCTGATGACCTGTCGTACGAACCCCTATCAGAATGCCGCCTCTCGCGGCACCCGTCCGACGTTCGCACTCCTTCGAACTGGAAACCGGGTTGCCTCCGGCATACCCACGCGTGCAAGCCGTCCCGAGCTTCGAGTACCGAAAGTAATCCTACGATCACCCCTCCACGAGGGCGATTCAAGAAACGCCACCATTCGCCACCCCTTCGAATGAACTCGCCACGCGTGGAACGCGATTCACTTGACATGCGACGAACCGGAGTCGGCGGACGGAAGCGCGGAGAGGCGCGTGTCCCGGCCCGCACCACCCCTCTCACGACCGTGCACCACACTCGGCGACGGAACGTGACGAAGGGTGACGGCGGTGCTCCGGGTCGTAACCACCGGCGCGCTCGACCCGTTGGAGGGGGCATGGGTTTCACGATCGGCGGCATTCGTGAGATGCGGTCCGGCGCACGCCGCCGCGTACGCACCACGGAGTGCACAGCGGTGGCCGAGTACACGGGACTTTGGGGCTGGGACGTCGTCCCCGGCGCGCGGGCCGTCTCCGGCCAGTGCTCCTGCGGCGATCCGGCCTGCGCGGCCCCCGGCGCGCACCCGCTCTCCTTCGCGGCACCGGTCCCCGCGGGCGCCGGCCTCGACGACGCCGTGAAGGCCTGGTCCGAGTACCCGGGCGCGGCGCTGCTCCTCCCGGTCGGCCGCGCCTTCGACGTGATCGAGGTCGCCGAGGCCGCGGGCCGGCGGGCGCTGGTGCGCCTGGAGCGCATGGGGCTTCCCCTCGGCCCGGTCTGCGCGACCCCGACCGGCCGGGCGCGGTTCTTCGTGGCCCCGGGCGCGGCGGCCGAGCTGCCTCAGCTGCTGTACCGGATGGGCTGGGACGACGCCGATCTGGACCTGCACTGTCTGGGCCCCGGCGCCCACATCACCGCTCCCCCGTCGGACCTGGGCGGGCTCGGGCCGGTCCGCTGGCTGCGGCCCCCGACCCTTGACACGGCGGGCGCGCCCCCGCAGGCCCGGCTGCTGCTCGGGACGCTGGCGTACATCTGCCACCGGACGCACTTCTGAGTACGCGGAAGGGCCCCCGCCCGGAGTCGACGGGGGCCCTTCCACATGCCGTACGAGGCGTCAGTCGCCGATCAGGGCGTCGACGAAGGCGCCCGGCTCGAAGGGCGCCAGGTCATCCGGGCCCTCGCCGAGGCCGACCAGCTTGACCGGGACGCCCAGCTCGCGCTGGACGGCGACGACGATGCCGCCCTTGGCGGTGCCGTCGAGCTTGGTCAGCACGATGCCGGTGATGTCGACGACCTCGGCGAAGACGCGGGCCTGGATCAGGCCGTTCTGGCCGGTGGTGGCGTCGAGCACGAGGAGGATCTCGTCGAGCGGGCCGTGCTTCTCGACGACGCGCTTGACCTTGCCGAGCTCGTCCATGAGGCCGGTCTTGGTGTGGAGCCGGCCGGCGGTGTCGATGAGGACGACATCGGCGTTCTCGGCGATGCCCTCCTTGACCGCGTCGAAGGCGATCGACGCCGGGTCGCCGCCCTCCGGTCCGCGCACGGTCCGGGCGCCGACGCGCTCGCCCCAGGTCTGGAGCTGGTCGGCGGCGGCGGCGCGGAAGGTGTCGGCTGCGCCGAGGACGACGGACTTGCCGTCGGCGACCAGGACACGGGCCAGCTTGCCCGTGGTGGTGGTCTTGCCGGTGCCGTTGACGCCGACGACCATGACCACGCCCGGGGTGTCCTCGGGGCTCTCGGTCCTCACCGAGCGGTCGAAGTCGCCGAGGAGGGCGACGAGCTCCTCGCGGAGCAGTCCGCGCAGCTCGTCGGGGGTGCGGGTGCCGAGCACCTTGACGCGCTCGCGCAGCCGGTCGACGAGCTCCTGGGTGGGCGCGACGCCGACGTCGGCCGTGAGGAGGGTCTCCTCGATCTCCTCCCAGGTGTCCTCGTCGAGGTGCTCGCGGGACAGGAGCGTGAGCAGCCCCTTGCCGAGCGAGTTCTGGGAGCGGGCGAGCCGGGCGCGGAGCCGCACGAGGCGGCCGGCGGTGGGCTCGGGCACCTCGATCTCGGGAGCGGCGGGAGCCTCGGGCTCCTCGACGAGCGGCTCCTCGGCGACCGTGGCCTCGGGGGCCTCGGCGGTGGGGAGCTCGACCTCCTCGACGGTGCGGCGTGGTTCTTCCCGCAGCGTCTCCGCCTCGTCGCCGACGTGCGGTTCGGCGGGCGGAGCGGTGATGGTCGGCGTGGTGGACGGCGGCTCGGCCGGCGGCAGCTGCTTCTTCTTGCGGCCGCTGATCACGAGCCCGCTTGTCACGGCGACCGCGACGACCAGAGCGATGACTACAGCAAGGATGAGTTCCATAACTTGTCCAGTATCGGCCACGAGGGGGCCGATGGCGGAGCACGTACAGTGGGTGGTTCCCCCACATCTGTACAACGGAGTACCCCTATGCCCCACGCCTCCGAAGCCGAAGGCGCGACGCACGACGGTGCCATGGAGACCCGCGGTCTCGAGCCCGTCCCCGATGCCGAGCGGACCGGGCGGGTCCGTGAGCTCTTCCCGACCTGGGTGGCGGCCAACATCAGTGTGCTGCTGCTCACGATGGGCGCCGGCCTGATCGTCTTCAACGGCCTGAACTTCTGGCAGGTCCTGACGGTGGCGGTCGTCGCGCCGGTCCTCTCGTACGGGATCGTCGGCCTGATCTCGATCGCGGGGAAGCGCGGCGGGGCGCCGGGCATGGCGCTGTCGCGGGCCGTGTTCGGTCAGCGCGGAAACCTTTTTCCCGGTGCGCTGATCTGGGTGGCCCGCTGGGGCTGGGAGACGATCAACGCGGTCGCGGGGGCTTACGCGGTGCTGACCGTCCTCGACCTGCTCTTCGGCGTGAAGTCGAACACGCTCCTCATCGTGGTGACGCTGCTGCTCTTCGTGACCTGCACGTTCCTGGTGTCGGGCCTCGGCATCAACGCCCTGCGCGTGTGCAGCACGTGGTCGACCTACCTCTTCGGCGCCTTCTCGGTGCTCGTCCTCGCCCATCTGGTGGCGAACACCGACTGGTCGGCGGTCTTCGACAAGCCGGCCGGCTCGACGGCGATGATGGTCGCGGGCATCGGCACGATCGCGGCCGGCGGCATCAGCTGGGTGCCCTCGGGGCCCGACTTCACGCGCTACCTGCCCCGGACGGCCTCCTCGCGGGCGATGGTCGGCTCGACGATCGGCGGCGCCGGGATCGTGGTGCTCCCGATGGTGCTGATGGGCGCGGTGATGGCGGTGTCCACGCCGGACCTGGCCTCGGCGCAGGACCCGGTCTCCTTCATCGGCGAGCTGCTGCCGATGTGGATCTCGGTGCCGTACCTGGTGATCGCCCTGATCGGGATGCTGCTGATCAACTCGATGTCGATGTACTCGGCCGGGTTCACGGCGCAGACCCTGGGCATCAAGGTGCCGCGGGCCGCGGCGGTGAGTGTGAACGCGGTGATCAGCCTGGTCTTCGGCTTCCTCCTGATGGTCGTGGCGACCAGCTTCATCGGCTCGTTCATCTCCTTCCTGACCCTGCTCGCGGTGGCGTTCTCGGCGTGGATCGGTGTCTTCGGCGTGGACATGCTGCGCCGGAGGTCGTACGACGCGGCGGCCCTCATGGACACCACGAGGACGAGCGCCTACTGGTACCGGGGCGGTTTCGCCTGGCAGGCGATGACCGCGTGGGCCGTGGCGCTGGTGGTGGGGCTGCTGTTCACGAAGGTGGACTGGTTCTCGGGTCCGCTCGCCTCGTCCTGGATCGGTGAGAACGGTCTCGGCTGGGCGGCGACGATCGTGGTCGCGGGCGCGCTGTACGCGGTGCTGCCGCGCACTCCCGGGCGCGTTCCCGCGGAGCCGGCGGCCGAGGTCCGCGAGACCGTTTCCATCTGACGCCTCGTCAGCTACTGTCCCCCTTCCGCGCACCTGCGAAGGGGGACTTTCCCATGCCGTTCAGCGTCGTACGGTTCAACCTCGTCGATCCCCGTGCGACCCCGGACTCCCTCTCGGAGCGCTACCGGGCCGCGCTCGCCATGGCCGCGTACGCCGACGAGCACGGCGTCGACACCGTGCAGACCGAGGAGCACCACGGGGTCGAGAACAACTGGCTGCCCTCCCCCTTCGCCTTCGCGGGCGCCGTCTTCGGCGCGACGCGCAGGATCGCGGTCACGGTCTCGGCGATCATCGGCCCGCTGCACGATCCGCTGCGCCTGGCCGAGGACATCGCGGTCCTGGACCTGCTGAGCGGGGGCCGTCTGGTGACGGTGGCCGGGATCGGCTACCGACCGGAGGAGTACGAGGAGCGCGGGGTCGACTGGGGGCGGCGGGGCAAGCTCCAGGACCTGCTCCTGGAGACCCTGCTCACGGCCTGGAAGGGGGAGCCGTTCACGTATCAGGGCCGTACGGTACGGGTCACCCCGCGGCCGTTCACCCGGCCGCATCCGCTGCTCCTGGTCGGGGGGTCCTCGCGGGCCGCGGCGCGGCGGGCGGCCCGGCTCGGGCTGCCGTTCTTCCCGAGCGCGCACCTTCCGGAACTGGAGACGTACTACCGGGAGCGGTGCGCGGAGTACGGCACGGAGGGCTGGACGATGATGCCGGCGGAGGAGACCCCGCTGCTGCATCTGTCGGAGGACCCGGACCGGACGTGGGCGGAGCACGGGGAGCACTTCCTGCACGAGGCGCGGACGTACGCCTCCTGGCAGTCGAAGGACATCCGCTCGGCGGTGCGGTCGGCGGCGACGACGGTGGCGGAGCTGCGGGCGGAGGGGGTGTACCGGGTGGTCACTCCGGAGGAGTGCCTGGCGCTCGGGCTGGAGAGCCTCGTCCTGCATCCGCTGTGCGGCGGGATGCCGGTCGAGGAGGGGTGGCGGAGCCTGCGGCTGTTCTGCGACGACGTGCTGCCGCGGCTGGGAGCGTGAGACGAGGCGCTACCGCGGCTCGGCGCGTGAGACGACGTGCTGCCGCGGCTCGGAGCGTGAGACGAGGTGGTGCCGCGGCTCGGAGCGTGAGACGACGTGCTGCCGCGGCTCGGCGCGTCAGACGAGGTGGTGCCGCGGCTCCCGGCGTGGGACGACGTACTGCCCCGGCTCATCGCGTGAGCCGGGGCAGTCGTCGTGAGGAGAGGGGCAGCGGGGTTTAGCCCATCTCCTCCAACGCCTTGCCCTTCGTCTCCTTGACGTACCTGAGCACGAAGGGGATCGAGAGCACGGCGAAGATCGTGTAGATCACGTAGGTGCCGGAGAGGTTCCAGTCCGCGAGGGACGGGAAGCTGGCGGTGATGGCCCAGTTGGCGATCCACTGGGCGGAGGCGGCGACGCCGAGGGCGGCGGCGCGGATGCGGTTGGGGAACATCTCGCCGAGGAAGACCCAGACCACCACGCCCCAGGAGAGGGCGAAGAAGAGCACGAAGACGTGGGCGGCGACGAGGGCCACAACGCCCTGGGTCTCGGGCAGCTTGCCGTCGACGAGGTCGGCGGAGAAGGCCCAGGCCTCGAAGGCGAGGGCGATGGCCATGCCGACGGAGCCGACGAGGGCGAGCGGCTTGCGGCCGACGCGGTCGACCAGGACCATCGCGATCACGGTGCCGATGATGTTGATGATCGACGTGGTGAACGAGTAGAAGAACGAGCTCGACGGGTCGATGCCGACGGACTGCCAGAGGGTCGCGGAGTAGTAGAACGCGACGTTGATGCCGACGAGCTGCTGGAAGACCGAGAGTCCGATGCCGACCCAGACGATGGGCAGGAGCCTGGACCTGCTGCCGGCGACGAGCAGGTCCTTGAAGGTGGACTTGTGCTCGCTGCGCATGGCCTGGTCGATCTCGGCGACGCGGTGGTCGAGGTCGACGCCGTGGCCCTCGACCTCGGCGAGGACCTCCTTGGCCCGGTCGGTCTTCCCGACGGAGATGAGGAAGCGGGGGGACTCGGGGATCGCGAAGGACAGCATGCCGTAGAGGAGCGCGGGGACGACCATCACGCCGAGCATCCACTGCCAGGCCTCGATGCCGCCGATCTCGCCGCGCTGGTCGCCGTCGGCGAGCTGGAGGATGCCGTAGTTGACCAGCTGGGAGATGGCGATGCCGATGACGATCGCGGCCTGCTGGAAGGAGCCGAGGCGGCCGCGGTAGGCGGCGGGCGCGACCTCGGCGATGTAGGCGGGGCCGATGACGGAGGCCATGCCGATGGCGAAGCCGCCGATGATCCGCCAGAGGGCGAGGTCCCAGAGGGCGAAGGGCAGCGCGGAGCCGACGGCGCTGACGGCGAAGAGCACCGCGGAGATCTGCATGCAGCGGATGCGGCCGATGCGGTCGGCGATGCGTCCTGCGGTGGCGGCGCCGATGGCGCAGCCGATCAGGGCGATGGCGATGACCTGGGCGAGGGTGCCGGAGCCGATGTCGTAGCGGTCGCGGATCGCTTCGACGGCGCCGTTGATGACGGAGCTGTCGTATCCGAAGAGGAAGCCGCCCATCGCGGCGGAGGCCGTGATGAAGATGACGTGGCCGAGGTGGTCCGGGTGAGCGGCTCGGCCTTCGGAAGGCGGCGGCGTGGGCGCCTGCGCGGTGCTGGTCACATGGACTCCTCGGTGGGGGGCAAGCCCTTCCAGTGGCGCACAACTTCACGCCGCCCACCACGTGAAGGTAAAAGCAACGTTGCAGAGACTATGCCTTCAAGTTTCGAAGTCAATAGCCGATGTCGTGTGACTTTATGAGCATGGCGAGGTCGCTTGAGTTCACATGTTGAACACTCAGCTGTCAGCGGAGTCGCTGGCTGATCACCTTCGAGACGCCGTCGCCCTGCATGGACACGCCGTACAGCGCGTCCGCGACCTCCATCGTCCGCTTCTGGTGCGTGATCACGATCAGCTGCGAGGACTCCTGGAGCTCCCGCATGATCCGGATCAGCCGCTGGAGGTTGGTGTCGTCGAGCGCCGCCTCGACCTCGTCCATCACGTAGAACGGGCTGGGCCTGGCCTTGAAGATCGAGACGAGCAGCGCCACGGCGGTCAGCGAGCGCTCCCCGCCGGACAGCAGCGAGAGGCGCTTGACCTTCTTGCCCGGCGGCCGGGCCTCCACCTCGACGCCGGTGGTGAGCATGTTGTCCGGGTCGGTGAGGACCAGCCGGCCCTCGCCGCCCGGGAAGAGCCGCGAGAAGACGCCCTCGAACTCGCGGGCGGTGTCCCGGTACGCCTCGGTGAAGACCTGCTCGACCCGCAGGTCGACCTCCTTCACGACCTGAAGCAGGTCCGTTCGGGTCTTCTTCAGGTCCTCCAGCTGCTCCGAGAGGAAGCGGTGCCGCTCCTCCAGGGCCGCGAACTCCTCCAGGGCCAGCGGATTGACCTTGCCGAGCTGGTGGTACGCCCGTTCGGCGGCCTTCAGCCGCTTCTCCTGCTCCGAACGGACGAACGGCCGCGGCCGCCGGCCGGGATCCTCGTCCTCCGGGAGCGCCTCCCCCTCCACGGCCGGCGACGGGGGCACGGGCTGGTCCGGGCCGTACTCGGCGACCAGGGCGGTCGCCTCCACGCCGAACTCCTCCAGGGCCTTCGCCTCCAACTGCTCGATCCGCAGCCGCTTCTCGGCGCCGAGCACCTCGCCCCGGTGCACCGAGTCGGTCAGCTTGTCGAGCTCGGCCTTGAGGTCCCGGCCCCGGGCCCGGGCGGCCGTCAGGCCCTGCTCCCGGTCGGCCCTGGCCGCCTCGGCCACCGCCCGCTCCCGCTCGGCGCGGACCAGGGAGACCTCGACATGGGCCAGGAGGGCGCGGGCACCGGCGGCGACCGCGCCCGCGACGCGCTCCTCGTGGCGCAGCCGGGCGCGGCGCTGCTCGGCACGCGCGCGTGCCTCCCGTTCGGCGCGGGCGGCCCGGTCGAGCGAGTCGGCTCGTCCGGCGAGCCCCTTGACCCGCTCCTCGTGGGTACGGACCTGGAGCCGCGCCTCCATCTCGGTCTGGCGCGCGTTGGAACCGTCGATCGCGAGCCGGTCGCGCAGGGAGGTGTCGGGCTCGTCCTCGGCCGGCGTCTCCTCGGCCACGAGGAGCCGTTCGGCGAGTTCCTCGGCCTCGGCGGTGGCCTTCTCCAGGGCGTCCTGGGCGCGGGCGGCGGCGGCCGCGGTCCGCTCGGCCTCCCCCGCCGCTCCCCTGGCCTGCCCGGCGAGCCTTCCGAGCCGCTGGGCGACGGCGGACCGCTCGCGCTCACCGGCGCGGCGGCGGGTGTCGAGCTCCTCGACGAGGGCCGCGGCGGTACGGCGCCGCTCGTCGGCCTCGGCCTGTGCGGCGGCGAACTCCTCGCACCGTACGGCCAGTTCGTCGAGCTCGGCGGCGGCTTCGGCGACCGAGGCCTGGACTTCGAGGAGGCTGGGCGCGCCCGCCGAGCCGCCCTGCGCGAAGTGCGCCCCGAGCAGGTCGCCTTCGGCGGTGACGGCGGTCAGTTCGGGCCGGGTCCTGACGAGTTCGGCGGCCTCGTCGAGGTCGCCGACGACCACGACCGCGGCGAGCAACCGGCGGACGGCGGCCAGGAGTTCGGCGGGCCCGCGGACCAGGTCGGCGGCGTACGGGTGTCCGTCGGCCGGCGTCGCGGGCCGCGGCTCGGGGGCTCCGGCCAGGATCAGGGTGGCCCGGCCCGCGTCCTGCTTGCGCAGCAGGCGCAGGGCCTCGGCGGCGGCGGAGGGGCCTTCGGCGGCGAGCGCGTCGGCGGCAGCGCCGAGGGCTGCGGCGACGGGGATCTCGTATCCCGGGGTGACGGTGAGGAGTTCGGCCGCCGGGCCGAGGAGTCCGGTGAGCCCCGCGGAGAGCAGGGCGCCCGTGCCGTCCTTGCGGCGGAGCCCGAGGGCGAGGGTGTCGTGCCGGGCCCGGGTGGCGGCGCGGCGGCGTTCGGCGGTGGCGGCGGCCTCGCGGGCGGCGCTCAGCGCGGCCTCGGCGTCGACGAGTTCGCGGCGGGCGGCCTCGTACCGCTCGCCCTGCTCGGTGTCCTCCGCGTCGAGGCCGTCGACCTCGGCCTTGAGCTGCTCGTACTCCTCCTGGGCGGCGGCCGCGCGCTCCGCGGCCTCGTCACGGGCGGCGGCGAGCCGGTCGATCTCGGCCTGGGCGGAGGCGGCGCGCGAGCGGGCCGCGTTCACCTGGCCGTGGAGCCGGGCGAGGCCCTCGCGGCGGTCGGCGATGGCGCGGGCCAGGTCCTTGAGGCGGCGCTCCTCGGCCGCGAGGGTCCGCTCCAGGTCGGACCGGTGGGCGACGGTGTCCTCCAGGGCGCGCTCGGCGGCCTCCAGGGCGGCTTCGAGCTCGGCCTCCTGTTCGCGGACGCGGGCGGCCTCCCGCTCCAGGTCCTCCGGGTCGCGGCCGCGCCGTTCCTCGGCGGGTGCGGTGGTGGCGCTCTTCACGCGCGCTTCGGCCAGGGAGATCGTGCCCCGGACGCGTTCGGCGAGCTGGGAGAGGGCGTACCAGTTCTGCTGGGCGCGCTCCAGGCGGGGCACGAGGGTGCGGGCCTCCGCTTCGAGCTCGGCCTCCTTGGCGAGGGCGGCGCGCAGCTCGGCCTCCGTGGCCTCCTTGCGGGCGAGCAGGGCCGCCTCGTCGGCGACCTCGGCCGTCAGCGCCTGCTGGAGGCGGACGAGGTCGTCGGCGAGGAGGCGGAGCCGGGCGTCGCGGAGGTCGGCCTGGATGACGACGGCGCGGCGGGCGACGGCGGCCTGCCGGCCCAGCGGCTTGAGCTGACGGCGGAGTTCGTCGGTGAGGTCCTGCACGCGCGCGAGGTTCGCCTGCATCGCGTCGAGCTTCCGCAGCGCCTTCTCCTTGCGCTTGCGGTGCTTGAGGACGCCTGCGGCCTCCTCGATGAAGGCGCGGCGGCCCATCGGGTCGGCGTGCAGCACGGAGTCGAGCTGCCCCTGCCCGACGATCACGTGCATCTCGCGGCCGATGCCGGAGTCGGAGAGCAGGTCCTGGAAGTCGAGCAGCCGGCAGGTGTCGCCGTTGATCTGGTACTCGCTGCTGCCGCCGCGGAACATGATCCGGGTGAGGGTGACCTCGGCGTAGTCGATGGGCAGCGCGCCGTCGGAGTTGTCGATGGTCAGCGAGACCTCGGCGCGGCCGAGCGGGGGGCGCCCGGTCGTGCCGGCGAAGATGACGTCCTCCATCTTGCCGCCGCGCAGCGACTTGGCGCCCTGCTCGCCCATGACCCAGGACAGGGCGTCCACCACGTTGGACTTGCCCGAACCGTTCGGGCCCACCACACACGTGATTCCCGGTTCGAACCGCAGCGTGGTGGCCGAGGCGAACGACTTGAATCCGCGGAGGGTCAGGGCCTTGAGGTGCACCCCGGGGACTCTACCGGGGCACGTGCGTTTCGCCCGCGATCGCGTGGGGCAGATCCTCGGATGAGGAGGGGGTGGACGCGGGGGAAACTGCGGGTGAAAGAGAGAAGGGACGCCGAGGCGCCCCTTGCAGGTCCAGCTGTCGTGCACGTGCGTCGTTCCGCACGATCAGCTGTGTGGGTGTCCGGCTGCGCCGACGAGAATGCTTTCCACCTGGCCCCTGGGGGCTGGGTTGTCAGGTGAGCGCAGGCTCTGCCTGGGGTACGTCGAGGTCGATGCTGTTCAGCAGCGACTCTCCCTGGTGCTGAGCGGCGGCAGCGGCGAGCGTGTCGTTCTCGGACTGGATCCGTACCAGCTCGGATTCGAGGTCCTGGACACGCTGCTGAAGCCGTCGCATCTCGGCGAGGAGTCGCGGGTCGGAGCCGCCGACGTAACCGAGAAGCGCCTTTGCCATGATGGATGGTCCTCCACAATGAGTGACCGACCGAAGCGGTGTGGGTCGTGAGGGATTCGCACCCGCGGTGCTCGGCAGTACTGCTTGTCGTGCCGGTTCCACTGCCAAACAGCTAAGGTGCGCGGGGATTCCAGCGTCTCACCAAAAAGTTTGACGGTCAACACGATCACGCCCCGTTTGAAGGGCTACCGAGGAGTCCACGGCCGCTCAGGGGGCGGCGGGGCGTTCGAACTCGGTGCCTCGGGGGCGTCGCGATCATCCTTACCGGGCAGCCTTGCACGACCGGCGCGACTTGGCAACCATCAGGCGGTTCGCTGGTCACGCCCCTGTTACCGCGCGTCCGCCCGGTGCCGCTCTCGGTCACCGGGCGGGGTTTCGGAGCGTGATCGTCAGCGGATGGCGAAGCTGTCGTAGCCGCCGCGCGGGGTGTCCCAGATCTCAGTGACGCCGTCCACACGTCCGGGTGTGTCGTCGGACTGGAGCCAGTCGAGAAGACGGTGGCAATTCTCACGCGGCCCCTCGGCCACGACCTGCACCCTGCCGTCGTCGAGGTTCAGGGCGAAGCCCACCAGGCCGCCGATCTCCAAGGCGTTTGCCCTGGTGAACCAGCGGAAGCCCACTCCCTGTACCCGGCCGCGCACCCAGGCGGTCATCCGTACGTCGTCGCTCATGGCTGCACGCTAACGGGCGGATTGCCAGATGAGCACATCGCCCCTGCTTCTCATGGCGTACAGTCCCGACCGAACACGCCTCACCCGTTCGGGGGCGCGCCGTTCGACTGTCGAGCCGGAACGGTACCGACAGCAAAGATCAGCAAAGCCCGGCAAAGAATCCGGCGAAGATCCGCGAAGACCAGCAGAGGAAGGCAGAGCAGATGGGACGCCACCGTCGCTCCGGCGCCGCACCCGCCGCAGAAGATTACGCGGCCGGTTCGGGCCGCCCGCACCGGGGTGCCGGCCGCCGTCGGCCGGTGCGCACCGGCCTGCTCGGCGCCTCCGCGGCGGTCGCGGTGGGCGCCGTCGCCGTCGCCGCGGGGCTGCTCCCCGGCGGGGACACGTTCACCGTCGGCAGCGCCGGCACGAGCGAGACCCAGGTCCAGTCCCGGCAGGCCCCGGAGCTGACGACGCAGGGCGGGGCCACCCAGACTCCGACCGGTACGGGCACGGAGGCGAGCGCCGGCAAGGCCCGCACCTCCCCCTCCCCCTCGGCCACCCCGTCCAGGAAGCCGAGCCCGAAGCCGACGCCGACCCCGACGAAGACGAAGACGAAGACGCCCACGGCGAAGCCCTCGCCGGCCAAGGTCACGGCCGCGCCCACGACGAAGGCGCCCGCGCCGAGGCCGGCCCCCACCACGGCGGCACCGACCGAGAAGGCCACGGTCACCTCCACCGCCGACCGGGGCGACGCCGCCGAGGCCGAGGTCCTGCGCCTGGTCAACGCCGAACGCGCCAAGGTGGGCTGCACCCCGGTCCGCGCGGACGCGAAGCTCGCGTCCCTTGCCGGCGCGTTCAGCGCGGACATGGCGGCGCGCGGCTTCTTCGACCACACGGACCCGGACGGCGACACGCCGTGGGCCCGCGCGGAGCAGGCGGGCGTCACGGGCATGGGCGGCGAGAACATCGCACGCGGCCAGGTGGACGCGGCGGCGGTGATGGCGTCCTGGATGAACAGCGACGGCCACCGCGCCAACATCCTGAACTGCGACTTCACCACCCTGGGCGTGGGCGTCGTCTTCGGCGACGGCGGCCCCTGGTGGACCCAGGACTTCGGCTACTGAGCCACCGGACCGGAAAGGGGCCCCGTCACCGCAGTGGTGACGGGGCCCCTTTCACGTGAGGCCTGCGTGTGCGCGGCGGGCGCCGGGGTCAGGCGGCGGCCTTGCCGGCCGCGAAGGTGCGGGCCGTCAGGGCGACGCGGCGGCCGAGGTGTTCGGCGGTGGCGACGTCGGCCTTGTGGACGCCCTCCGGGCCGAGGTCGTTGTGGGTCTGGGCGCCGGCGCCGGAGAAGAAGCCGAGGCGGTTGAGGTCGTTCTCGGAGGCCTCGCTGGTGTTCCAGCCGGGCTTCAGGCCGAGGTTGACCCAGGTCATGCCGTGCTGGCCGGCGAGGGTCTGGAAGAACTGCAGGGTGTGGCCCTTGTCGCCGCTCTTGGAGCCGGAGTTGGTGAAGCCGGCGGCGAGCTTGTCCAGCCAGGCGTCGGTGAACCAGCGCTTCGAGGTGGCCTCGGCGAACTGGTGGAAGGCGCCGGAGGCGGTGCCCATGTAGGTCGGGGAGCCGAAGACGATCGCGTCGGAGGCGTCGAGCAGCCCCCAGTCGGCGTCGGTGATCTCGTCGACCTTGACCAGGTGGACGGTGGCGCCCGCGTCGGCGGCGCCGGCACGGACGGCCTCGGCCAGGACCGCGGTGTGGCCGAAGCCGGAGTGGTAGGCGATGGAGACGACGGGCGTGGTCACAAAAAGCTCCTCGAAGAGGCGTTCGGGGTGATGACCAGAAGTAGAGCACTAACTTTTGGAAAGCGCAAGCAGGGAGATAGCGCACTCGTGGCGGTAAGCGCTGCGCGAGAGTACGGTGAGGGCATGACTGACGACCTCGCCTACGACGTGTTCGCGCGCGCCTGCCCCTCGCGCGGCACGCTGGAGCACGTGACGGGCCGCTGGGGCAGCCTGACCCTGGGCGCGCTGCACGAAGGGACGTTCCGCTTCAACGAACTGCGGCGCCGGGTCGACGGCGTGAGCGAGAAGATGCTGTCGCAGACCCTGCACGCCCTGGAGCGCGACGGCCTCGTCCACCGCGAGGCGCAGCCCACGAACCCGCCGCGGGTCGACTACCGGCTCACCCCGCTCGGCCGCGAGATCGCGGAGCGGCTGGTCGGTCTGATCGAGCTGGTGGAGGGGCGGATGCCCCAGGTGGAGGCGGCGCGCGAGAGTTACGACGCGGAGCGCGCGGCCCCGGTCACCGCCTGACCGCTCAGGCGGTGGTGCGCGGCGGGCGCTGGCAGCGCGGGCAGAAGTAGCTGGACCGGTTCATCCACGCCCGGCGCCGCATCGGCGTACCGCAGCGGTGGCAGGGCTCGTCCTCGCGTCCGTACGCGTCGAGGGAGCGGTCGAAGTAGCCGGACTCGCCGTTGACGTTCACGTACAGACTGTCGAAGCTGGTGCCGCCGGCGTCGAGCGCCGCGTTCATCACGTCCCGGACGTGGCCGAGCAGCTCGGCCGAGCGCGGCCGGGTCAGCGTGGCGGTCGGCCGGTCGTAGTGCAGCTTGGACCGCCAGAGCGCCTCGTCGGCGTAGATGTTCCCGACGCCGCTGATCAGCGACTGGTCGAGCAGCGCCCGCTTGACGGTGGTACGGCGCAGCCGCAGCGCGCCCTGGAAGGCGGCGTCGTCGAACGCCGGGTCCAGCGGGTCGCGGGCGATGTGCGCGATGACGTCCGGGAGCCCGTCGGCACCGTCCGGGGTCTGGTCGTGGAGCGAGAGGCCGCCGAAGGTGCGCTGGTCGACGAAGCGGAGCTCGGTGCCGGCGGAATCGTCGAAGCGGATGCGGATGCGGAGGTGCTTCTCGTCCGGGGAGCCCTCCGGCTGGACGAGGAGCTGGCCGCTCATGCCGAGGTGGCCCAGGACGGACGTCCCGGTCTCCGCGAGCGGCAGCCACAGGTACTTGCCGCGCCGCCTCGCCACCTCGAAGCGCTGCCCCTTCAGCCGGGCCGCGAAGTCCTCGCCGCCCGCCGGATGACGCCGCACGGCCCTCGGGTGCAGCACCTCGACCTCGGTCACGGTGCGTCCGGCGACCCAGCGCTCCAGACCGCGCCGTACGACCTCGACCTCGGGCAGCTCGGGCACGGGGGGACTCCTCCGGACAGGACGCCTGACGCACGGGGCGCGTGACGCACGGGTACCAGCGCTTTCACCCTACCGGCCCAGAAGAGGCGAGAACCCCGCCCGGGAAGTCCGGTACGGGGTTCTCGTGGAGCTGGGGGAAGCGGGCCGGACGTCAGGCCGATGCCCGTCCGGCGGTCGGAGAGGGGTCGGCGACCTCTCCCGTGCCGGCGTCGGCCGCGGCCTTCGCCGCCGCCGCGCGCTCGTCCGCGGCCGCGCGGATCGCGCGCCACGCGGACTCCGCCGCCTGCTGTTCCGCTTCCTTCTTGCTGCGGCCGGTGCCGGTGCCGTACGAGACACCACCGACGCGGGCGGCAGCAGTAAAGGTCTTCTCGTGGTCCGGACCCTCTTCGGAGACGAGGTATTCCGGCACACCCAGACCCTCGGCCGCGGTGAGCTCCTGGAGACTGGTCTTCCAGTCCAGGCCGGCACCGAGGTTCGAGGACTTCTCGATCAGCGGGTCGAAGAGCCGGTGCACCAGCTCGGACGCCGCGTCGAGACCCTGGTCGAGATAGACCGCGCCGATCACCGCTTCAAGGGTGTCGGCGAGGATGGACGCCTTGTCCCGGCCGCCCGTGCCCTCTTCGCCCCGGCCGAGCCGGATGAAGGAGCCGAGTTCGAGGCCGCGGCCGACCTCCGCCAGCGCACGCGAGTTGACCACCGCGGCCCGCAGTTTGGCCAGCTGGCCTTCCGGCAGGTCGGGGTGGGTGCGGTACAGCGTGTCCGTGACCACCAGGCCGAGCACGGAGTCCCCGAGGAACTCCAGACGCTCGTTGGTGGGCAGACCGCCGTTCTCGTACGCGTACGAGCGGTGGGTCAGCGCACGCACCAGAAGGGCGGACTCGAGCTGATACCCGAGCCGCCCTTCCAGAAGCGTGTGGGACGAGGCTGCGCTGATGTTCTCAGACATCGTGCCTCTCACCAGCCACTCAGACCGAGAGGACCTGGCGCTTGTTGTAGGTGCCGCAGCTCGGGCACGCGATGTGCTGCAGCTTCGGCTCCTGGCAACGCTCACACGAAACCAGGGTGGGGACCGCAGCCTTCCACTGCGACCGGCGGTGGCGCGTGTTGCTGCGCGACATCTTCCGCTTCGGAACAGCCACGGCTACTTCTCCTGCTTCTCGGCGGCGCTTCGGACGTCCCCGTCAGAGGCTTTGCCGCTCATGTTGTCCTTCTCATCGGTTCCCAGCGAACCGGCGAGTCCCTGCAGTGCCGCCCAACGGATGTCGACGGCTTCATGGTGGTGGTCCGGGTTCTCGTTCAGGTTGGTTCCACACTCGGAACACAGCCCCGCACAGTCCTCCCGGCACACCGGCTGCATCGGCAGTGCGAGCACCACCGCATCACGCAGCACGGGTTCGAGGTCGAACATGCCGTCCTCGAGGGGGATCATGTCCTCGTCGTCCTCGGCTTCGTCGTCCGCGGCCGCCTTGGAGCGGCCCCGGTCGTCGGAGTCGGGGTACGAGAACATCTCCTGGAAGTCCACGTCGAGCTCCAGCTCGACGGGCTCCAGACACCTTACGCACTCCCCCTCGGCCGATGCACGGGCGGTGCCTGTGACAAGCACCCCTTCCATGACCGACTCAAGACGGAGATCGATTTCCACCGGGGAGCCCTGGGGCACTCCGATGACTCCTTCGACGCCGAGCTCCGCGGGGGCCTCGACCGAACGCGAGAGCCGCTGCAGGGCACCAGGACGCCGCCCCAGCTCGTGTGTGTCGAACACGAGGGGGTTGCGGTGGTCGAGGCGCGTGCTCAGGGCTCTTCCTGCTTTCGGATCGTTCTGCGGCGTAGAGGAGGCTGCCAGACGTGGGCAGCAAGGATCGCGGACATAGCGCGACCGAAGAGCCAGGATACTGGACGCTTCGCTCAGGGCCCAATCCGGGCCCCGTGCCCCTTACTGTCCCTGTTCGTACCGGCGCAGCTGCTCCAGGTCGATCATGCTCGTGTCGAAGAAGCTGGTCTCGTCGAGCGCGGCGGCCTGCTGCGGCTGGGCCTGCGGGGCGTACTGCGGCTGCTGCTGTTCGTAGCCGTACTGGCCCTGGTACGCGTAGGGGTCCTGCTGCTGGTAACCGTAGGCGTCCTGCTGCTGGTACCCGTAGGCGGGGTCCTGCTGCGGCTGCTGCGGGTAGCCGTACGGGTCGGGCTGCTGCGCGGGGATCTGCGGGACCTGCGGCTGCGGCTGCACCTGGGCCGGCTCGGGGTCGGCGAGCTCCGCGAGCCCGGCCAGGTAGTCCGCGTCGCTGGTGTGCACCGCGCCGCCCAGGCCGTCCTGCGCGGCCATGTGCTCGCCGAGGTCGTCCGTGGCGATCCGGCCGTGCAGCTTCTGCCGGCCCCGGCCGACGGCCTCCAGGGTCTTGCTGAGGACCGCCTCGAAGGCGCCCAGCTTGGCGTCCACGTACTCGTCGGCCCGCCGGATCAGGGTCTGCGGGTCGGCGCTGTACTCGGGGGCGTCCGCGTCGGCGTAACCGTCCTGGTCGAGGCCCGGGCCACGGCCGAGGAGCTTCTCGCGCCCGCGGTCGACGGAGCCGATGGTCTTGTTGAGGACGACCTCGAAGTTGGCGAGCTTGGAGTCGACGTAGTCGTCGGCCTCGGCCCGTACCTCCTCGGCCTCGCGGCGGGCCTCGGAGAGGATCCGGTCGGCCTCCTCCTGCGACTCGCGGGCGACCTGCGTGTCGGAGACGATCGAGCCCCGCTCGGCGTGGGCGGCCTCGATGATCCGCTCGGCCTCCTGGCGGGCCTGCTCGACCATCTGCTCGCGGCCGCCGATCAGTTCCCGGGCCTGGGCGAGGGAGCCGGGCAGGGCCTCTCGTACCTCTTCGAGCAGGGAGAGCAGCTCGGCGCGGTTGACCACGCAGGATGCCGACATGGGCATGGAGCGGGCGCCCTGCACGGTCGCGACGATCTCGTCGAGCTTCTTCTGCACGTCCACCTGGTGCTCGCCACTCTCTACAGCTGGATGGAGACGGACGGGACGACTGTAAGGGCAGTCGGCGCCCGTCCGACACCAGGTGACGGAGCGTCAGCGGCGGTGGCCGCGCGTCACTTCCGCGCGAGCCGCTCGGTCAGCCGGGGAAGGACCGTCGGCGGGACGAGGTGCGAGACGTCGCCGCCCCAGGCCGCGACCTCCTTGACCAGCGAGGAGGAGAGGAAGCTGTACGTCGGGTTGGTGGGGACGAACAGGGTCTCCACGCCCGAGAGGCCGATGTTCATCTGGGCCATCTGCAGCTCGTAGTCGAAGTCGCTGACCGCGCGCAGGCCCTTGACGATCGCGGGGATGTCCCGCTGCTTGCAGAAGTCGACGAGCAGTCCGTGGAAGGACTCCACCTCGACGTTGCCGAAGTCGGCGGTGACCTCGCGGATCAGCTCGATCCGCTCGTCGACCGTGAAGAGGCCCTTCTTCGACTGGTTGATCATCACGGCCACGTGTACGACGTCGTACAACTTGGAGGCGCGGGCGATGATGTCGAGGTGTCCGTTGGTGATGGGGTCGAATGACCCCGGACAGACGGCGCGGCGCAACTTGGGTCCCTCGCTCTCCGGTCCGGTCATCGTGCGTCTTCGCACGTAGAGGCGGCGCGACCGTACCAAAACGTTCCCTCGCCATAGCGACGGGACCGCAGGGGTTCGAAGCCCTCGGGCCAGCCGAACTCCCCGCCTCGGGTGCTGCGCTCCACGGTGACGAGGGCATCCTCGCTCAGCCAGTCCCCCGAGCGCAGTGTGAGGAGAATCTCGCGAAGATCGGCGTCCGTGACCGCGTACGGCGGATCGAGGAAGACGAGGTCGTACGGCTCGGCCGGGGCCGGTCCCGTCACGATCTGCTCGGCCTTGCCGGTGCGGAGTTCGGCGCCGGGCAGGCCGATCGACCGGACGTTGTCCCGGATCGTCTTCGCGGCGCGGGGGTCGGCCTCGACGAGGAGGGCGTGGACGGCGCCCCGGGAGAGCGCCTCCAGGCCGACGGCGCCGGAGCCCGCGTACAGGTCGGCGACCCGGGCCCCTGCCAGGCCGTGGAACGACTCCCAGGTGGAGAAGAGGCCTTCCCGTGCCCGGTCGGAGGTGGGGCGGGTGCCGTTGCCGGGGGGCACGGCCAGGCGCCGTCCGCCGGCGGTACCGGCGATCACGCGGGTCATCGGTGTCCTCGTCCTGCGTCGTCCAATGCGTACGTCCCAGGATATGGCCGCGGGCGGGCGCTCAGCCCTTACCGGCCCTTCTCAGCCCTTCTCAGCCCTTCTCCAGGTACTCCTCCCGTTCCTCGCTGAGGAGCGCGTCGAGCGCGGTGCGCAGGCCCGGGTGGGCGCCGAGGTCCGGGTCGGCGAGGACGAGGGCGGTGGCCTCCTCGCGGGCGGCGGCGATGACCTCCTCGTCGTCGATGACGGCGAGCACCCGCAGGGAGGAGCGGACGCCGGACTGGGCCTGGCCGAGGACGTCGCCCTCGCGCCGCTGTTCGAGGTCGATGCGGGAGAGCTCGAAGCCGTCGAGGGTGGTGGCGACGGCGTTCAGCCGCTGCCGGGCGGGGCTGGCCTCGGGCATCTCGCTGACGAGGAGGCAGAGGCCGGGGGCGGAGCCGCGGCCGACGCGGCCGCGGAGCTGGTGGAGCTGGGAGACGCCGAAGCGGTCGGCGTCCATGATCACCATGGCGGTGGCGTTGGGCACGTTGACGCCGACCTCGATGACGGTGGTGGCGACGAGGACGTCGAGCTCGCCCGCGGCGAAGCGGCGCATGACGTCGTCCTTGTCGTCGGGGTGCATGCGGCCGTGCAGGACGGCGATCCGCAGGCCCGCGAGGGGGCCGGCGCCGAGCTTCTCGGCGACGTCGAGGACGGCGAGCGGCGGGCGCTTCTCGGCCTCGTCCTCCGGGGAGGCCTTGGCCTTCTTCTTCTGGTCCTCCTCGTCGCCGATGCGGGGGCAGACGACGTACGCCTGGTGCCCGTTCCCGACCTCCTCGCGGACCCGCTCCCACGCGCGCGCGAGGAAGTGCGGCTTGTCGGCGGCGGGGACGACATGGCTGGCGATCGGCGAGCGGCCGGCGGGCAGCTGGTCGAGGACGGAGGTCTCCAGGTCGCCGAAGACGGTCATGGCGACCGTGCGCGGGATGGGGGTGGCGGTCATGACGAGGAGGTGCGGCGGCTGCTTCCCCTTGCCCCGGAGGGCGTCGCGCTGCTCGACGCCGAAGCGGTGCTGCTCGTCGACGACGACCAGGCCGAGGTCGTGGAACTGGACCTTGTCCTCGATCAGCGCGTGCGTGCCGATGACGATGCCGGCCTCGCCGGTGACGAGGTCGAGGAGGGCCTGCCGGCGGGCGGCGGCGCCCATGGAACCGGTGAGCAGGACGACCTTGGTGGCCCGCTCGGCGCCGCCGAGCATCCCTCCCTCGGCGAGCTCGCCCATCATCTCGGTGACGGAGCGGTGGTGCTGCTGGGCGAGGACCTCGGTGGGGGCGAGCATGGCGGCCTGGCCGCCGGAGTCGACGACGGCCAGCATGGCGCGCAGGGCCACCATCGTCTTGCCGGAGCCGACCTCGCCCTGGAGGAGGCGGTGCATCGGGTGCTCGGTGGCCAGGTCGTCGAAGATCTCCTTGGAGACCTTCTGCTGGCCGTCGGTGAGGGTGAAGGGCAGCTTGGCGTCGAAGGCGTCGAGGATGCCGTCGGGGGCCGGTCGCCGAGCGACGGCGGGGAGTTGGGTGTCGGCATGCCGGCGGCGGGCGAGGGCGACCTGGAGGACGAAGGCCTCGTCCCACTTGAGCCGCTCGCGGGCGTCGGCGATGTCCGCCTTGGTACGGGGGCGGTGGATCATCCGCAGGGCGTCGGGCAGCTCGGCGAGGCCGCGGCCCTCACGCAGGGCGGGCGGCAGCGGGTCGACGGCGTCACCGGCGCTGGGCAGGACCGCGTCGACGGCCTTGGCGATCTTCCAGGACTCCAGCTTGGCGGTGGCCGGGTAGATCGGGATGAGGGCGGCCGCCCAGGTGTCCACGGCCTCCTCGCTGTCGCCGCGGAGCAACTCGTAGGACGGGTGGGCGAGCTGGAGGCGCCGGTTGAACAGCGAGACCTTGCCGGCGAACATCGCGCGGGTGCCGGGCAGCAGGTCCTTGTGCGGCTTGTGCACGCCCTTGCCGAAGAAGACCAGCTGCACCCGGCCGCTGCCGTCGGTGATGGTCACTTCGAGGCGCTGGCCGCGGCCCTTGGGGCCGTTGAAGGTGAGCACCCGGGCGTCGGCGACCTGCGCGACCACCGTGACGTGCTCGTCGAGCGGCAGGTCGGAGAGCGTGGTCAGCTCCCCGCGCTCGGCGTACCGGCGGGGGTAGTGGTGCAGCAGGTCCCCGACCGTGTGCAGGTCGAGTGCCTCGGCCATGACCTTGGCGGTGGCGGGGCCGAGGGACTTCTTGAGTGGTTCGTCGAGCGCGGGCACGCCTCCCATTGAAGACCACGGGACCGACAGCCGCGCCGAAGGCTGTGGACGACCGCCGGGAGCGGCGTCCGTTCCCCCCGTCTTTTCCACCCCGATGAGCAGCGGCGGGGCCCCGCTACTCCACCCCGATGAGCAGCGGCGGGCCCCCGCTACTCCACCCCGATGAGCAGCGGCGGGCCCCCGCTATTCCACCCCGATGAGCAGCGGCGGGGCCCCCGCGCCCGCGTGGTACGTGGTGGTGTCGACGGCCAGGTAGCCGCGCCGGACGTGCCGTTCCAGGTCGGGGGCGAGCCCGGGCGGCGTGTCGTCGGCGATGACCAGGGTGACGAGTTCGCCGCCCGCCGAGAGCATCCGGTCCAGGACGGTGCGGGCGGTCTCGGTCAGGTCCTTGCCGATGACGGCGACGTCGCCCTCGATGAGGCCGAGGACGTCGCCGGCCTGGCAGACGCCGGCCGAGGTGAACGACTGGCGTTCGGCGACGGCGAGTTCGGCGTAGCGGGTGGCTCCGGCGGCCGCGGTCATGGCGACGACGTCCTCGTCGAAGCGCCGGTCGGGTTCGTGGACGGCGAGGGCGGCGATGCCCTGGACGGCGGCCCGGGTCGGGATGAGGGCGACGCGGATGCCCTCGGCCCTGGCGCGTTCGGCGGCGGCGGCCGCGGTCTGGCGCAGGTCGGAGTCGTTGGGCAGGAGGACGACCTCGCGCGCGTGCGCCCGTCGGATCGCCTCGACGAGTTCCTCGCCGGCGGGCGGTTCGCCGGGCCTGCTGCGGACCGTGGTCGCGCCGGCCTCGGCGCAGAGTCCGGCGAGGCCCTCGCCGGGGACGACGGCGACGACCGCGCGCTGGGCGCGTTCCCCCCGCCCGGTGGGGGCCGCCGCGTCGGCCGCGAAGTGGGTGATGCGGATGCGGTGGGGCCGGCCGGCCTCGACGCCGGCCTCGACGGCGGCGCCCGCGTCGTCGACGTGGACGTGGACGTTCCAGAGGCCGTCGCCGCCGACGACGACGAGGGAGTCACCGAGGGCGTCGAGGCGGCCCCGCAGCAGTTCCACGGCCGCGTCCTCGGCCTCCAGGAGGTAGATCACCTCGTAGGCGGGCCCGGCCTCGCCGTCGCAGGGCCCGTCGGAGGCGGCCGGGACGGTCCGTACGTCCCCGAGCACCCGTACGCCGCCCGTCGCGGTCTCCGTCGGCTCCGGCGCCCGGCCGCTCACGGTCTCCACGAGCGCTCCGAGGACGGCGAGCAGACCGCGTCCTCCGGCGTCCACGACCCCGGCGCGGCCGAGCACGTCCAGCAGGCCGGGGGTCGCCTCCAGGGCGGTCCTGGCACCGTCGTGGGCCCGTGTGGCCACCTCCACGAGGGTCCCGCCGCCCGCGCAGCCCTCGGCGGCCGCCGAGGCCACGGTGAGGACGGTGCCCTCCACGGGGTGGGCGACGGCCTGCCGCGCGGCGGCGGCGGCCTCGGCGAGGGCGCGGGCGAGGTGATCGCCGTCACGTCCTTCGGAGAGGACGGCGGCCATGCCGCGCAGGAGCTGGGCGAGGATGGTGCCGGAGTTGCCCCGGGCGCCGAGCAGGGCGCCGTGGGCCATGGCCCGTACGGTCTCGGTGGTGTCGGGCACGGAGGCCGCGAAGACGGCTTCGACGGCCTGGTGGGCGGCCTCGGTCGTCAGGTACAGGTTGGTGCCGGTGTCCCCGTCCGCGACCGGGTAGACGTTGATCGCGTCGATCGCCTCGCGCTCCCGTCCGAGGGCGTCGAGGGCCCGTGCGCACCAGCTCCGGACCGCTTCGGCGTCGAGCTCGACGAGCTCCTGGTCGGGCTGAGGGGCTCGCGACAACGGGGGGTCCTCCTTCGGCGGTGAGCTCACCGCAGGGTAGACCGGGGGTGGCCCGCTCGTGACCGGGGCCCGGGGCGAGGTCCGCGGAGACCATGGTAGTTTCGTTCCACGGAAGCAGGCGTTGTATGCTGCTTCGGTTGCCCGGTTCAAACCGGGCCGTTCCCCGGCAAGCCACTTCAGACTCCTGATTCCGGTGCGCCGGATTTCACTGTAATTCTGAAGTCTTTGGAGTGACCCGTGGCTGCCAACTGCGACGTCTGCGGCAAGGGGCCGGGCTTCGGCAACAACATTTCGCACTCGCACCGCCGTACGTCCCGTCGCTGGAACCCGAACATCCAGCGCGTGCGTGCCGTGGTCGGTCGGACGCCGAAGCGGCTCAACGTCTGCACCTCGTGCATCAAGGCCGGCAAGGTCTCGCGCTAGTCGCGACGTTCTGTCGTAGCGCAGCCCCTGCGGTTGCCTTGAAAGGCCGGTTCACCTCGGTGAACCGGCCTTTTGCCATGCCCGGAAACGTATCCGGAAGCCGGCGGGCGCCCTCAGCGCGTCTGCCAGCCGTGGTCGACCGGGCCGATGCCCGAGCCCAGGGCGAATCCGGCGGCGATGGCCCCCGTCACGTACGACTTCGCCTCCCGCACCGCCTCCGGCACGTCCAGTCCCTTGGCGAGTCCCGACGCGACCGCCGAGGCGAGCGTGCAGCCCGTCCCGTGGGTGTGCCGGTTGTCGTACTTGGGGGCGTACAGCCAGTGCTCCTCGGTGCCGTCGGTGAGCAGGTCCACGACCTCGGCGTGGTCTCCGGGCAGGTGGCCGCCCTTGATCAGGGCCCAGCGCGGCCCGTATCCGAGGATCGCCTCGGCCGCACGCCTCATCCCCGCCTCGTCCTCGACCACCAGGCCGGTGAGCTGCGTCACCTCGTCCAGGTTCGGGGTGGCGACCGTCGCGACCGGCAGCAGCTTCGTACGGACGGATTCGAGCGCGGTCTCGGCGAGCAGCGGGTCGCCGTGCTTGGAGACGCCGACCGGGTCGACGACGGCGGGCACCCCCGGCGTCCCGGCGAGCAGCTCCGCCACCGTCTCCACGAGCGCGGCCGTGGCCAGCATGCCGGTCTTCACGGCCTGGACGCCGATGTCGTCGACGACGGCCCGGTACTGCGCGCGTACGGCCTCCTCGGGGAGCTCCCAGACGCCCTGGACGCCCCGTGAGTTCTGGGCGGTGACGGCGGTGATCACGCTCATGCCGTGGACGCCGAGCGCGAGCATCGTCTTCAGGTCGGCCTGGATGCCGGCGCCGCCGCCGGAGTCGGATCCGGCGACGGTCAGCGCGAGGGGCGGATTCACTCCGTCTCTCCGAAGTGGTCCCAGCCGCCCACGCTGTGCCAGGGCGCGCCGTCCACGGTGACCTGCGGCAGCGCCGAGGGGTGGAGCACCTCGCCGATGACCTTCCAGCGGGCGGGGAGCTTCACGTCCGGCGGGAAGGTGGCCACGATGGCGTGGTCCTCTCCCCCGGTGAGCACCCACTGCATGGGGTCGACGCCGACGGCCTGGCCGATGTCGTTCATCTGGGTGGGGATGTCGATGAGTCCCGAGCGCAGGTCGATGCGGACCTTGCTGGCCTCGGCGATGTGCCCGAGGTCGGCGATGAGGCCGTCGCTGACGTCGCACATGGCGGTGGCGCCGAGACCTGCGGCGGCCGGGCCCGCGTGGTACGGCGGCTCGGGCCTGCGGTGGGCCTCGACGAAGGCGCGCGGGGAGCGGAAGCCGCGGGAGAGGACCGCGTATCCGGCGGCGGACCAGCCGAGCCAGCCGGTGTAGGCGACGACGTCGCCGGGCTGGGCGCCGCCGCGGGTCACCGGGTCGTGGTTGCGGAGGTCGCCGAGGGCGGTGATGGAGACCATGATCGTGTCGCCGCGGACGACGTCGCCGCCGACCACGGCCGCGCCCGCGACCTGACATTCATCGCGCAGGCCGTCCATCAGTTCCGTGGGCCATGTCACAGGGAGTTCGGCGGGGACGACGAGGCCGAGGAGGAGCGCGGTGGGGACCGCGCCCATGGCGGCGATGTCGGCCAGGTTCTGCGCGGCGGCCTTGCGGCCGACGTCGTACGCCGTCGACCAGTCGCGGCGGAAGTGCCGTCCTTCGAGGAGGATGTCCGTGCTGGCCACCACGCGCCGGTCGGGCGCGGAGACGACCGCGGCGTCGTCGCCGGGCCCGATCCGTACCGCCGGGGTGGAGGTGAGCCGGGACGTGAGCTCTCTGATGAGCCCGAACTCGCCCAGCTCTCCGACTGTGCCCTTCACCGCGTCTCACCTCGTGTCTTCGTGCCGGCCGGCGGGCGGGGGCGCGTCGTCTCGCGCCGCGGGTCGCGGGCCGTCACCGTGCTGGGTACCGTCAAGTAGACCGTCAACTTCTGTCCTGCGTACGCCACACCCCGAGCGCCTCCGGACGCGCGGGTCTCCCCGTGGCCCGCGGCGACGCGGTACCGTGGCGTCCCTTTCTCCCACAAGATCCTCGTGGTCGCCCTGGAGGTTCCGTGGTTCAGGCGTACATCCTCATCCAGACCGAGGTGGGCAAGGCGTCGACCGTCGCCGACACCATCTCCAAGATCCAGGGGGTCATCCAGGCCGAAGACGTGACCGGTCCGTACGACGTGATCGTGCGCGCGCAGGCGGACACCGTCGACGAGCTGGGCCGCATGGTGGTCGCCAAGGTCCAGCAAGTGGACGGCATCACGCGCACCCTCACCTGCCCGGTCGTTCATCTGTAGCCCCCGTCTACGCTTGGCCGGTGACGTCTTCCCACCGGCCCTTCGGCCTGCCCGCCGCCGTCGCGGCCGCCGTCCTGCTGTCGGCCGCCGCCGGCTGTTCCTCGCCGGACGCCGCGGCGTCCGTCGTGGTCCCGAGTCCGCCCGCGGAGGAGGCGCCCTTCTGCCAGGCCCTGGCGAAGGAGCTGCCCGATTCCGTGGCGGGACTTGAGCGGAGTGACCCGGAGCCCGGCTCCGAGTTGACCGCCGGGTGGGGTGACGGTGCGATCGTACTGCGCTGCGGGGTCCCCCGGCCCGAAAAGATGAGCGATCCCAAGGCGCAGGCCGTCGAGGCGAACGGCGTGAACTGGATGCTGGAGCGCCCGGAGGGCAGCGGCCCCCGCTTCACCACGACGTACCGGAAGACGTACGTCGAGGTGACGCTGGACGAGCGGTACGCGCACGACGCCACACCGCTCGCGGATCTCGCCGCCCCCGTGCGCAAGGCCGTGCCGCCGAGCCTCTGAGAGGCGCGGCGGCACGGGGCCGTGCTTCTGGGTCAGCGCAGGCCCGTCGAGCGGGTCAGCGCGGCCTGGATCAGCCGGTCGACGAGCTCGGGGTAGCTCACGCCGCTCTCCTGCCACATGCGCGGGTACATGGAGATGGGCGTGAAGCCGGGCATGGTGTTGATCTCGTTGATGACGAACTCGCCGTCCTCGGTGAGGAAGAAGTCGGCGCGGACCAGGCCCTCGCAGGACACGGCCTCGTAGGCGAGGACGGCGAGGCGCTGGACCTCGGCGGTGGCCTCGTCCCCGATGGGGGCGGGCACGATGCCGGAGGCCGAGTCGATGTACTTGGCCTCGAAGTCGTAGAAGTCGTGGTTCGTGACCGGCGGGATCTCGGCCGGGACGCTGGCGCGCGGGCCGTCCTCGAACTCCAGGACGCCGCACTCGATCTCGCGGCCGCGCAGCAGCGACTCGACGAGGATCTTGGGGTCGTGGCGACGGGCCTCCTCGATGGCCTCGTCCAGGCCGGAGAGGTCGTCGACCTTGGTGATGCCCATGGACGAGCCGCCGCGGGCCGGCTTCACGAAGAGCGGCCAGCCGTGGTCGGCGGCGAACTCGACGATCTTCTTGCGGGCGGCGGCGGGGTTCTGCTCCCACTCGCGCGGCCGGATGACCTCGTACGGGCCGACGGGGAGGCCGAAGGAGACGAAGACGCGCTTCATGTACTCCTTGTCCTGGCCGACGGCGGAGGCGAGGACGCCCGCACCGACGTAGGGGACGCCGGAGAGCTCCAGGAGACCCTGGAGGGTGCCGTCCTCGCCGTAGGGGCCGTGGAGCATCGGGAAGACCACGTCGACCTCGCCGAGGGCGGTGGGGACCTGCCCCGGCTCGGTGAGGACGACCTCGCGGCTGGACGGGTCGACGGGGAGGACGACGCCGCCCTGCTCGGACTCGGCCAGTTCGGCGACGTTGGGCAGCTTCCGGTCGGCGATGGCCATGCGCTCGGGGGCGTCGGCGGTGAGCGCCCAGCGCCCGTCCGTCGTGATGCCGATGGGCAGCACGTCGTACTTGTCCCGGTCGATGGCGCTCAGGACGGCGCCCGCCGTGACGACGGAGATGGCGTGCTCGGAGCTGCGGCCGCCGAAGACGACGGCCACGCGCGGCTTGCGGGGGCTCTGGGTGTTCTCGCTCATATCGCGATGAGCGTACCTTGCGACTCCCGAACTGCTGAGCGCCCCGCTGCCGCCTTGCGCGTACGGATCAATCGGGCCGGCTCAGCGGCGCTCGGGCTTGGCCGAGCGCGACATCAGTTCCTTGAGGGCGACGACCGGCGGCTTGCCGTCGTGGACGATCGAGACGACGGTCTCGGTGATGGGCATGTCGACGCCGTGGCGGCGGGCCAGATCGAGCACGGACTCGCAGGACTTGACGCCCTCGGCGGTCTGCTTGGTGGCCGCGATCGTCTCCTGGAGGGTCATCCCGCGGCCGAGGTTGGTGCCGAAGGTGTTGTTCCGGGAGAGCGGCGAGGAGCAGGTGGCGACGAGGTCGCCGAGGCCCGCGAGGCCGGAGAAGGTGAGCGGGTCGGCGCCCATGGCGAGGCCGAGACGGGTGGTCTCGGCGAGGCCGCGGGTGATCAGCGTGGCCTTGGAGTTGTCGCCGAGGCCCATGCCGTTGGCGATGCCGACGGCGAGGCCGATGACGTTCTTCACGGCGCCGCCGAGCTCGCAGCCGACGACGTCGGTGTTGGTGTACGGGCGGAAGTACGGGGTCATGCAGGCGGCCTGGAGCCGCTGGGCGACCGTCTCGTCGACGCAGGCGGCGACGGCGGCGGCGGGCTGCCGGGCGGCGATCTCCTTGGCCAGGTTGGGGCCGGTGAGGACGGCGACGCGGTCGGCGGGGACGTCGGCGACCTCGGTGATGACCTCGCTCATCCGCTTGGCGGTGCCGAGTTCGACGCCCTTCATGAGGGAGACGAGGACGGTGTCCCGGGCGAGCAGCGGCTTCCAGGCGGCGAGGTTGCCGCGCAGGGTCTGCGAGGGGACGACGAGGACGGTGAAGTCGGCGTCCACGGCGGCCTCGGCCGGGTCGGCGGTGGCCGTGATGCGCTTCGGGAGTTCGACCCCGGGCAGGTAGTCGGGGTTCGTCCCGGTGGTGTTGATCGCCTCGGCGAGTTCGGCGCGGCGGCCCCAGAGGCTCACCTCGCAGCCCGCGTCGGCGAGCACCATGGCGAAGGCGGTGCCCCAGGATCCGTTGCCGAAGACGGCTGCCTTGGTCACTTGGTGCCCTCCCCGGCGGCCTTGCGCCGCTGCTCCAGGCGGGCCCTGCGGTGGTCGTACGGCTCTGCGGGCGCCTGCTCGCCGCGGACCTCCTCCAGGAGGGCGGTGATGGCGGCCATGATGACCTCGGTGGCCTCGCGGAGGACCTCGGGCGTCGCCTCCAGGCCGTCGAAGCGGGAGAGGTCGACGGGCGGTCCGGCCTGCACGATCAGCGTCTTGCGGGGGAACAGGCGGAGCTTGTTCTCCTTGGCGTACGGCGGCATCGCGAGGTTGGCGCCCCACTGGGCCACGGGGATGACCGGGGCCTTGGTGAGCAGCGCGACGCGGGCGGCGCCGGTCTTGCCGGCCATGGGCCACATCTCGGGGTCGCGGGTGAGGGTGCCCTCGGGGTAGAAGGCGACGCACTCGCCGCGCTCGATGGCGTCGACGGCGGCGCGGAAGGCGTCCAGCGCGTTGGTCGTCTCGCGGTAGACGGGGATCTGGCCGGTGTTGCGGAGCATGGTGGCGACGAAGCCGCCCTTGAAGAGGCCGGCCTTGGCGAGGAACCGCGGGACGCGACCGGTGTTGTACTGGTAGTGCGCGTAGGACAGCGGGTCCAGGTAGGAGTTGTGGTTGACGGCGGTGATGAATCCGCCGTCGGCCGGAATGTGCTCCATACCGCGCCAGTCCCGCTTGAACAGAACCACCAGGGGGGGTTTGGCGATGACCGCCGCGAGGCGGTACCAGAAGCCGATTCTGCGGCGGGGCACTCGGACACCTTTCTCCGGGACTGGCTGGCAGGGGGTCAAGTGTCGCCCCATGCTCCTGGTCTGTCGAGTGACACCGTACGCCCCGGGGACTCCGGTGGACCGCGTGGGCGGGACAGAATGGGCCGCGATGAAGCCGCTGCACCCGACGCACACCGACGCCGACGACGGCTGGTCCCTGGTCGTACCCCTGAAGCCCCTTGCCCTGGCGAAGAGCAGGCTCGCCGCGGCGGCGGGAGCGCGGCTGCGCCCCCGGCTCGCGCTGGCGTTCGCCGAGGACACCGTGGGTGCGGTGCTGAACTGCGCGCGCGTGCGCGATGTGGCGGTCGTCACGGACGATCCGGTGGCCGGTGCCGCCCTCGCGGCCCTGGGCGCGCGGATCGTGCCGGACTCCCCCGCCGCCGGGCTCAACGCGGCGCTCGCGCACGGGGCCCGTGCGGTGCGGGCGGGGCGGCCGCACGCGCGCGTGGCGGCACTCAACGCGGACCTTCCCGCGCTGCGGCCCGCGGAGCTGGCCCGGGTCCTGGACGCGGCCGGCAATTTTCCGAGGGCATTTCTCGCGGATGCCGCCGAAATAGGTACGACATTCCTCTCGGCGGCTCCGGGGGTGGAATTGGAACCGGCATTCGGGGGCGCGTCGAGGCTGCGGCATTTGTCTTCGGGCGCGGTGGAAATCCGGCTCGCGGGGGTGGATTCCGTACGCCGGGACGTGGACACCGGGGAGGATCTGGCGGAGGCCCTGGCGCTCGGGCTCGGTCCGCGGACGGCCGCCCGGTGGCTGACGGCGGCCGGATAGGCTGCGGTCCATGCAGGCGACCGCGTTCACGTACGACCCCGACACCCACAGCGGCAGTGTGCTGCTCGACGACGGCACCCCCGTGGAGTTCGGGGCGGAGGCCTTCGAGGCGGGCGGGCTGCGGCTGCTGCGGCCGGGGCAGCGGGTGCGGATCGAGGCCGAGCCCGGCACCTCGGGCGCCGGGCTCCGGATCACTTTGGTGACGCTGCAGACCTTCTGAGCTGCGAGGCGTCCCCGGACGCGCCGCGGGCCGGGCTCCCCGTAGAGGGGAAGCCCGGCCCGGCGGGTCGATACCGCGCGTCCTACTTCTTGGCGGCGGTCTTCTTGGCGGCGGTGGTCTTGCGCGCCGTCGTCTTCTTGGCGGGCGCCTTCTTCGCCGTGGCCTTCTTGGCCGGAGCGGTCTTCTTGGCGACCGTCTTCTTCGCGGCGGCGGCCGTGGTGGCCTTCTTCGCGGCGGCGGTGGTCTTCTTCGCCGCTGCCGTGGTGGCCTTCTTCGCGGGGGTCGCCTTCTTGGCGGCCGCGGTGGTCTTCTTCGCCGGCGTCACCTTCTTGGCGGCCGCGGTGGTGGCCTTCTTCGCCGGGGTCGCCTTCTTCGCGGCGGCCTTCTTGGCGGTGGTGGCCTTCTTGGCGGCGGCCTTCTTCACGGTCGCGGAGGCGCCACCGGTGAGGCTGCCCTTGGGGGCCTTCTTGACGGAGACCTCGCCACCCTTGGGGAGCTTCTTGGATCCGCTGACCAGGTCCTTGAAGCCCTGACCTGCACGGAAGCGCGGGACGGAGGTCTTCTTGACCCGGACCCGCTCACCCGTCTGCGGGTTGCGGGCGTAGCGGGCGGGCCGGTCGACCTTCTCGAACGAGCCGAAACCCGTGACCGAGACCCGGTCGCCGGCGACCACGGCACGCACGATGGCGTCGAGCACGTGGTCGACGGCTTCGGCGGCCTGCTGACGACCGCCCATCTTGTCGGCAATCGCTTCTACGAGCTGCGCCTTGTTCACGTCTTCCCCTTCGGAGACATTGCCAGAACGAAAGTGTTCAAGCTTTTTCGCACGTTAGGCATGTATATACCGCAAATCAAACACGAAACGGTCTAATCACCCTAGTGCCGCAACGCGGAAGTCCCGTTGCGGAGTTCCTGGTGTCAGTCGTCCTCTGGGAATCGGCCCTCGTCGAGGTCCTTCATCAACCGGTCGAGACGCGTTGCCGCGTCCTTGAGATCGTGCTTCGCCGCTGCCGTGACGACCAGCAGCTTCCGGGACAGCGCCATCCTTACGCCCTCCGGGACTTGCAGTGAGCGCACCCTTGTGTGCGCTTCCTTCAATCGGGCGGCGACTGCCTCGTAGAGCTCGAGTTGGCTGTCGCGTTCCATGCACCGATTGTGCCATCTAGGGCGAGTTGTCGCCCGACAGGGTCTCAACAAGCGACTGCGCCCCCCACCGGGCGGTGGGGGGCGCAGTCGTGGAAAAGCGCTGCTCAGACCGTAATTGTACGGGGCTTGAAGGCCGGTCGAGCCGCCTCGTAGGCCGCGATGTCGGCTTCGTTCTGAAGGGTGAGGCTGATGTCGTCCAGACCGTTCAGCAGACGCCAGCGGGCGTTCTCGTCGAGCTCGAAGTCGGCGTCGATCCCGGCGGCCAGGACCTTGCGGGCCTCCAGGTCGACGGTGATCTCGGCGGTCGGGTCGGCCTCGGTCAGCTCCCAGAGGGCGTCCACCGTCTCCTGCGGGAGGACGACGGTCAGCAGGCCGTTCTTCAGCGAGTTGCCGCGGAAGATGTCGGCGAAGCGGGAGGAGATGACGGCCTGGAAGCCGTAGTTCTGGAGGGCCCAGACGGCGTGCTCGCGGGAGGAGCCGGTGCCGAAGTCGGGGCCGGCGACCAGGACCGTGGCGCCCTGCCGCTCGGGGCGGTTGAGGACGAACTCGGAGTCCTTGCGCCAGGCCTCGAAGAGGCCGTCCTCGAAGCCGTCGCGGGTGACCTTCTTCAGCCAGTGCGCCGGGATGATCTGGTCGGTGTCGACGTTGCTGCGGCGCAGCGGGACGGCCCGGCCGGTGTGCGTGGTGAAAGCTTCCATGGTTCCTCAGACCCCCGCGGTGGTGGCGACGTCGGACAGATCGGCCGGGGAGGCCAGGTGGCCCAGGACGGCGGTGGCGGCGGCGACCTGGGGGGAGACCAGGTGCGTCCGGCCGCCCTTGCCCTGCCGGCCCTCGAAGTTGCGGTTGGAGGTGGACGCGGAGCGCTCACCGGGGGCCAGTTGGTCGGGGTTCATGCCCAGGCACATCGAGCAGCCCGCGTGCCGCCATTCGGCGCCGGCCTCCTTGAAGACCTTGTCCAGGCCCTCTTCGACGGCCTGCAGGGCGACCCGGACCGAGCCGGGGACGACCAGCATGCGGACGCCGTCGGCGACCCGGCGGCCCTCCAGCAGGGAGGCCGCGTTCCGCAGGTCCTCGATGCGGCCGTTGGTGCAGGAGCCTACGAAGACGGTGTCGACCTTGATGTCGCGCAGCGGCTGCCCGGCGGTCAACCCCATGTACTCCAGGGCCTTTTCGGCGGCCAGGCGCTCCGAAGCGTCTTCGTACGAAGCCGGGTCGGGGACGTTCGCCGAAAGCGGCGCGCCCTGGCCCGGGTTGGTGCCCCAGGTGACGAACGGCGCCAGGGAGGCGGCGTCGATGACGACCTCGGCGTCGAAGACCGCGTCCTCGTCCGACTTCAGGGTCTTCCAGTACGCGACGGCGGCGTCCCAGTCCTCGCCCTCGGGGGCGTGGGCGCGGCCCTTCAGGTAGGCGAAGGTGGTCTCGTCGGGGGCGATCATGCCCGCGCGGGCACCGGCCTCGATCGACATGTTGCAGATGGTCATCCGGGCCTCCATCGAGAGCTTCTCGATGGCGGAGCCGCGGTACTCCAGGATGTAGCCCTGGCCGCCGCCGGTGCCGATCTTCGCGATGATCGCCAGGATCAGGTCCTTGGCGGTGACGTCCTCGGGCAGCTCGCCGTCGACCGTGATGGCCATGGTCTTCGGGCGGGCCAGCGGCAGCGTCTGGGTGGCGAGCACGTGCTCGACCTGGCTGGTGCCGATGCCGAACGCCAGCGCGCCGAAGGCGCCGTGCGTGGAGGTGTGCGAGTCGCCGCAGACCACGGTGGTGCCGGGCTGGGTCAGGCCCAGCTGCGGTCCCACGACGTGGACGACGCCCTGCTCGACATCGCCCAGCGGATGCAGCCGGACGCCGAACTCGGCACAGTTCTTGCGGAGGGTCTCCAGCTGGGCGCGGGAGACCGGGTCGGCGATCGGCTTGTCGATGTCGAGGGTCGGGGTGTTGTGGTCCTCGGTGGCGATGGTGAGGTCGAGGCGCCGCACCTGCCGGCCGTTCTGCCGGAGGCCGTCGAAGGCCTGGGGGCTGGTCACCTCGTGCAGCAGGTGCAGATCGATGAAGAGGAGGTCGGGCTCGCCCTCGGCGCGCCGGACGACGTGGTCGTCCCAGACCTTCTCCGCGAGTGTCCTACCCATCGCTTTCCCTCCGGCCGACGTCTACGCCGGCACAACTAGAGACCCGTTTCGCGGGCCGTTGTGCGGCCGCAACACCAGGGTCACAGGTTCCGAGAAAAATTGAACTTGCGTTTCACAGAGTGAGACGCGAATATCGTTGCATGGACAACTCTAGCGGCGTAGGCGTTCTCGACAAGGCAGCCCTTGTCCTGAGCGCCCTGGAGTCCGGTCCGGCCACCCTCGCAGGACTGGTCGCGGCGACGGGACTCGCACGACCCACGGCACATCGTCTCGCCGTGGCACTGGAACACCACCGGATGGTGGCGCGTGACATGCAGGGCCGGTTCATCCTCGGACCGCGCCTGGCGGAGCTCGCCGCCGCGGCCGGCGAGGACCGCCTGCTCGCGACCGCGGGCCCGGTTCTGACGCATCTGCGCGACGTCACCGGCGAGAGCGCCCAGCTCTACCGGCGCCAGGGCGACATGCGCATCTGCGTGGCGGCGGCCGAGCGGCTGTCGGGCCTTCGGGACACGGTCCCGGTCGGCTCGACGCTGACCATGAAGGCCGGCTCGTCCGCGCAGATCCTGATGGCCTGGGAGGAGCCCGAGCGGCTGCACCGCGGCCTCCAGGGCGCCCGCTTCACGGCGACGGCCCTGTCGGGCGTACGGCGCCGTGGCTGGGCCCAGTCGATCGGCGAGCGGGAGCCGGGCGTCGCGTCCGTCTCCGCGCCCGTACGCGGCCCCTCGAACCGCGTGGTGGCCGCCGTGTCGGTCTCCGGCCCGATCGAGCGTCTGACGCGCCACCCGGGCCGTATGCACGCCCAGGCCGTCATCGACGCCGCCGCCCGTCTCTCCGAGGCGCTCCGCCGCAACGGCTGATCGTCCCTCTTCATCTGTACGTTCCCGGCCCACCGCTCCAACGCCGCAGCGGTGGGCCGGAGTTGTGTTCCCGCACACACGGCGAACGCGAACAGCGAAGAAGCCCTCCCCTGAAGGGAAGGGCTTCTTCGTCTTGTACCCCCGACCGGATTCGAACCGGCGCTACCGCCTTGAGAGGGCGGCGTGCTAGGCCGCTACACAACGGGGGCGTGGATCTTACGTTTCCGCAGATCACAGCTGGTCTACCAGGACTCGAACCTAGACTAACTGAACCAGAATCAGTCGTGCTGCCAATTACACCATAGACCAAAGTGGTTTAGACCAACTCGTACCCCCGACCGGATTCGAACCGGCGCTACCGCCTTGAGAGGGCGGCGTGCTAGGCCGCTACACAACGGGGGCCCTAGCGATCCTGCATCGAGTTCACCTGGGAGCTACCCAAGTGATCCCGCGGGAAGGATCTGTACCCCCGACCGGATTCGAACCGGCGCTACCGCCTTGAGAGGGCGGCGTGCTAGGCCGCTACACAACGGGGGCTTTGTGGATGCCAATCCACGGTTGCAGATGAGCTCTGCGAGCTGGCCTACCTGGACTCGAACCAAGACTAACTGAACCAGAATCAGTCGTGCTGCCAATTACACCATAGGCCACCGGAACGTGATCACTTCGAGAAGGGATCTTGCTCGGCTTGCGCTTCCGGGGCTTTCCGGCCTTTCGGCCCGTTCCCCTCGGCGCAGAAAGAACATTACCCGAAGGTGGACGGTGCTCCAAAACGCGTATCCGCACGCAGCAGCGCCGGGAGCTGGTGAAGGCTCGTGATCCGCTTCAGCTGGGGCCGTCCGCCGGTGTCGGCGCGGTCCAGCCAGATGCCCGTCAGACCGGCCCCGTCGGCGCCCCGCGCGTCGATGTCGGGGTGGTCTCCCACGTACGCGACCTCGCAAGGCCGCAGTTCCAGGGCGGTGCAGGCGGCGTGGAAGGCCTCCGGGGCCGGCTTGGCCACGCCGAGCTCGGCGGCGCACACCACGGCCTCGAAGCGGTCCCGTACGCCCAGCGCACGGAGCTTGCGTTCCTGGTTGTGGATGCTGGAGTTGGAGAGAACTCCGTGACGGTAGTCATGCGCCAGCAGGTCGAGGACGGGCACGGTGTCGGGGAACAGCTCCCAGGCGGCCTCGTAATGGACCACGTACCGGTCGAACCAGTCGTCGGCCTCGGCGGCGGTGAGTTCCGGCCGCCCGAGGAAGTCCCGCACGCGGTCGCGCCGCTGGCCCCGGAAGTCCCCGCCCTCCGCCTCGTACCGGCGCCAGTGCAGCTCCGTGAGCTCCTTCCAGCGCCGCAGGGCCTCCTCGACGGAGCCGTACGCGCCGAGCAGCCCCTCGGCCGCGAGATGCGCCCGCATCCCGGTCCGGTCCGCGCTCGCGTAGTCGAAGATCGTGTCGTCGATGTCCCAGAGCACCGCGCGGATGGTCATGGATACGACGTTACCGCCCGGGGGCGTGGCGGTCGGGGCGGACGACGAGGAAGTCGGCGCCGGCCCGCGCGCCGCGCGAGGCGTAGGTGTCGCAGAGGCACCCCTGGGCCGGCCGGGGGGTGTCGCAGAGGCACCCCTGGGCCGGGCGTCGTTCTCGGACGGCGCCGGGCTCTGCTCCCCGCGCGACTCGAGGACCGCGCTCGGGCCGACCGGGTGAGAGATACCCGGCGGAGCGACACAACGCCCGAGGGGCGGCAGCCACACTGGCTGCCGCCCCTCGTCACGTACCGGGTGTCCGTCAGGCCGCGAGCTTCGCCAGGGTCGCGTCGATGCGGGCCAGGGTCTTCTCCTTGCCCAGGATCTCCAGGGACTCGAAGAGCGGCAGGCCGACCGTGCGGCCGGTGACGGCGACGCGGACCGGGGCCTGCGCCTTGCCGAGCTTGAGGCCGTGGGCCTCGCCGGCGGCCAGGACGGCGTTCTTCAGGGACTCCGGGTCGTTCCAGTCGGCGTCCACGAGCTTCTCGCGGGCGGTGGTGAGCAGGGCCGCGGGCTCGCCCTTCATCGCCTTGTCCCACGAGGGCTGGTCGAAGACCGGCTCGGGCAGGAAGAGGAAGTCCACGTTGGCCGTGACGTCCGAGAGGACGGTCAGGCGGGTCTGGGCGTGCGGCGCGATGGCCTCCCAGGCCGCCTGGTCGAAGTCCTCGGGCGCCCAGGGGGCGTGCGGGGCCTGGAGCCAGGGCTCGCAGGCCTCGGCGAAGGCCTTCACGTTCAGCATCCGGATGTGGTCGGCGTTGATCGACTCGGCCTTCTTGAGGTCGAAGCGCGCCGGGTTGGCGTTGACGTCGGCGATGTCGAACTTCTCGACCATCTCGGGGATGGTGAAGAGGTCCTGGTCGGCCGAGAAGGACCAGCCGAGGAGCGACAGGTAGTTCAGCAGGCCCGAGGGGAGGAAGCCGCGCTCCCGGTACAGGTTGAGGGAGGCCTGCGGGTCGCGCTTGGAGAGCTTCTTGTTGCCCTCGCCCATCACGTACGGCAGGTGGCCGAAGGAGGGGATCTCCTTGGCGACGCCGAGCTCGATCAGCGCCTTGTAGAGCGCGATCTGGCGGGGGGTGGAGGAGAGCAGGTCCTCGCCGCGCAGGACGTGGGTGATCTCCATCAGGGCGTCGTCGACCGGGTTGACCAGGGTGTAGAGCGGGGCGCCGTTGGCCCGGAGGATGCCGTAGTCCGGCACGTTCTCCGGTGTGAAGGTGAGCTCGCCGCGGACGAGGTCGGTGAAGGTGATCGGCTCGTCGGGCATCCGGAAGCGGACGATCGAGGCGCGGCCCTCGGCCTTGTAGATCTCGACCTGCTCGGCGGTCAGCTCGCGGCAGTGGCCGTCGTAGCCGGACGGCTTGCCGGCGGCGCGGGCGGCCTCGCGGCGGTCGTCCAGCTCGGTCTGGGTGCAGTAGCAGTGGTACGCGTAACCGCCGGCGAGCAGCTTGTCGGCGACGTCCTTGTAGATGTCCATCCGCTGCGACTGGCGGTACGGCGCGTGGGGGCCGCCGATCTCGGGGCCCTCGTCCCAGTCGAGGCCGAGCCACTTGAGGGAGTCGAGCAGCTGGTTGTACGACTCCTCGGAGTCGCGAGCGGCGTCGGTGTCCTCGATGCGGAAGACCATGGTGCCCTGGTTGTGCCGGGCGAAGGCCCAGTTGAAGAGGGCGGTGCGGACCAGGCCCACGTGGGGGTTGCCGGTCGGCGAGGGACAGAAACGGACGCGGATGTTCGCGTTAGCCACGCTTGATCACCTTATTGGTGAGAGTGCCGATGCCTTCGATGGTGACGGCGACCTCGTCGCCGACGTTGAGGGGGCCGACCCCGGCGGGGGTGCCGGTGAGGATGACGTCGCCGGGGAGCAGCGTCATGGCCTCGGTGATGTGGACGACCAGGTCCTCGATGGAGCGGATCATGTCGCTCGTCCGACCCAGCTGGCGTTGTTCGCCGTTGACCGTGGCCTGGATGGTCAGGTCGCTCGGGTCGAGGTCGGTCTCCACCCAGGGGCCCAGGGGGCAGGAGGTGTCGAAGCCCTTGGCGCGGGCCCACTGCTTCTCGCGCTGCTGGGCGTCGCGGGCGGTGACGTCATTGGCGCAGGTGTAGCCGAAGATGACGTCCTTCACGCGCTCGCGGGGCACCTCGCGGCACATGCGGCCGATGACCACGGCCAGTTCGGCCTCGTGGTGCAGCTCGTTGGAGAAGGAGGGGTACTCGATGGCGTCGCCGGGGCCGATCACCGAGGTGGTGGGCTTGAAGAAGGCGACGGGGACGTCGGGGACCTCGTTGCCGAGTTCGGCGGCGTGCTCCGCGTAGTTGCGGCCGATGGCCACGACCTTGTTGGGGAGCACGGGCGGCAGGAGCCGTACCTTGCTCAGCGGGACCTTGGTGCCGCTGAGCTCGAAGTCGGTGTACGGGATGCCCTTGATGATGTCGAGGACGAGGCCGCCGGACTCGACGGTTCCCTCGCCCTCGACGGCGCCGAAGGCCACATTGCCGTCGATGGAGAATCTGGCGATGCGCACGAGTGCTGTCGCCCCTCACTTGGTACTGGCTGGAGTCTGACGCTCCAGGCTAACGCGGCGAGGGGCTGCCGCCCGGCGATATCACCGGGGGTGATGACGAAGCCGGCGCGGGCGGGGCCCGCCCGGGTCAGCGGGACGCGGTGGCGTACGGCTGGGGCTGGTACGGCGCCGGGGCCTGCATCAGGATCGTGCGGCGCGGGTTGGCCGTGTTGCCCGGCAGCTCGACCGCGTACTCCGGCTGGGCGCCCCGGCCGAGGTCTGCGGCGTCCGAGAGGTGGACGAGGGTGGAACGGCGGGGGTTGGCCGTCTGGCGGAGGGTCGTCGTCTTCATCGCGGTGATCAGACCTTGTTCCGGGAGGGGCACCCGTACGGGCGCGAAGGGGTGTAAAGCGTCAGGCTAAACATGCGATTCCCTTCGAATGCATGGCTGAGACATCGATTCGGGTGTGAGTTTGCTCACCACGCGCTACATAATCCGGGCATTACGGGCGGTCGCCGGTCGTCACGGAAAGGGACATTCCGCCACTGAATGAGCTATTCCGCTCCTGATCATGGCGACTGGGACACACGGGGATGCCCAACCATTGGACCGGAAAGGTCCGAATCCTCCCTGATCATCTTCTACATGGGGTGACGTGTCGTGCACGCTTTGTCATAGCCTTTCCGTCACGACACGCGGCCCTTGTTGGAGATCCGGCACTGTGCTGGAATTCCACGCACCGCCGCGGGTTTCAAGCCGGCACGCAGGGGGCGCAACGCA
Organism: Streptomyces sp. NPDC015661; assembly: GCF_043077765.1. Classification (NCBI taxonomy): domain Bacteria; kingdom Bacillati; phylum Actinomycetota; class Actinomycetes; order Kitasatosporales; family Streptomycetaceae; genus Streptomyces; species Streptomyces sp. NPDC015661. The sequence continues at coordinate 336,291 of NZ_JBIBST010000008.1, read as the reverse complement.
GCGCCGGCCGAGTGGCGGGGAAGGGGGAACTGCGCCGGTCACCGACGACCACCTGGGGCGCACCACGTGCCCCGATCGACGCCGACACCGTCCTCTCCGTTCACCCGGAAGGACGCCTGGTCCAGAGGTTGCGACGCTAGTGCAGGGACGTTTCAAGAGGGATGGCTCGGGGTCTCCCCAGGCCCGCCAGGGCCGTGCGGATGCTCCGGCGGAGCAGGAACCGCGTGCCGGGACCGACCGCGGTCCCTCGGCCTCGCACACCCCGAACCAGGGTCAGGGTCCGTCCGGCGAGGGCGGTGACGGCGGCAGGCGCGCGAGCTCCGCGGCCAAGTCCGCCGAGCCGGCCGCCGCGCCCGCCAAGGCCCGTGCCGAGAACGAGGTCGGCCCGCGAATAGCCCTGCGCAACTGGCGCATCTCCACGCGTCTGGTCGCACTCCTCACTCTCCCCGTGGTCGCCGCGACCACCCTGGGCGGCATCCGCATCAGCGACTCGCTCCAGGACATGGAGCAGCTCGACCACATGCAGCTGCTCACCAAGCTGACCCGAGAGGCGACGGACCTCGCGCAGGCCCTCCAGACGGAGCGCGACCTGTCCGCCGGACCGCTGGCCAACGGCCGCCCGGTCAGCGACTACCAGGTCTCCGACAAGCGTCGCCGCACGGACCGCGAGTACAAGGCCTTCCTCGACGCCACCGAGGACATCCCGGTCACCGAGGGCGACGAGGCGCTGCTCAGCATCCGCCAGAACGTCAGCCAGATCGCCTCGCAGCTCGCCGAGCTCCACTCGATCCGCGGTGCCGCCTACGAGAAGGGCGTGTCCCACTCGGTGACGGTCGAGGCGTACAGCCGCCTCATCCGCTCGCTGCTCAGCCTGTCCCAGGACATGGCGCAGGCGACCAGCAACCCCGAGATGATCAAGCGGACCCGCGCGCTCGCCGCGTTCTCGTCCGCCAAGGAGTACGCCTCCATCCAGCAGGCGATCATCGCCTCCGCGCTCCCCCCGAGCGACCGGACCAGCGGCTCGCTGCAGCAGGGTGACCGCCTCTACGGCGAGGCCGCCCTCAACAGTGAGGGCGTCGAGCTCAAGTCCTTCCAGTCGATCTACGAGTCGGCCGGCGGTGACGCCGCCGAGCGGACCGAGTCGCTGAACAACGGCGACCCGTCGATCAGCGCCGCGAACAAGTACGCCGAGCGCGTGCTGAACTCCGACACGGGCATGCTCAAGGCCCCGCGCCGCGGTCACCTCAACTTCACCGACGAGTACAGCACCAAGGTCGCCGCCATGAGCCGCATCGAGCGAGGTCTGCTCGGTGACATGGAGACCATGGCGCGTGAGCTGAAGCAGGAGTCGCAGCGCGACGCCATCATCAACGGTGCGCTGATCCTCCTCGTCCTCGGCGTCTCCCTCATCGGCGCCTTCGTCGTGGCCCGGTCCATGATCCGCTCGCTGCGCAGGCTCCAGGACACCGCGACCAAGGTCGCCCAGGACCGTCTGCCCGAGCTCGTCAAGCAGCTCTCCGAGTCCGACCCGCAGGACGTCGACACCTCCGTCGAGTCCGTCGGTGTGCACTCCCGGGACGAGATCGGCCAGGTGGCCGCGGCCTTCGACGACGTGCACCGCGAGGCGGTCCGCCTCGCCGCCGAGCAGGCCCTCCTCCGGGGCAACGTCAACGCGATGTTCACCAACCTCTCGCGCCGTTCGCAGGGCCTCATCCAGCGCCAGCTCTCGCTCATCTCCGAGCTGGAGTCCCGCGAGGCCGACCCGGACCAGCTCTCCTCGCTGTTCAAGCTCGACCACCTCGCGACCCGTATGCGCCGGAACGGCGAGAACCTCCTCGTCCTCGCCGGCGAGGAGCCGGGCCGCCGCTGGACCCGTCCGGTCCCGCTGGTCGACGTCCTCCGTGCCGCCGCCTCCGAGGTGGAGCAGTACGAGCGCATCGAACTGGCCGCGGTCCCGGCGACCGAGGTCGCCGGCCGCGTCGTCAACGACCTCGTGCACCTCCTCGCCGAGCTGCTCGAGAACGCCACGTCGTTCTCCTCGCCGCAGACCAAGGTCCGGGTCACCGGTCACGCGCTGCCCGACGGCCGCGTGCTCGTCGAGATCCACGACACCGGCATCGGCCTCTCCCCCGAGGACCTCGCCGCGATCAACGAGCGGCTCGCCTCGCCGCCCACCGTGGACGTCTCGGTCTCCCGCCGCATGGGTCTGTTCGTGGTCGGCCGCCTGTCCCTGCGACACGGCATCCGGATCCAGCTGCGCCCGTCCGACTCGGGCGGCACCACCGCGCTCGTCATGCTCCCCGTCGACGTCGCCCAGGGCGGCAAGAAGCCCATGCCCAAGCCGGGCGCGGGCGGTCAGGGCGCGATGCCGCAGGGTGCCTCCGCCCCCGGCGGCCGTCTCCCCGGCGGCCCCGGTGCGGCCGGCGGTCCCGGCGCGGCCGGCGGCCCCGGTGCTCCGGGCCTGCCCGGCGGGCGTCCGGGCCAGGGCGGTGCCCCGTCCTCGGCGGCCGGCCGTCTCGGCGCCGGTGCCGGCGCCGCGCGCGGTCAGGTCGGTACGAGCGGTCCCCGGGCCGCGCTGCCCGCCCGTGACGGTGCCCCGCTCGCCGGCGGCCCGCAGGGCGCGCCGCAGTCCCGCACCCCGCAGCCGCAGAACGCGCAGCTGGACCAGACCGGCCGGATGCCGCAGGTCCCCCAGGCCCCGCAGGCTCCCCAGTCGCCCGACGCGCAGCGTCCGGGCCTCGGCGGGGGCGGCCTCATCGGCGGCGCCGCGAGCGCCATCCCGTCCCGTACGGACGTGTGGGGCAACCAGTCCGGACCCGCCGCGCAGCAGCCGCCGCAGCAGGGCCAGGGCCAGCAGGGTGGTTACGACTTCCCGCGCGCCGAGCTGCCCGGCGGTAACCCGCAGCCGCAGCGCCCGCAGGCCGCGAGCTGGGGCAACGACCCGCAGCAGCAGCCGGTCCGGCGCCCGCAGCAGGAGATGTCCCCGCTGGACGCCCCGCGCGGTCACGAGGAGCCGGAGTCGGCGGGCCTGTTCGGCGGGCCGACGGCTCCGCAGGGTCCCGGTTCCACGGGCCAGTTCCCGCGCCCGGACTTCGGTGCCCCGCAGCAGGCCCCCCAGCAGCCGCAGGCCCCGCAGGGGTACCAGCAGGAGCCGCAGGGGTACCAGCAGGACCCGGCGTCGACGGCGCAGTTCCCGCGCCCCGACTTCGGCGCCCCGCAGGGTCCCGGCTCCACCGGTCAGTTCCCGCGCCCGGACTTCGGTGCCCCGCAGCAGGCCCCCCAGCAGCCGCAGGCCCCGCAGCCCCAGGCGTACCAGGGCGGCCAGCAGCAGCAGTTCGGCCGGCAGCCCTTCGTACCGCAGGCGCAGCAGCAGGCCCAGGCCCCGGCGCCGCGTCAGCGGACCGGCGAGGACTTCGGTGCCCCGCGTCCGGCCGAGCCGGTCCGCGCGCAGCAGCCGCAGCAGCCGCAGCTCCAGCAGCCGCGCCGTCCGGAGGCCCTGCCGCCGGCCGGTGGCGCGGGTGAGGGGCGTGCCCCGCTGAACGACCCGCTGGAAGGCAACTGGTACGCCCAGCAGCAGGCGCAGCAGCAGGCCCCGCAGCAGGTGGACCTGACGCAGACGATGCCGACCCCGGTCGTGTCGCAGCCGTCCGCTCCGGCGCCCCGTCCGGCCGGTGACCCGGCCGCCGACGGCCGCCAGAACGGCGGGGCCGCCTGGCGGACCTCGCCCAACGACGAGCTGGTGCGCCAGGCGGAGCGGGTGCGCAAGCCCGCGGCCGGCGGCGTCACCACCTCCGGTCTTCCGCGCCGTGTGCCGAAGGCCAACCTCGTACCCGGGACCGCACAGGAGCAGGCCCACACGGCCGGCCCCCAGGTCTCGCGTGCACCCGACGACGTCCGCGGCCGGCTCACGAATCTGCGCCGCGGCATCCAGCAGGGCCGCCAGGCCGGCAACTCGACCACGGGTAGCCACCACCTCGGTCCGAACCATCAGCAGGAGCGTTAGTTGAACGCGATGAGCCAGGCGGCGCAGAATCTGAACTGGTTGATCACCAACTTCGTGGACAACACCCCCGGGGTGTCGCACACGGTGGTGGTCTCCGCCGACGGACTCCTGCTGGCCATGTCCGAAGGATTCCCCCGCGACCGCGCCGACCAGCTGGCGGCGGTCGCATCCGGACTGACCTCGCTGACCGCGGGCGCGTCCCGGATCTTCGAGGGCGGACCCGTCGCGCAGACCGTGGTGGAGATGGAGCGCGGCTTCCTCTTCCTCATGCAGGTCTCCGACGGCTCCTCGCTGGCCGTGCTCGCGCACCCCGAGTGCGACATCGGCCTCGTGGGCTACGAGATGGCGCTGCTGGTCGACCGGGCCGGCAGCGTCCTCACCCCGGATCTCCGTGCGGAGCTCCAGGGCAGCCTGCTCCACTAGGTCGCACACGGCGGACGGACCCCACATCCGTCCGCCTCGACCGACCCGCAGGGCGGTACGCCCCTCCGTACCGTTCTGGGCACTGTTCATCGTCCGGCCGCCCCACCCGGCCCCCCACCGGCCCCATCAGACGGCAGAAGTCTTGCTGTCACGCCCGGAGGATTCATGACCCCGCCCCCCGCCTCTCACGATCCGTACGGCGCCTCAGTCGACGAGTACGGACACGAGGGCGACCAGCCGCTGGTGCGTCCGTACGCGATGACCGGCGGCCGGACCCGGCCGCGCTACCAGCTCGCCATCGAGGCACTGGTCAGCACCACGGCCGACCCGGCACACCTCGCCACGCTCCTGCCGGAGCACCAGCGGATCTGCCACCTCTGCCGCGAGGTCAAGTCGGTGGCCGAGGTGTCGGCCCTCCTGTCGATGCCGCTCGGCGTCGCCCGGATCCTCGTGGCCGACCTGGCGGAGGCCGGCATGGTGGCGATCCACCAGCCGGGCAACGGAGAGACCGGCGGCACGCCGGACGTGACACTGCTCGAAAGGGTGCTCAGTGGACTTCGCAAGCTCTAGCGGCGGCGCGGCCAGATCGACCACCAGCGCGAAGATCGTGGTGGCGGGCGGCTTCGGCGTGGGCAAGACCACGTTCGTCGGCGCCGTCTCGGAGATCAACCCGCTGCGTACCGAAGCCGTCATGACGTCCGCGTCGGCCGGCATCGACGATCTGACGCACACCGGCGGCAAGACGACGACGACCGTCGCCATGGACTTCGGCCGCATCACCCTCGACCAGGACCTGATCCTGTACCTCTTCGGTACCCCCGGACAGGACCGCTTCTGGTTCATGTGGGACGACCTGGTCCGCGGCGCCATCGGCGCCGTCGTCCTCGTCGACACCCGCCGCCTCGCCGACTGCTTCCCCGCCGTCGACTACTTCGAGAACAGCGGGCTGCCCTTCGTCATCGCCCTCAACGGCTTCGACGGCAACCAGCCCTACCAGCCCGAGGAAGTCCGCGAGGCCCTCCAGATCGGCCCCGACACCCCCATCATCACCACCGACGCCCGCCACCGCGCCGACGCCAAGAGCGCCCTGATCACGCTCGTCGAGCACGCTCTCATGGCACGCCTCAAGTAGAGGGACGGGGCAGGGCAGTTGTCATATGCCGCTGCCAGGGGCGGTCTGTGTCCTTCGACACGGCCGCCCGCGCGTTCATAACATTTCGACAGAGAATTGGGGCGCCTCGGACACCCGACGCATCCGATCGGTGTCACTGCGCTCACCTGAGCCCCGCCATTTGGCGGGGCTCGCTCTTTATGCCCGTTTTATGCGAGGCCTGGACCACTGAAAGGGCCCGCTTCCCACTGTTTGGAACGGACCCCCTTCACGTGCTGCAATTCATGAACTCCCGAGTAGTACGGCCCTGAACGAAACACCGGCACAACGTAGGTGCCGACGCCGAGAGGTTGTTGGTCGAGTGAGGCGAAGCAAGGAAAGCTCCGCGGAGCAGGAGACGCGGGGCAACTTCACGCCGCCGTCGCGTACGGCGGTGTCGCCCGCGGACGTTCCCGTGACGCCGCCCCCCACCGAGGCGCCCAAGGGAAGCTCCAGCAAGCTGTCGCCCCGCAACTGGCGGGTGCCCACCCGCCTGAACGCGATCCTCTGCATACCCGTGCTCGTCGGCCTCGTCATGGGCAGTTTCCAGGTCAAGGCGGCGATCGACACCTGGCAGGAGGCGCAGGACGCCGAGAAGACGGCGCTCATCGTGCGCGCCGCCTCGGAGTACAGCACCGCCCTCCTCAACGAGCGCGACCTGACCGCGGGCCCCCTGCTCGTCGCGAAGTCCCCCGAGGACCGCAAGGCGGACGAGGTCACGCAGGCGTACGCCGCGACCGACGCCGCCAAGGCGAAGTTCGACGAGGCCGTCAAGAACATGCCGTCCGGCCAGGGCCTGGAGCGCCGTCTGCGGCTCTTCCAGGACGAGGAGCCCAAGCTCGAGGCGCTGCGCAAGGCCGCGTACACCGTGTCCCTGGACCCGGTGAACACCCAGCTCGGTTACACGAGCGTGCAGCACTACCTGATGGAGTTCTCCAACGAGCTCGGCCTGGGCACCGGCAACATCACCAGCTACGGCCGCACCGTCTACGCGATCCAGCTCTCGAAGGGCGCCGAGTCCCTCCAGCGCTCCATCGGCACCCAGCTCCTGGTCCGGCCCAGCCACAAGGACGCCGTCTTCGCCCAGCAGTCCGTGGCGTTCAACTCGTACAACTACCTGGAGCAGATCGCCCTCGGCGAGTTCAACTCCGGCGGTCTGCCCGAGGACGTCGACCTGCTGAAGAAGGTCATGGCCGGCAAGGCCGCCGAGGGCGAGAAGAAGATGGCCGCGGCCGGCGTCGAGCTCCCCAAGGGCAAGGACGGCTCCGTCTACTCCGGCGTCGCCTCCAAGATCGGCACCGCCAAGGGCCCCGAGGACATCAAGGCGCTGCAGGCCGAGAAGATCACGCCCCAGACCTGGATGGCCGTCGCCACCGCCAAGTTCGACGGCTACAGCGAGGTCGAGAAGACCCTCGTCGACAAGGCCGTGACCGAGGCCGCCGACATCTCCGACGCGGCCAAGCGGGACGCCTGGGTCAACGGCGGCATCGTCGTCGTCGCCCTGCTCGCCGCCTTCATCCTGGCCGGGATGATGGCGCGCCAGATGAGCCGCTCGATGCGCGAGCTGCGGACCGCCGCCTTCGGCATCGCCGAGCAGCGCCTGCCGATGCTCGTCGACCAGCTCTCCCGTACGGAGCCGGGCCGGGTCGACACCCGCGTCCAGCCCATCCCGATCGACTCGCAGGACGAGATCGGCGAGGTCGCCCGCGCCTTCGACCAGGTCCACCGCGAGGCCGTCCGGCTCGCCGCCGAGCAGGCCATGCTCCGCGGCAACGTCAACGCGATCTTCACCAACCTCTCGCGCCGCAACCAGTCGCTGATCGAGGGCCAGCTGACCCTCATCACCGACCTGGAGAACAACGAGGCCGACCCGGACCAGCTGGAGAACCTCTTCAAGCTGGACCACCTCGCGACCCGTATGCGCCGCAACGGCGAGAACCTCCTCGTCCTCGCCGGCGAGGAGCCCGGCCGCCGCTGGGACCAGCCGGTCCCGCTGGTCGACGTCATGCGCGCCGCCTCCTCCGAGGTGGAGCAGTACGAGCGCATCGAGCTGGCCGGCGTGCCGGAGGCCGAGATCCACGGCCAGGCCGTGACCGACCTCGTGCACCTGCTCGCCGAGCTCCTGGAGAACGCCACCACGTTCTCCTCCCCCCAGACCAAGGTCCGCGTCACCGCGACCCGTCTCCCCGACGGCCGCGTGATGGTCGAGATCCACGACAAGGGCATCGGCCTCACCGCCGAGGACTTCGCGGACATCAACCACAAGCTGGCGAACCCGCCGACCGTCGACGCCGCCGTCTCGCAGCGCATGGGCCTCTTCGTGGTCGGCCGGCTCGCCGACCGGCACGGCATCCGGGTCCAGCTCCGCCCCTCGGGCGAGCAGGCCGGAACGACCTCGCTGGTCATGCTGCCGGACGCGATCACGCACGGCGGTGGCGGCGAGCAGCCGCTCCAGGACGACTTCACCGTCTCGCAGATCATTCCGCAGCAGCAGCTGCAGAACGCCTTCGAGGCCCCCGCCCCGCAGCCGATGCTCACCGCGGCCGACCTCGGCTTCGACGACTCGCGCTACGAGCAGCCGGCCGAGGACGACCGTCAGCTCGACCCGGTCAACCGCTCGCTGCAGCGCGAGGAGCGGCGTGCCGCCCTGGAGTCGCAGGCGCAGGGCGGCGACCGTCCGCTCTTCCGCGACGAGGCAGAGCCGGCGGACCAGTACGGCCAGGGCCAGGAGTACGGGCAGCAGGCCCAGGAGTACGACCAGGGCCAGGAGTACGGGCAGCAGGCCCAGGAGTACCCGGCGGAGCAGTACCCGGCGCAGGAGTACGCGCAGCCCCAGCAGGCGCAGGAGTACGGCCAGGAGTACGCGGCCGGCTACCCGCAGCAGGACGGCTACGGCTTCCCGCAGCAGGGCTACGAGACGTACCCGCAGCAGGGCTATGCGGAAGCCTCGTACGAGACGCCGGGAACCGAACACCAGCAGTACGGCAATGCGTTCGATCCCCAGCCCCACCAGGCAGAGTGGCCGGATCAGAGCGCTTACCAGGGCGGCTACGGACAGGATTTCGGAGCGGAATCGGAATCTGCTCCGAGCGCTCCCGAACAGGCCCCCGAGCGCGTAGGCTTCGACCGTCCGGGTCCGACCGCGAGTCCCGCTCCGGACGCCGGACACGCGCTGACCGACGCCGGTCTGCCGCGCCGCGGCAGCGTCGCCCCGCAGACGCAGCAGGTGCCGCAGCAGGCGCCGCAGCAGCCGAAGCCCGCGCAGCCGGTACAGCAGCAGGACGAAGCCGACGGCTCCGACGAATGGCGCTCGACCAACGACGAGCGCTGGCAGCGGGCCGGAAAGCTCAAGGACCCCAAGGCGGGCGGGGTCACCTCGTCCGGTCTCCCCCGGCGGGTCCCGAAGGCCAACCTGGTCGAGGGCACGGCTGAGCAGACCCCGCAGGGCGGCCCCCAGGTCTCCCGCGCACCCGAGGACGTACGGGGCAGGTTGAGCAACCTGCGCCGCGGCGTCCAGCAGGGACGCAACGCGGGAACGGACACGAACGGATCGGGCCTCGGCCCGGGCAGTACCTACAACCAGGAGCGTTAGTGTGAGCATGAGCCAGGCGGCGCAGAATCTGAACTGGTTGATCACCAACTTCGTGGACAACACCCCCGGGGTGTCGCACACGGTGGTGGTCTCCGCCGACGGACTCCTGCTGGCGATGTCCGAGGGTTTCCCCCGTGACCGCGCCGACCAGCTGGCGGCCGTCGCCTCCGGACTGACCTCGCTGACCGCGGGCGCGTCCCGGATCTTCGAGGGCGGTGCGGTCAACCAGACCGTGGTGGAGATGGAGCGCGGCTTCCTCTTCATCATGTCGATCTCGGACGGCTCCTCGCTGGCCGTCCTCGCCCACCCGGAGGCCGACATCGGTCTCGTGGGCTACGAGATGGCCCTGCTCGTGGATCGCGCGGGCACGGTTCTGACTCCCGACCTGCGGGCGGAACTTCAGGGAAGTCTTCTCAACTAACAGACAGACAGTGCGTTTCGTGCCACCGCACCGTAAGGTGCGGTGGCGCGGTTTCCAAGGGACATGGGACCGCGAGGCAGTCGGAGGAGGAGACCAGACGTGGGTACACCACCGGGCGCGAGCCCCTACAACGGCTATGACGCGCACCAGGCGCCGATGGGCGACACCACGCAGAACCGCTTCAACTTTCCCTCCGCCCCGAGCAGACAGGGCATGTCGCAGCCCTACGCGCAGCCTCAGGTCCCCTCGACGGCCGCGGGTTCGCCGGCCGCCTCGCGCGGCCCGTCCGCCGCGGGCGGTTCCGGCGGGCACAACCCGCTGGTGCGTCCGTACGCGATGACCGGCGGCCGGACCCGGCCGCGCTACCAGCTCGCCATCGAGGCACTGGTCAGTACGACGGCCGATCCCGCCCGGCTGCAGGGGCAGTTGCCCGAGCACCAGCGGATCTGCCGGCTCTGCTTCGAGATCAAGTCGGTCGCGGAGATCTCGGCACTTCTCTCCATTCCCCTCGGCGTCGCCCGAATCCTCGTCGCCGACCTGGCCGAGGCCGGACTTGTCGCCATCCACCAGCCCGGCGGCGACGAGGCCGCCGGCGGTCAGCCAGACGTGACACTGCTCGAAAGGGTGCTCAGTGGACTTCGCAAGCTCTAGCGGCGGCGCGGCCCGTTCAACCACCAGCGCGAAGATCGTGGTGGCGGGCGGCTTCGGCGTGGGCAAGACCACGTTCGTCGGCGCCGTCTCGGAGATCAACCCGCTGCGTACCGAAGCCGTCATGACCTCCGCTTCCGCGGGCATCGACGACCTCACCCACACCGGCGACAAGACGACGACGACCGTCGCCATGGACTTCGGCCGCATCACCCTCGACCAGGACCTGATCCTGTACCTCTTCGGTACCCCCGGACAGGACCGCTTCTGGTTCATGTGGGACGACCTGGTCCGCGGCGCCATCGGCGCCGTCGTCCTCGTCGACACCCGCCGCCTCGCCGACTGCTTCCCCGCCGTCGACTACTTCGAGAACTCGGGCCTCCCCTTCGTCATCGCCCTCAACGGCTTCGACGGCAACCAGCCCTACCAGCCCGAGGAAGTCCGCGAGGCCCTCCAGATCGGCCCCGACACCCCCATCATCACCACCGACGCCCGCCACCGCGCCGACGCCAAGAGCGCGCTCATCACTCTCGTGGAGCACGCTCTCATGGCACGCCTGCGGTAAGTCCCCGACGGACGCACGGTAAGAGGCCCCGCACCGGAAACGGTGCGGGGCCTTCGTGTCGTGGGCCCCCGGAGCGGACGCGCCCGCAAGGGCGCCGTTCCGTTGTGCCCACGCTCCCCCAAGCTCTCGGCTTCGCTCGAGCAGGGGGCGCCCCCATCGCCCGTGCGGAACGATTGCCCACAACGTGCCGAAGGGCCCCGCACCGGTCTCGGTGCGGGGCCCTTCCGTACAGCGGGGCGTCAGCGCCAGCTGTGCGGCGCGCGGAAGCCGTGCTCGCGCTCCAGGCGGCGCCAGCCGGCCGTCGTGCGGCCGTGCGGGGCGGTCTCGGCGGGCTGGGAGGCCGCGCGGGCGAGCAGCACGGCCGTGATGGCGGCGAGCTCCTCGGGGTCGGCGGTGCCCTTCTCGACGCGGAGAAGGTTGGCAGGGGTGGTCACGTGGATGACTCCTCTTACTGAGGCGGGTTGCCGTGCTTGCGGGACGGCAGGTCGGCGTGCTTGGTGCGGAGCATCGCGAGGGACCTGATGAGCACCTGGCGGGTGTCGGCGGGGTCGATGACGTCGTCGACCAGGCCGCGCTCCGCCGCGTAGTACGGGTGCATCAGCTCGGCCTTGTACTCCTTGACCATGCGGGCCCGCATGGCGTCGGGGTCCTCGGCCTCCGCGATCTGCTTGCGGAAGATGACGTTGGCGGCGCCTTCGGCGCCCATGACCGCGATTTCGTTGGTGGGCCAGGCGTACGTCAGGTCGGCGCCGATGGACTGGGAGTCCATCACGATGTAGGCGCCGCCGTAGGCCTTGCGCAGGATCAGGGAGATCCGGGGCACGGTCGCGTTGCAGTACGCGTACAGCAGCTTCGCGCCGTGCCTGATGATTCCACCGTGCTCCTGGTCGACGCCGGGCAGGAAGCCGGGTACGTCCAGAAGGGTGATGATCGGGATGTTGAAGGCGTCGCACATCTGGACGAAGCGCGCGGCCTTCTCGGAGGCCTCGATGTCGAGGACGCCGGCCAGCGACTGGGGCTGGTTGGCGACGATGCCGACGACCTGGCCGTCGAGCCGGGCCAGGGCGCAGATGATGTTGCGGGCCCAGCGCTCGTGGATCTCCAGGTGGTCGCCCTCGTCGACGAGCTCCTCGATGACCTTGTGCATGTCGTACGGGCGGTTGCCGTCGGCGGGCACGAGGTCGAGGAGGACGTCGGAGCGGCGGTCGGCCGGGTCCTCGGAGGCGACGGTCGGCGGGTTCTCGCGGTTGTTCTGCGGGAGCATCGACAGGAGGTAGCGGACCTCCGCGATGCAGGTCTCCTCGTCGTCGTACGCGAAGTGCGCGACGCCGGAGGTCTCGGCGTGGACGTCGGCGCCGCCGAGGCCGTTCTGGGTGATCTCCTCGCCGGTGACCGCCTTGACGACGTCCGGGCCGGTGATGAACATCTGCGAGGTCTCGCGGACCATGAAGACGAAGTCCGTGAGGGCCGGGCTGTAGGCCGCGCCGCCGGCGCACGGGCCGAGCATGACCGAGATCTGCGGGATGACACCCGAGGCCTTGGTGTTGCGCTGGAAGATGCCGCCGTAACCGGCGAGGGCGGAGACGCCCTCCTGGATACGGGCGCCGGCGCCGTCGTTCAGGGAGACCAGCGGCGCACCGGCCGCGATGGCCATGTCCATGATCTTGTGGATCTTCGTGGCGTGGGCCTCGCCGAGGGCGCCGCCGAAGATCCGGAAGTCGTGCGCGTAGACGAAGACCGTGCGGCCCTCGACCGTGCCCCAGCCGGTGATGACACCGTCGGTGTACGGCTTCTTGGCCTCCAGGCCGAAGCCCTGCGCGCGGTGCCTGCGCAGCTGCTCGACCTCGTTGAAGGAACCAGGGTCGAGCAGCAGCTCGATGCGCTCACGCGCCGTCAGCTTGCCCTTGGCGTGCTGGGCCTCGGTGGCGCGCTCACTCGGGCCACGGAGTGCCTGCTCGCGCAGGACGTGCAGCTCGGCCACTCGGCCACGGGCGTCAGCGGGCTCGCTCGGGATCTGGTCCACAACGGTCATGTTCCGACCCTACGAAGTCACGCAAGAAAACCCCGCCGTCGACTCCGTACAGTCTCGCGTGTCGAATCCTGGTGGGGCTGGACAGAACCCTTGTCCATCCAGCCCGAGTCAACAGCCAGGCACCCCCTGTGTTTGTGGGGTTCCGACATAGACCTAGAGGAGAACCTCGCAACCGTGGGTCGCCCCTGCGGTACCCGGGGTGATCCGCAGCCGCAGCCCGGACCCGGTGGCGAGGACCTCCACCGAGGGGTCGTGACGGACGACGGCACGGACCGGAAGGTTCCACACCAGCTCCAGCGGCTGCCCCGTGCGGAGCGGCTCGGAGACCCTCAGGTCGAGGACGGAGCGGCGGCGCCGGACGAGGACGCTCGCGGGCGCGGTGACGGTGAGGGGTCCCACCGTACCGGCCTGCCAGAAGTTCGCCGCGGTCAGCCCGAGGGACGGAACGGCGATCGCCTGCCGCTCGGCGGTGTTGTCGAGAACGTGCAGCCAGTCGGGGTCGGCGGCGCGGGCGGCGAGGGTCCGCGGGGAGGCGCCCGGCATCAGGAGGTACGTGTACGAGGCGGCGACCGGGTCGGTGCCGTGGTCCAGCCAGAGGGTCTGGTAGCGGCGGGTCCTGCGCTCGGTGGAGCTGGTGGTGTTGATGTCGCTCCAGGCGCCGGTGCGGTCCTCGCGCAGGCTCCGCAGGTTCGCGGTCCCCTCGGGGAGGACCCAGCCGCCGTGGCCCTCCAGGTGGGCCCAGCCGTCGCCGGTGGTGAAGGCCTGGGTGCCGCCCTCCCCGAGGAGGCGGTTGTCCACCACGGTCTCGACGGGCACGCCGTCGGTCGCGGTGATCCCGGCGCCGAGGCAGACGACCGCGTCCGCCGCGCAGAACCAGGACTTGCGGGCCTCCAGGGTGGAGCCGAGGCCCTTGAGGTGCTGGCCGACGGCCGCGTACTGGCCGTCGGTGGCCCCGCCGACCCAGCGGACGGCCGGCCGGGCCGCGCCCCAGTCGCCGCCCGCCCGGTCGGCGAGGCGCTTGGTCGAGACGGTGGTGCCGGGGAGGCGGTACGGGTCGACGGTGGGCCAGAACCAGTCGGTGTACTGGTCGCCGAGGTCCGGGGTCCACCAGGAGAGCATCCCGGCGCCGGTGTGCCAGCCGCGCGGGTTCTCGCCGTTGCCGCACTCGTAGTACGCGATCCGGTTCGAGGCCATGGAGATGTTCGCGGCCCAGCCGGGGCGGCGGTGGACGGCCCGGTCCATGGCGGCGAAGAGCCGGTGCCCGGTCGGTTCGGGGGCGGCGGGGACGGGGGACGCCGCCACGGCGTGCAGCCGGGCGAGGTCGGCGACGCCGAACTGGCGGGCGGCCAGGATCGGGGAGACGGTGTCGCGCTCGATCCACCCCTTCACGCGCGCGTGCCACCGGTCCCGCTCGGCGGCGGACGCCCCGCCCGCGAGGAGGGCGACGGCCGCGATGACGCCCTGGCCGTGGAAGTGGTCGGAGCGCATGATGTGCCGGTCGTCGTTCTTGAGGTAGCCGCGGCTGATGGCACGTCCGTTGACGCTGTCCATCATCAGGCCGTCGTAGATGAGGGGCGCGTAGGCCTTCTCGACGCTGTCGAGGACGATCTGGCGGTTCGGGTCGGTGACGGCCCAGGTGGAGCCGGCGAGGAGGGTGAAGAGCCGGCCGAGGCCGTCGAGCATGACCACACCGTAGGTGCCGGAGTAGGCGACCCAGGTGTGCTGGACGAAGGAGCCGTCGGCGTAGAGGCCGTCGCCCTGGGTCACGTACGGGAAGACGGGCGAGAGGGCGTCGCGGGCGAGGGCGATCTTGGCGGGGTTCGCGCCGAGGACCCCGCGCAGGGCGACCGAGCGGCAGAGGTCGACGCGGTTGGCGCCGGTGGAGGTGCCGGAGTAGGTCGCGAGGACGGAGTCGGGGACGAAGTGGTCGACGGCGGCGCAGGCGGCGGCGACGCGCTCGGCGCCGAGGCGGGGGTGGAGCGCGGCCACGATGTCCATGAGGAGGCGGGGCGCCCCGATCTGCCATTCCCACCAGTTGCCGTAGCGCGGGGCGCCCGCCCTGTAGACGGTGGCGGAGAGGTGGTCGAGGCCTCGGAGCACGTCGGCGAGCAGGCTCTCGTCGCCGGTCAGGCCGGTGCCGGGCTGTACGTACGCCTGGGTCATGGTCCACAGGCGGCTGTAGCTCTGGGAGATGCCGGCCGGCGGGTCGAAGGGGGCGTCGGGCCAGAGCGAGGTGGGGGTGGCGGCCATGCTCGCGCGGAAGGCACGCGCGAGCGTGCCCGTCTCGGCGAGCTTGCCGGCGTAGGGCTCGGCCCCGGCGTCGAAGCCGGAGCCGAGCTGGAGGTCGAGCCAGCGCAGCCGCAGCGCCTCGAACTCGTCCGCCGCGTCGGCCGCGTGGGCCTGCGGGGCGAGGGCGAGCGTGAGGGCCGCGGCTGTCGTGGTGCTCAGGAAGGTGCGGCGGGACCAGAGGGGCAGGGACACGGGAGCCTCCCGGGGGAAGTGGTGGAGACCGGTCGGCGCCCGGTGTAACACCCTGTTTCCGACGCAATCAATGAGCACCGCAGAAAGCGCTTACTGGTCGTCGGCCTCGGAGGTCGTCGGCGGTCGCAGGCCTCCACGGCCTTCGGCCTTCACAGCCGTCAGCCTCCGCAGTGGAAGCGGGCGCTGCCCCAGTCCGCGTGGTCGTTGCCGTTCCCGTCGCCGCCGTCGCCGACCACCAGGTCGACGTAGGAGGCACCGGTGACGTCGGCGGTGAGCTGCCAGGCCGGGTCCGCGGCCCTGAGGACCGGGGACTTCACCTTCTCCGCGCCGTCCGCGAGGACGCTGAACTGGACGCTGCCCCGGGTGGTCTGGACGTCGTCCACGCCGACCTCGGCGGTGAGCGAGGTGCACCGACCGCCGAGGTAGTAGCGGACCTTGGCCGGGGCGTGGGTGCCGAGCCCCTTGGCGTAGGGCACACCGCCGATCCGCAGCGGGGAGCCGTCGCCGGTGCCGGTCTCGCCGTTGGAGAGGTCCCGCTCGACGGGCCCCCAGCCGTTGGTGGCCGAGGTCCAGTCGAGGTCGCTGGCCCAGCTGTCGGCGGTGGGCGGCGGGGGCAGGGTGCGGACGGTGGTGGCGGCGGTCAGCTTCCGCTGCCCTCCCCCGATCCCGTACGCGACGGAGGCGCCCAGCGGGTACGGCTGGTAGGCCGCGTCCACCGGCGGCGTCACCTGCCAGGTCGCGGTGGCCTGCGCGCCCGCGGCGACCGTGCCGAGGGCGACGGGCGCGGCGGGTTCGGCGGTCCACCCCTCGGGCAGGTCGAGGACGGCCTGGGCGCCGGTGACGTCGGTGGCCTCGTCGTTGCCGAAGGTGGCCGTGACCTGGTTCGGGCGACCGGGTTCCAGGGTGTCGGGCGCGGTGACGGCGAGGGTGCCGCAGGCGGCGCGCTCGGCGGCCGGGCCGAGGTCGGTGACGGTGAAGCCGTCCAGGACGAAGTCGGCGCCGTCGGGGGCGTCCCCGCGCTTGCGCAGGCCGGTCCAGGTGTCGCCGCAGCCGGCGGTGACGGTCTCGGCGAAGTGCCCGGTGGTCCGCTGCTGCCCGAGGGGGGTGCGGCGGGTCTCGACGGCCGGCCCGTTGCCGTTCGTGCGGTCGTAGCCGGTGACCCACTCGTACGCGCCCGCGTGGCTGGACTGGTAGTCGTACTCCACGCGGTAGCTGTGGCCGTCCTTCATCGGGACGGTCCAGGGCGCGGTCCGGTAGACGAGTCCGCTGTTCTCGTCGTGCGACTTGAGGCTCTCGGCGCCGCCGATCACGTCGTCGATCAGCTTTCCGTTCCAGCCGGCCTGGGTGTACGGGGCGTGCAGCTGGGCGATGTGGGTGCGCGGGTCGGTGGTGCCGCCGGCGTCGCCCTTGAGGAAGGGGCCCCAGCCCTGGTCGACGGCCTCGAAGTCCTCGTACGCGGCCGTGCCCGCCTTCGTCGCCGGGTCGTCGGCGACGACCCTCACGTCGTCGATCCGGACGGTCGCCGTGCTGCCGCTCGCGGCCTCGATCCGCAGGGGGACGGAGCCGTCGGCGGGTGCGGTGAAGGTGACCTTGGCGCGCTGGAGGCGGGTGCCGTTCCAGTCGGAGGCGGCGACCTGGTTCTCCAGGGAGGAGCGCTCGACGGTGACGGAGGCGCCGCCGGCGGAGAGGGTGGTGGGGCGGGTCCTTCCGGGTTCGACCTCGATGAGGGCGGAGGCGGTGTACCGCTTGCCGGGGGTGAGGCCGGTGATCTGCTGACGGAGCGAGGCGGTGGCGTCGCCGCCGAGCTTCGCGCTGTTGCGGCCCTGGTCGTCGGTGTCACGGGCGACGGTGCCGGCCTTGGTCCAGGCGCCGAGCTTGGCGTCGTTGAAGCCGGGGTCCTTCACCGGGCTGCCCTGGCCCCACTGCGGGGCGGTCTGCGCGGGCGCGCTGTCGGGGTAGAGGACGTAGGGCTGTCCGGCGACGGCGTCGAGGGTGATGCGCCCGCCGGAGGGGCGCACGGTGGCGGTCTTCACGCGTCCGTTGTCGGTGAGCTTGTACACGGTGTACGCGCGCGTGGAGCCGGGGACGGCCCAACTGGTCTTCCCGCCGGACTTGTTGTAGTGGTAGAGCTTCTTTCCGCCGTCCCAGGGGAGCAGGTACCCGTCGCCGTCGAGGACCTTGCGGCCGTTCTCGTAGAAGGTGCGGCGGCCGTTCTCGACGGTGCCGCGGACGCCGCCGGTGAAGGTGATGTCGTCGCCGTTCCAGCGGGTGATCTTCTGCTGCTGCAGGTACTTGGCGGGCAGGTTCCGCTGCCAGATGTTGGCGGAGAAGGCGTTCCAGTCGGTCTCGCCGGTCCAGCCCTCGAAGTCGACGAGGGCGGTCTGGCCGAGGACCGGGTGGTTGTTCCAGATGTCCTTCTCGCCGTTGCGGATGAAGCGGATGATCTTCGAGTTGAGGCCCTTGTTGGTGGCGCCGCCGTAGTCGAGGTCGTTGGCCCAGTGGGACCAGAGGGAGGCCCGCTCGAACTTCTCGGACCACTCGGTGGCGACGTTCCAGCCCTGTGCCTGGACGGCCTGCATCGTCTTGTCGGCGATCCAGCCGTGCGTGTAGTAGACGTCGATGTAGAGCATCGACAGGTTGGGGTCGGTCTCGTCGCGGAGCTGCTGGAAGCGGCGGGCGAGGTCGCCGCTGTTGATGTCGCGGCGCTGGTCGATGTAGTAGCTCTGGTTGAGCCAGTTCCAGCCGGGCTTCGTCTTGTCGACGAGGGTCTCGCTGAAGTTCTTCGCCTCGGGGTACGACTCGGTGGCGTTGACGTGGACGCCGAAGCCCGCGCCCCACTTCTTGCCCTCCCTGAGGAGGGTGTTGAGGTCGGCGAGGCCGCCGGCCCGCTTGTTGTAGTTGCCGCCGTAGTCGGGGTGGGCGGAGTCGTGGCCCTCGGAGCCGTACCCCTTGAGCAGCGCGAACTGGCCGAGTCCGTCGGTGGAGAGCGAGATCCGCTTGACGTCGTCGAGGGTGCGCAGGAAGGGGTGGGTGGCCTGGGAGGCGAAGTTGAACGGGATGTGGGCGACGACCCGGCCCGGGGTCTGCTCGCTGCCGGGGGCCTTGATCCCGATGGCGCGGAAGGCGACGGCGCCGTCCTGCCAGTCGGTGGTGCCGTCGGCGTTGGCGTCGGGGGTGACGACGACCTTCGCCCAGGGCAGGTCGCCGCCGCTCTCGGGCTGCGGGGCGCCGGCGCCCCGGTAGGTCCACTGGCCGGACCAGACGCCGACGCGGGTCTCCGTGCCGCTCTTGCGGGCCTGGTGCCAGAAGCGGGCGCCGTCGCGGGCGGAGGCGCCGGAGGGCTTGTCGTAGCTGGAGTTGGACTCGACGGCGGCGGCGAGCTGCCCGGTGTTGACGATCGCGTAGCTCGCGCCGACCGGGTTCGCCTCGGCGGCGGTGGCGTCGGTGACCTGGGCGAAGACGTCGGCGGTACGGGTGGAGTCGGGGTCGAGCCGGGTGAACGCGGTCGCGGCGCCGGCGTCCGAGGAGCCGACCGAGACCAGGTCGTGGCCGGGGACGTCGATGGTGCCGACACGGAAGGCCTCGGTGTCGCGGACGGCGGTCACCTGGAAGGTGGTGGTCCGGCCGTCGACGCTCAGCCGGGCGTCGATCTCGACCCCGGGCAGGTCGGGGAAGGCGAGGGTGTACGCGGCGGAGGCCGGGGTCAGGACGGGGGCGCCCTTGGCCTGGACGGCGTGGGCGGTGCCGTTGAGCACGACCTGCGTGACCGGGGCCGTACTCCCGAGGAGGCGGGCGCCGCTCGCGCGGTCCGTGTACGAGAGGACGCGGGGGAAGTCCTCGGCGACGGCGACGGAGAGCTGGTCGGAGCCGATGACGGCGTCGGCGGTGGCGGCCGTGACGGTGGAGGCCGTGGCACCTTCGGCGAGGGCGGGTCCGGACAGGGCGAACACCGTGGCCGAGGCGGCCGCGAGCGCGCAGGCCGCACGGAGTCTGGGTGAGAGGGGGAGGGACATGCGGAACAGTCAGCCCCGCCGCGGCGGCACCGTCAACGAGATCGCGCCGCGCGGGCCCCTCCAGTCCAAGAACCCCCTTCGGTTAGTCCAAGTGACCACCGAAGGGGGTGCGTTGGGTGGAACGCGGGTGCGGGTTCCGGCGGGGGTGCGGGTGGGGGTCAGCAGCCGCCGCAGTTGTAGAAGGTCACGTCCCAGTGGTTGCCCTCGTCGGCGTAGACGTTGCCGGCGCCGGACTTCCACTGCGGGGCTCCGTCGCCGCGCAGCCCGATGTAGGTGAAGGTGTTCTTGATGTAGTTCCCGACGCAGGTGTACTTGCTGAAGTCCAGCTTGTAGCCGTTCCAGTGCGAGTACGTGCCGCTCGCGTGCCCGACCTCGGTGCCGCCGGTGATGTTGAGGGCGCAGCCACTGGCGCTCTTCAGGGTCTGGGCGCCCTGGGCGGTGGCGAGGTTGAGCTGCTCGAAGGAGGTGCAGGTGGAGTTGTAGCGGTCCGAGCAGTTGCCGGACGAGGACCACGTGATCCCGGACGAGCGGAACATCGAGGTCGCGGTGGCGTGGCTGATCTTGGTGACGGCGTGGGCGTCGGTGGCGGTGGAGAGGGCGCCGAATCCGGGGGCGAAGAGGGCGCCCAGGACCAGGCCGAGTGCGGTGAGGACGGAGCGGAGCTTCACGGGATTGCCTCCTGCTGGTGACCGTGACGGGTGGGGACGGCTGTGCAGGTGGTGCTCTTCGCGCAGGGAGATGGTGCCGTAGTTCTACGCGCGTCCGCCAGAGGGCGTCGGTGCACGGGACGTCTCGCCCGGGTGAACTTCTTCCAGAGATGTTGAATGTTGAACGGAATAGGGTTACAGTCGTTCTCGTTGAAGGTTCAACAAACACCGACAAGGAGCATGTCATGGGTCTCTTCGGCCGCAAGAACACCGAGTCCGCCGTCGCCACCGCCACCCTCCCCGTGGACCCCGCCCTCGCCGCCCTGACCGGCGACTACACCATCGACCCGGCCCACAGCAGCATCGGCTTCACCGTCCGTCACGCGATGGTCACCAACGTCCGCGGCAGCTTCGCCGAGCACGAGGGCAGGCTGAAGCTCGACGGCTCGAACCCGGGCGCCTCCACCGCCTCGATCGACGTCAAGATCGCCTCCATCGACACCGGCATCGGCGACCGTGACGGCCACCTGCGCAGCGGCGACTTCTTCGACGCCGAGCAGTTCCCGCTGATGAGCTTCCGCTCCACGAGCGCCGAGCAGCTGGGCGGCGACAAGTACCGCGTCACCGGCGAGCTGACCATCAAGGACGTCACCAAGCCGCTCGCCATCGACCTGGAGTTCAACGGCACCGCGACGGACGTCTACGGCAACGAGCGCGTCGGCTTCGAGGGCTCCGCCGAGATCCTGCGCTCCGCGTGGGGCCTGACCTGGAACGCGGCCCTGGAGACCGGTGGCGTCATGGTCAGCGACAAGGTCAAGCTGAACTTCGACATCTCCGCCATCAAGAACGCCGCCTGACCCCTTCCGGGACCCCCGGACACACGAGCGCGCCCGTCCTCCGCGTCAGCGGAAGACGGGCGCTCGGCGTTTCCCGGGGCTACCGGGCGTCAGCCGCGCTTCTCGGCGGCGGTGCGGAAGGCGAGGGCGGTCTTCGCGGCCTCGGCCAGGTCACCGTCTCCCCCGACCAGCACGCTGCCGAAGGTCTCGGCATCGGTCCACGCGCACAGCGCCGGCCGCCCCTCGGCCGCCGCGAGGGTCCCGCAGCTCAGCTTCCCGCCCCAGGGGCCGGCGTCGAAGGCGGTGACATCCTCCGCCCTGGCTCCGGCGAAGAAGTTCCGCAGCTCCTGGTCGAGCGTGTCCGTCTGCTTCTCCGCGGCGAGTGTGGGGTTCCATTCGACGGCGTCGATGCCGAGCATCAGGTCCAGGGCGCCGTCGCCGTCACGGTCGTAGTACCACTGCTTGCCGTTCGGCTTCTTCTTCCCCTTGAACGGGTCCGCCCCCGTGAGGAGGCGGTACCCGCCGACCCGGGCGGGCCCCTCGATCACCCGGGACGGGATGGTCTCCCCCGGCTTCGCCGAGGTCAGGGCCGCCTCGGTGGAACCGGCGCCCGACTCCGCCGCAGAGGGCTGCCCCTGGTACGAGAGCGCCTGCGTGACCCCGAGGGCGACGATCGCCGCGACCACCGCGAGGACGATCAGCCGCCGGCGCCGGGCACGCGCCCAGGAGCCGTCGGCACCGCCGTCCGTGACCCGTGCGTCGGCCACCGCGGCTTCGGCGAGCGGCAGAGGCGCGGCCGCGGCGCTTCGGCCCGGGGTCTCGTGGCGCCAGGAGCGGGTGAGGCGCCAGACCAGGGCTGCGGCCAGGAGGGCGCCCAGGAGCGCCCCGATGGCCTCGCCCGTGGCGTAGCCCTCCGAGGAAGTGTCGACGAAGGCAAGGGTGATCATGACGAGGATCGTAGGGGCGCGGCGGGCCCGCGCCGATCACGATCTCGCATCACCCGGCAGCACGATCGCGCAGGTCAGACGGCCTTCGCCGCCGCCTCGACGACCGCCGGGAGCAGACGGTCGTTCTCCGGTGCGCCCGGTCCCGCCAGGAAGCCGAAGCGACGGCGGGTGTAGCTGTACGCGAGGCCGGTGGACGGGTCGGCGAAGGCCTGGGAGCCGGGGGCGCCGCTGTGGCCGATCGCCGCGGGGCCGAGCGAGGGATGGCGGGTGCGAGCGGGACGAAGCCGAGACCGAAGGCGTTCTCCGCGCCCGTGACGAGGTCGGTGCCCTCGGAGTGGATCCGGGCGACCCGAGGGGTGGGGCACCGCCCCGTGAAATCGCTGGTCAACGCCGCTGTCAGTGGCGGCGGCTAGCGTCGTCGGCATGGAATTCCGCATCGACAGCGCCGTGTTGACCGACGCCGTGGCCTGGGCCGCGCGCGTCCTGCCGGCCCGCTCCCCCCTGCCCGTCCTCGGCGGTCTGCTCCTCGAGTCGGCGGACGGCGGACTGCGGGTCTCCGGCCTCGACCACGAGGCCTCGGCCCGCGTCGAGGTCGAGGCCGACATCGCCGTCGAGGGCCGGGCGCTGGTCCTCGGCCGGCGCCTGCTCGACATCTGCAAGGTGCTGCCCAAGGGCCACACCGTGCTCGCCGTGGAGGGCGCCCGCCTCTCGGTGACCTCGGGCGACGCCCGCTTCGGCCTCTCCCTGCTGCCGCTCGACGACTACCCGGCCGCGCCCGGGCTGCCCGAGGTGCGCGGGCTGGTGGACGGGGACGCCTTCGCCGTGGCGGTCGGCCAGGTCGCCGTCGCGGCGGGCCGTGACGACTCGCTGCCCGTCCTGACCGGGATACGGCTCGCCCTGGACGGCGCGACGATGACGCTGGCCGCCACCGACCGCTACCGGTACGCGGTCCGCACCCTGGAGTGGCAGCCGGAGGCCGGCGTGCCCGTGGAGGCCGCCGATGTGGTCGTCCCGGCCCGGCGCCTCACCGAGATCGCCCGCTCCGTCGCCGGCGCGGGCCCCGCCCGCCTCGCCCTCGACTCGGGGTCCCTCGGCTTCGAGAGCGCCGGCACCCGCACCACCACCCGGCTGCTCGACGGCCGGCTCCCCCGCCACGACAAGCTCTTCGCCCTCGGCGAGCACGCCCTCGCCGTCACCGAGCGGGCGCCGCTGACCGAGGCCGTCAAGCGGGTCGCGGTCGTCGCGGAGGGCGACAGCCCGGTCCAGCTGGCCTTCTCCCCCACCGGCCTCCACCTCCAGGCGGGCTACGAGGACGATGTGGCCTCCCAGCGGCTCCCCGCCACCCTGACGGGGTCGGAGTCCCTGACGGTCGCCTTCAACCCGGGCTACCTCCTCGACGCCCTGGGCTCCCTGGACGCCCCCGAGGTCCACTTCCACCTCCTGGGCCCGGGCCAGCGCGCCCTGCTCACCGACGGCCCGGAGGCCACCCACCGCCACCTGCTGATGTCGGTGAAGCCGCTGGTCTGACCTGCCCGGAGAGGCGGCTAGAACCCGCCGCCGTCGAAGCCGCCGCCCCCGCCGAAGTCCCCGCCGCCCCCGAAGTCGCCGCCGCCGAAGTCGCTCGAACCGAAGTCGCCGGAGCTGAAGTCGGCGCCGGAGAAGTCGCCGCCTCCGAAGTCCCCGCCGCCGTACTCGGTGGCGTACGCCGGGGTGGAGAGCATGGAGCCGAGCATGGTGCCCACGAGGAGGCCGGGGAGCATGCCGCCGCCGAAGTAGCCGCCGGCCCAGGGGCCGTAGGCGGGGCCTGCCTCCCAGTAGGGGCGGCGGCCGGTGTCGGTGTCGACGGTGCGGGCCACGGGGTCGAGGCCGTCATCGAGGCGGGCCGCGTCGGCGGCGCAGACCGGGACCTCGCGGGCGGTCCCGGCGGGCGGGGTCCAGGTGCGGTCCTCGGTGGAGGGGCCGTGCCGCGGGTCGAAGAAGCAGGGCGGCCGGCGCTCGGGGAGCGGGCGGGACTCGCGGCGGGCGGCCAGGACGGCGAGGGAGAAGCGGCCGTCCTCCAGGGCCTGGGTGACGCCGCGGACCTCGTGCGGCCGGGTGACCGCGCCCATCAGGGACTTGGCCCGGTCGTAGGAGTCGAGGGCGCGCTCGTAGTCGCCGCGCATGGCGTCGTCGGCGCCGCGCTCGGCGGGGTGGAAGTCGAGGCGTTCGAGTTCCTCGCCGAAGGCGGTGATGTCCTCGTCGACCACGACCCGGAGCCGGTCGAGCGCGGCGCGCTCCTCGGCCTCCTTGCGGAGCCGGTTGCGGCGGACGACGGCGTAGGCGCCCGCGCCGCCGGCGACGACGACCGCGCCGAGGGTCACGAGCCCGGCGACCGGGACCCCGGAGTCCGTGCCGACGTTGCCCCAGGACGCGGGGGCGGAGCCGCGCATCACGGGCAGGGCCTGGTCGACGAAGTTGTTGAGCTCGGTGGCGGCGTCGGCGCCGGGCTGGCGCACGGCGGTGACGAGGTTGTCCACCGCGTCCCGGGACAGCACCGAGCGGTCGGCGCGGGCGTCGAAGCCGTTGCCGAGGCGGATCGCGTAGAGGCCCGTGATCCCGGTCTCCGTGCGCAGGTTCTGGAAGAGGTTCTCCGGCGGGAACTGCCCGTTCGCGGGGAGCACGGCCACGAAGAGCGGCTTGTCCGCGTCCTTGATCTTCTGCGCGAGGGCCTTCGCGTCGGCCGTGGAGAGCTGGCCGGCGGCGCCCGGGTCGACGTAGACCGGGCCCTGTTTCAGGGCGGCGGCCGCGTCGGGTACGCCGGTGGCCCTGGCGCTCGCGAGGGGCGCCAGGACCAGCAGCAGGAGCAGGAGCAGCCCGCCGAGGGCCGACCCTCTGGATATCGCCCTGGTCCTCATGGTTCGACGCTACCCGAACCGGAGCGAACCAGACATAGCGGGACTATTCTGCGGGGTCGACCCCGGCGCGCAGCAGCCCGTACGTGAAGGCGTCCTCCAGGGCCTGCCAGGACGCGGCGATGACGTTCTCGCCGACGCCGACCGTGGACCACTCGCCGTTGCCGTCACTGGTGGTGATCAGGACCCGGGTCGTGGACTCGGTGCCGTGGCGGCCCTCCAGGATGCGGACCTTGTAGTCGACCAGCTCGAACTTGGCGAGCTGCGGGTAGATCCGCTCCAGGCCGACCCGGATCGCCTTGTCGAGGGCGTTGACCGGGCCGTTGCCCTCGGCGGTGGCGACGATCCGCTCGCCCTTGGCCCAGAGCTTGACCGTGGCCTCGTTGGCGTGGATGCCGTCGGGGCGGTCCTCGACGATGGCCCGCCAGGACTCCGTACGGAAGTAGCGGCGGGCCCGGCCCTCGGCCTCCTCGCGGAGCAGCAGCTCGAAGGAGGCGTCGGCGGCCTCGTACGTGTAGCCCTTGAGCTCGCGCTCCTTGACCCGCTCGACGACCCGGGCGACGAGCTCGCGGTCGCCGCCCAGGTCGACGCCGAGCTCCTTGCCCTTGAGCTCGATGGAGGCGCGGCCCGCCATGTCGGAGACGAGCATCCGCATGGTGTTGCCGACCAGCTCGGGGTCGATGTGCTGGTAGAGGTCGGGGTCCACCTTGATCGCGGAGGCGTGCAGTCCGGCCTTGTGGGCGAAGGCGGAGACGCCGACGTACGGCTGGTGGGTGGAGGGGGTGAGGTTGACGACCTCGGCGATGGCGTGCGAGATCCGGGTCATCTCGGCGAGCGCGCCCTCGGGGAGGACCCTCTTGCCGTACTTGAGCTCCAGGGCCGCGACGACGGGGAAGAGGTTGGCGTTGCCGACCCGCTCGCCGTAGCCGTTGGCGGTGCACTGGACGTGGGTGGCGCCCGCGTCGACGGCGGCGAGGGTGTTGGCGACGGCGCAGCCGGTGTCGTCCTGGGCGTGGATGCCGAGCCGGGCGCCGGTGTCGGCGATGACGGTGGCGACGACGGCCTGGATCTGCGCGGGGAGCATGCCGCCGTTGGTGTCGCAGAGGATGACGACGTCGGCGCCCGCCTCGTGCGCGGCGCGCACGACGGCCTTGGCGTAGTCGGGGTTCGCCTTGTAGCCGTCGAAGAAGTGCTCGCAGTCGACGAAGACCCGGCGGCCCTGGGAGACCAGGTGGGAGACGGTGTCGCGGACCATCTCCAGGTTCTCGTCGAGGGTGGTGCGCAGGGCGAGCTCGACGTGCCGGTCGTGCGATTTGGCGACCAGGGTGATCACCGGTGCGCCGGAGTCGAGGAGCGCCTTGACCTGCGGGTCCTCGGCGGCGTTGCCGCCGGCCCTGCGGGTGGCGCCGAAGGCGACGAGCTGCGCGTTCTTGAACGCGATCTCCTGCCGGGCGCGGGCGAAGAACTCCGTGTCGCGCGGGTTGGCGCCGGGCCAGCCGCCCTCGATGAAGCCGACGCCGAACTCGTCGAGGTGCCGGGCGATGGTCAGCTTGTCCGCGACGGTGAGGTTGATGCCTTCACGCTGCGCCCCGTCGCGCAGCGTCGTGTCGAAGACATGGAAGCTGTCGTCGAGGCGCGAGCCCTCGGCGTTCTCCGTGGTCATGGCTGTGATGGCTCCTGTCGGATGTGGCTCCGGAAGGTATGGATCCACTTGCCCCCATTCTCACGCGTCGTCCGCTTCCGGCGTGGGTGGGGCCGGAAAACGAAAAAACCCCTCGCGGGTGCGAGAGGTCTGCGCGCGGGTCTGGGGCACGGTGTCCACTGCCGCGGGGGTCTTGCCGCGATTCAGTGGCCACTGCGGACCGGCGCGCTGCTGCCGATAATCATCGTGGTAGCAAGCACGCCGGAAGTCTGACACAGGTACGGGACCGACGGGACGACGGTCTCACGATACGGGCAGCTGATCTCGCTTCCGTCCCGGGAGAGCGGCGCCGACGCGGCCCAGGTCGATGTCGCGGGTCTCCCGCATCGCGAGGTAGACGATCAGGGAGACGGCCGCGCAGCCCGCCACGTACCAGGAGAAGCCCGCCTCGATGCCGGCGTTCTTGAACCAGAGCGCCACGTATTCGGCGGTGCCGCCGAAGAGGGCGTTGGCGATCGCGTACGGCAGGGCGACGCCGAGGGCGCGGATGCCGGTCGGGAAGAGCTCGGCCTTCACGCAGGCGTTGATCGAGGTGTAGCCCGTGACGACGACCAGCGCGAGGAGCGAGAGACCGAGGGCCGGCCAGAAGGAGCCGGCGCGCTTGAGCATCGACAGGATCGGGACGGTGAGGAGGGTGGAGCCCACCGCGAAGGTGATGAGGAGCGGGCGGCGCCCGATCCGGTCGGAGAGCCGGCCGGCGAGCGGCTGCAGACAGGCGAAGACGATCAGGGCGCAGAAGGAGACCAGCGTGGCGGTCTGCTTGGGCAGTCCGGCGGAGTTGGACAGGTACTTGGTGAGGTAGGTGGTGTACGTGTAGTACGCCACGGTCCCGCCCATGGTGAGCGCGACGACGAGGAAGGCCTCCCGCTTGTGCGCCCACAGGGCCCTGAGGGTGCCCTGCTGCCCCTGGGCGACTCCGGAGTCTGCGGTCTCCTCGTACACCTCCGTCTCCAGCATGTTCCGGCGCAGATAGAAGACGACGGCCGCGCCGAGGGCGCCGACGACGAAGGGGATGCGCCAGCCCCACCCGTGCAGGGCCTCGGCGGAGAGGGTGTGCTGGAGGATCAGCAGCAGGCCGAGGCCGAGGATCTGGCCGGCGGTCATCGACACGTACTGGAAGCTGGAGGCGAAGCCGCGGTGCTCGGGCGCGGAGGCCTCGGTGAGGTAGGTGGCGCTGGCCGCGTACTCGCCTCCGACCGAGAGGCCCTGGAGGAGGCGGGCGACGAGGAGGACGGCGGCGCCGCCGTATCCGGCGACGGAGTAGGTGGGCGCGATCGCGATCAGGACGGCGGAGGCGGACATCAGCGTCACGGTGAGGGTGAGCGCGGCCTTGCGGCCCTTGCGGTCGCCGACCCGGCCGAGGAGCCAGCCGCCGACGGGGCGCATGAAGAAGCCGACGGCGAAGATGCCGGCGGTGTTCATGAGCTTGGCGGTGTCGTTGCCCTCGGGGAAGAAGGCCCCCGCGAAGTAGGTGGCGAAGCTCGCGTACACGAACCAGTCGAACCACTCGACCATGTTGCCCGCCGAGCCGACCCAGATCTTCTTCCAGTGCTCTCGTCCCATGGGCAGGAACCGTGCCGGAGATCACGCGGGGCCAACAAGGCTGTAGCGGGCAACGATCGGGTGTACTTACGTGCGTTACGGTCGCGACAGCAGGCTCTGCTCGATGAACTCCCTTACGTGCGCGAGGACTTGCTCTCTCCCCGTGCCCGGGATGCCGACGGCGACGTGCACGCTGAAGCCGTCGAGGAGGGCCCGCATCCGGGTGGCGAAGCGGTCCGGGTCGACGGCCCGGAACTCCCCGCGCGAGACGCCCTCGGCGAGGATCGCGACCAGGTCCCGGTGCCAGGCCCCCTCGATGGCGGCCTGCCGGGCGCGGGCGTCGTCGTCGGCGTTCTGCGACCGGTTCCAGACCTCCAGCCAGAGGGTCCAGTGCGGGTCCCTGGGCCCGACCGGCACATACACCTCGACGTACCCGTCGAGCCGGTCGCGCACCGACCCCGGCCGGGACAGCAGGGCGCTGCGCTCGGCCCCGAGCCGCCCCTCGCTCCACTCCAGGGTCTGCAGCAGCAGCTCGTCCTTGGTGCGGAAGTAGTAGAGCAGGTGCCCACTGCTCATCCCGACCTCACGCCCGAGCCCGGCCATGGTCAGCCCGTCGAGCCCGCGCTCGGCGATGGTGTCCATGGCCGCGGCGAGCACGTCCTCCCGGGGAGGGGCGGCCTGGTTGCGCCGGCGGGGGTGCGGGGGGATGGGGTTGCTGCTCTGACTCACTCGTACGTTCTACATGATGCGGCCGTCGGGCCCACGCCCGAAGGCGTGCGGCCACGACCGGCCGGTATCTCAGACCTTCGGCTGCTGCTGGGTGATGCAGTGGATGCCGCCGCCGCCCGCGAAGATCGTGCGGGCGTCGACCAGGACGACCTCGCGCTCCGGGAAGAGGCGGCGGAAGATCTCCGCGGCGAGCTCGTCGTGCGGGTCGTCGAAGGCGCAGAGGACGACGCCGCCGTTGCACAGGTAGTGGTTGATGTACGAGTAGTCGACCCAGTCGCCCTCCTCGTCCTTGAGGACCGTCGGGGCCGGGACCTCGATGACCTCAAGGGCGCGGCCCTGGGCATCGGTCTGGCCGCGCAGGATGTTCACGTACATCCTGGACCGCTCGTAGTCCGGGTGGGCCGGGTCCTGCTGGCTGTGGACGAGGACCGTGCCGGGGCGGGCGAAGGCGGCGACGATGTCGACGTGGCCCTGGGTGCCGTAGAGGCCGTAGTCGCCGGCGAGGCCGTGCGGGAGCCAGATCGCCTTCGTCGTGCCGAGCTTGGCGTGGATCTCCTCCTCGACCTGCTCGCGGGTCCACTCGGGGTTGCGGCCGGAGCCGAGCTGGACGGTGTCGGTGAGGAGCACCGTGCCCTCGCCGTCGACGTGGATCGCGCCGCCCTCGTTCACGAGGGGGGAGGAGAGCACGGGGACTCCCGCCACGTCCGCGACATGGCGGGCGATCTTGGAGTCGTGCTCCCAGCGGGCCCAGTCCTGGGCGCCCCAGCCGTTGAACACCCAGTCCACGGCGGCGAGTTCGGTGCCGTCGGTGACGAAGGTCGGGCCGATGTCCCGCATCCAGGCGTCGTCGAGCTCGCGCTCGACCAGCTCGATCTCCGGGCCGAGGAGGGCACGGGCCGAGTCGGCGTCGCCGGGGGCGACGACCACCGTCACCGGCTCGAAGCGGCGGACGGCGCGGGCCACGGACGCCCAGGCCTCGCGGGCCTCGGCGAGCTCCTCCTCGTTGGTGAAGGTGGGGTTGGTGCTGGGCCAGGCCATCCAGGTGCGCTCGTGCGGCATCCACTCGGCGGGCATGCGGAAGGTCATGAGTCAGGTCCTAGAGGAAGTAGAGGCGGTTGAGGGAGACGGACTCGGCCGCCTCGGAGCGGATCGGGGAGCCGTCGAGCGAGACGAGGCCCGTCCGGCCGTCGACCTGCACGTCGCCGACGCGGGAGTTGAAGGCCAGGTCGGCGGGGCCGATGCCGCGGGTGCCGCGCACGGCCACCCGGCGGCGGCGGGTCGGCATCACGTCGGAGCCGAGGTCGACGGCGGCCTGGGCGACGAAGGCGACGGAGATGTCGGCCGGGGTCGCTCCGTGGGCGCCGAACAGCGGTCCGAGGACGAGCGGTTCACAGGTGTCGGTGGCGGCGTTCGGATCGCCCACGACCCCCCACGCGGGGAAGCCGTTCTTGATGACCATCTGCGGCTTGGCGCCGAAGAACTGCGGGCGCCAGAGCACGATGTCGGCCATCTTCCCGACCTCGATCGAGCCGATCTCGTGGGCGAGGCCGTGGGCGATCGCCGGGTTGATGGTGAGCTTGGCGATGTAGCGGAGGACGCGCGCGTTGTCGTCGTGTGCGCCGTCCCCCTCCATCGGGCCCAGCTCGGCCTTCATCTTCCCGGCCATGGCGAAGGTCCGGCGTACGGTCTCGCCGGCCCTTCCCATCCCCTGCGCGTCGGAGGAGGTGATCCCGATCGCGCCGAGGTCGTGCAGGACGTCCTCCGCACCCATGGTCCCGGCCCGGATCCGGTCGCGCGCCATGGCGGCGTCGCCCGGGAGGTCGGTCTTCAGGTCGTGGACGGAGACGATCATCCCGTAGTGCTCGGCGACCGCGTCGCGGCCGAAGGGCAGGGTGGGGTTGGTGGAGGAGCCGATGACGTTCGGCACGCCCGCCATCTTCAGGACGTTGGGGACGTGTCCGCCGCCGCAGCCCTCGATGTGGAAGGCGTGGATCGTACGGCCTTCCAGGACGCGGAGGGTGTCCTCCACGGAGAGGCACTCGTTGAGGCCGTCCGAGTGCAGCGCGACCTGGACGTCGTGCTCCTCGGCGACCCGCAGGGCGGTGTCGAGGGCCCGGGTGTGGGCGCCCATGTCCTCGTGGACCTTGAAGCCCGAGGCACCGCCCTCGGCGAGCGCCTCGACGAGCGGCGCCGGGTCCGAGGAGGAGCCGCGGGCCAGGAAGCCGATGTTGACCGGCCAGGCGTCGAAGGCGCTGAAGGCGTGCTTGAGGGCCCAGGGCGAGTTGACGCCGACGCCCCAGACGGGGCCGAACTCCTGGCCGATGATCGTGGTGACGCCGCTCGCGAGCGAGGCCTCCATGATCCGCGGGGACAGGAGGTGGACGTGGGTGTCGACGGCTCCGGCGGTGGCGATGAGGCCCTCCCCGGAGACGATCGAGGTGCCGGTGCCGACGACGACGTCGACGCCGTCGAGGGTGTCGGGGTTGCCGGCCCGCCCGATCGCGTGGATCCGGCCCTCGCGGATGCCGATGGACACCTTGCGGATGCCCTGCACGGCGTCGATGACCAGGACGTTGCTGATCACGACGTCGCAGGTCTCGCGGACGGCCGCGGCCTTGAGGTGGAGGCCGTCGCGGGCGGTCTTGCCGAAGCCGGCGAGGAACTCGTCACCGGGCTTCTGGGAGTCCGACTCGACACGGACGACGAGTCCGGAGTCGCCCAGGACGACCCGGTCGCCGGCGCGCGGGCCGTGCACGGACGCGTACTCGTAGGGGTCCATCAGTCGTCCTCGATTCCCAGGTAGCCGCACGCCCGCGCCCTGCGCAGGGCCTCTTCCCGCGCGCCGGGCGCGTCCAGCGGGCCGTCGACCAGGCCCGCGAAGCCGATGGCGACGCGGGCGCCGCCGATCGGCACGAGCCCGACCTCGGCCTCGCCGCCCGGGTCGAAGCGGAAGGAGGCTCCGGCCGGGATGGCGAGCCGCATGCCGTAGGCGGCGGCCCGGTCGAAGTCGAGGCGCGGGTTGACCTCGAAGAAGTGGAAGTGGGAGGTGACGCTCACCGGGACCGTCGCCGTGTTCCGGACGTGTACGACGAGCGCCGGTTCGGCCTCCTCGTACGCGGGACCGGGCAGCAGCGCGCCCGGCGCCTCGGCGCCCAGGCCGCCGCCACCGATCGGGGCGGAGACGACCGCGAGCCGCGAGCCGTCGTCGAAGACGGCCTCGACGTGGACCTCGGTGACGACGTCGGCGACGCCGGGCAGGACGTCGTCGGGGCCGAGGACGGAGCGGGCCGCCTCGATGGCCTCGGCGAGTCGCTTGCCGTCGCGGGCCGCCTCGCAGACGGTGTCCGCGATGAGGGCCGTCGCCTCGGGCACGTTGAGCCGCAGGCCACGGGCCCTGCGGGCGCGGGCGAGCTCGGCGGCGCCGAAGAGCAGCAGCCGATCGCGTTCCGTGGGGGTCAGTCGCACGCCCCAAACACCTCCTGCATTTCCGACACGTTTGAGCGACACTCTAAATGTTGAGACGCAAGCTTCCAAGCATTGACGTCGCCGACAGGCGTAGGTCACATTGAGCGCCGCTCTAAATTTGTCCCGTCCGCCCCCGCAGGGAGTCCTCATGCCGATAGAACAGCGCGGAGTCGACACCATCCCCGAGGCCGAACGCACCAGCGGCCCCCGCGACCTCATCTCGATCCTGCTCGGATCCAACCTCTGTCTGGGGGTGATCGTCTTCGGCTGGCTGCCGGTCTCCTTCGGACTCGGCTTCTGGGCCTCGGTGACCTCCGTCGTCACCGGCACCCTCGTCGGCGTCGCGGTCACCGCCCCGCTCGCGCTCGTGTCCCTCCGTACCGCGACCAACCTCTCCACCTCCTCCGGCGCCTTCTTCGGCGTCCGCGGCCGGCTCGTCGGCTCCGTGGTCGGGCTGCTGCTCTCGCTCGGCTACACCGCGCTGACCCTCTGGATCGGCGGCGACGTGATGGTGGGCACACTCGCCCGCCTGATCGGCCTGCCGACCGGCGGCGCGGCCCACGCCGCCGTCTACGCGGTCCTGGCCGCCTGCACCGTGGTGGGCGCGGTGTACGGCTACCGGCTGCTGCTCCGGCTCAGCAAGGCGCTCGCGATCGGCATGACGGTGCTCCTCGCCGTCGGCCTGGCCGCCTACGCCGGGGACTTCACGACGGCCGCGGTGCCGGACACCCCGTACCTGCTCGGCTCCTTCTGGCCGACCTGGCTGCTCTCCGCCGTCGCGGCGGGCCTCAGCGGACCGGTCGCCTTCATCACCCTGCTCGGCGACTACACCCGGTACGTCTCCCCCGAGCGGCACAGCACGAAGACCGTGTTCCGGGCGACCTGCCTGGGGCTGACGGTGGGTCTGCTCGTGCCGCAGCTCTTCGGCACGTTCACCGCCCTGGCGGCGCGCGGCGGCCTGGACTACGCGGGCCCGCTCGTCGAGGCGTCCCCGGTCTGGTACCTCGTACCGCTGTTCGTCGCCGCCACCGCCGGCTCCGTCGGCAACGCCGGTCTGATGCTGTACTCGATGGGGCTCGACCTCGACGCGATCCTGCCCAAGGCCACGCGCGCGCGTGCCACCCTCGTGGTCGCGGCGGTGGCGACGGCCTTCGTCTTCCTCGGCCACTTCGCCTCGGACGCCCAGACGGCGATGACCTCGTTCGTGCTGCTGCTCACCGCGATCGGCACGCCGTGGGCGGTGATCACCCTGATCGGGCACGCGCGCTGCGGCGGGACGTACGACCCGGAGGCGCTCCAGGTCTTCAACAACCGCTCGCGCGGCGGGATCTACTGGTTCTCGGCGGGCTGGCACCCGCGCGCCACCGTCTCCTGGGCGATCGGCGCGGCCGTCGGCCTGGCCGCGGTGTCGACGCCGCTCTACGAGGGGCCGCTGCTCGCCCTGACGGGCGGGATCGACTGCAGCTTCGTGTTCTCGGGGATCGTGGGCGGCGCGCTGTACGCCGTCCTGACGCCGAACAGGGCCCCCGAGACCGTGGCGACGGTCCCGGAAGCCCTGGCGGCGACGGAGTAACTCCCAGCGGGAGCGGCTCCTACTTGCCGAGCTCGTGCATCCAGCCGTGGACGTCCTCGGACTTCCCGGTCTGGATGGCGAGCAGCGCCTCGCGCAGCTTCATCGTGACCTCGCCGGGCTCGCCGCCCGACTGCTGCCACTCGCCCCGGGCGGACTTGACCGTGCCGACCGGGGTGATGACGGCGGCGGTGCCGCAGGCGAAGACCTCGGTGAGGGTGCCGTTCTCGGTGTCGGCCTGCCACTGGTCGATGGAGACGCGACCCTCCTCGGGCTCGTAGCCGAGGTCCTCGGCGAGCCGGAGGAGCGAGTCGCGGGTGATGCCCTCCAGGATGGAGCCGGTGAGGGTCGGGGTGACGATCTTCGGCTTCTCGTTGGACGCAGCGCCGTACACGAAGTACAGGTTCATGCCGCCGAGTTCCTCGACCCACTTGTGCTCGACCGCGTCGAGGTAGCAGACCTGGTCGCAGCCCTTGGCCGCCGCCTCGGCCTGCGCGAGCAGGGAGGCCGCGTAGTTGCCGCCGGTCTTCGCGTCGCCCATGCCGCCGGGGACGGCGCGGACGCGGTCCTCCGAGGCCCAGATGGAGACGGGCTTCACACCGCCGGGGAAGTACGGGCCGGCCGGCGAGGCGATGACGACGAAGAGGTACTCGTTGGCCGGGCGGACGCCCAGGCCCACCTCGGTCGCGATCATGAACGGACGCAGGTAGAGCGAGGACTCGCCGCCGTGCGCCGGAACCCAGGCCTCGTCGTGCCGGACGAGGACGTCACAGGCCTCGACGAAGGTCTCGACCGGCAGCTCGGGCATGCCGAGACGGTGCGCGGAGCGCTGGAAACGGCGGGCGTTGGCGTCGGGACGGAAGGTGGCGACCGAGCCGTCGGGGCGGCGGTAGGCCTTCAGGCCCTCGAAGATCTCCTGCGCGTAGTGCAGGACGTTCGTGGCGGGGTCCAGGGAGAGCGGACCGTACGGCACGAGCTGGGCGTCGTGCCAGCCGCGGCCCTCGGTCCACCGGATGGTGACCATGTGGTCGGTGAAGTGGCGGCCGAATCCCGGGTTGGCCAGGATCGCCTCGCGCTCCGCGGCGGACAGCGGGCTGGAGGAGGGCTTGAGCTCGATCGTGGGCGTCGTCATGAGTGCGTGTCCTTCACCGGTTGTGATGGGGAGGACCGCGCGCGCACGTCACCGCCGGGGACGTGTGTCCCTGACGAGGCGGCGTCCGGGCATGCCCGTATGCCGCGGCCCCACGTT
Source organism: Streptomyces sp. NPDC015661 (assembly GCF_043077765.1). Taxonomy (NCBI): domain Bacteria; kingdom Bacillati; phylum Actinomycetota; class Actinomycetes; order Kitasatosporales; family Streptomycetaceae; genus Streptomyces; species Streptomyces sp. NPDC015661. The sequence continues at coordinate 301,385 of NZ_JBIBST010000008.1, read as the reverse complement.
CGATTATCGCCCGTGGGAACCGCTGCGGAAAACGGGTGAGCGCGGTCCGGAGTTCGGGGGAGCCCCCGGCGGCCGCGCAGAGGACAGCCGCCGGGCGCTGAATGCGACCCGGCGGCTGCTGCTGATGTCAGTCGGCGCGGGTCAGCTCGCTACTCGCGCGGCGAGCGCGTCGCCGATCTCGTCCGTGGTGCGGACGCTGTCGCCGCGCTCGGTGAGGTCGGCGGCGACGGCCTCCTCGACCCGGGCGGCCTCGGCCTCGTAGCCGAGGTGGCGGAGCAGGAGGGCGACGGAGAGGACGGTGGCCGTGGGGTCGGCCTTGCCCTGGCCCGCGATGTCCGGCGCGGAGCCGTGGACCGGCTCGAACATGGACGGGAACGCGCCGCTCGGGTTGATGTTGCCGGAGGCGGCGACGCCGATGCCGCCGGAGACGGCAGCGGCGAGGTCGGTGATGATGTCGCCGAAGAGGTTGTCGGTGACGATCACGTCGAAGCGGGCCGGGTCGGTGACGAGGAAGATCGTCGCGGCGTCGACGTGCAGGTAGTCGGTCGTGACCTCGGGGAACTCGGCCGCGACCTTGTTGAAGATGTTCGTCCAGAGGTGGCCGGCGAAGGTCAGCACGTTGTTCTTGTGGACCAGCGTCAGCTTCTTGCGCGGACGGGCCTGGGCGCGGGCGAAGGCGTCCCGGACCACGCGCTCGACACCGAAGGCGGTGTTGACCGAGACCTCGGTGGCGACCTCGTGCTCGGTGCCCTTGCGGATGGTGCCGCCGTTGCCCGTGTACGGGCCCTCGGTGCCCTCGCGGACCACGACGAAGTCGATCTCGGGCTGCCCGGCGAGCGGGGTGGCGACGCCGGGGAGCAGCTTCGAGGGACGCAGGTTCACGTGGTGGTCGAAGGCGAAGCGGAGCTTCAGCAGGAAGCCGCGCTCCAGGACGCCGGACGGCACCGACGGGTCGCCGATGGCGCCGAGCAGGATGGCGTCGTGCTTCTTGAGGGAGTCGAGGTCGGCGTCGGTGAGGGTCTCGCCGGTGGCGTGGTACCGCTTGGCGCCGAAGTCGTACTCCTCGGTCTCCAGCTTCACGTCCTGGGGAAGGACGGCCGAGAGGATCTTGAGGCCCTGGGCCACGACCTCCTGGCCGATGCCGTCGCCGGGAATGACTGCGAGATTGATGCTGTGAGACATGTCGGCACCCTACTCTTCGTCCCATCGTCTGACACGTCTCGTCCACCATGTGGACGAAGCGCCATGTCGGACGAGCGGGGTATCAGTGGCCGGTGGAGCCGCCGTTGTCACGGCGGTCGAGGGCGCGCTGGAGGGCGGCGGCGGCGTTCTGGCGGGCCTCGTCGCTGGGACGGTTGGCGGAGTGGCGGACGCGGCGGGCGGTCTGAGCGGCCATGGGGGATCGACTCCTTGAGATCAGTGGTGATCCGGATGTGCGGAGATCAGTGGTGATCGAAGGCGCCGGAAGGGGCGGGGAGCGCCGCCGCAGGGGTTGCCTGCACAGGGCGTCGCGCTCTCGACCGCCATTCGCTTGATGAAGCGAGACGTTCGGCTTCTACAAAGCTAGGGCAGGCCTCCTCATCTGTCTCCACAATTACTCGGACTTCCTACTATCTGAGACAGCACTCAACTCTCCGTGGCCCGCAGCTCGCGGATGAGCGACCTCACGGCGAGGGATTTCACCAGCTCAGGGGTGGTGACGCAGCCCACCGACCGGGTGGGGCGGTCCGGACCGGGACGGGCGATCTCCATCGAGGGCGGTGCTCCGATCAGGGACAGTTCCGGCATCACGACCACCCCATCACTATCTAGATTGCATTCCTACCTAGCTGGTGATCCAATGGCCCCATGGCCGCAGACCGCAGATCCAGCTGGCTCAAGGGAGTCCTCGACCTGCTCGTCCTCTCCCGCCTGACCGACGGCGAGAGTTACGGGTACGAGATCGCCAAGGCGCTCGCCGAGGCGGGACTCGGCGAGATCAAGGGCGGGACGCTCTATCCCGTACTGAACCGCCTGGAGGAGGCCGGCCTCGTGGAGGCGGAGTTCCGCGCCGCCGAGCGCGGCCCCGGCCGGCGCTACTACCGGCTCACGCCCCTCGGGCGGGAGCGGCTCACCGCCGAGAGCGGGGCGTGGCTGGCCTTCCACCGCACCGTACGGACCATGCTCAGCCCAGGGGGAACGACACGATGACCACCGACGCCTACTTCGCCGAGCTCTCCGGCTCGCTGCGCGCCGCACAGGTGCCGGACGAGCAGATCGCCGCGACCGTCGAGGACCTGCGGGCCCACCTCGCGGAGACGGGCACGGCCCCGGAGGAGGAGTTCGGCCCCGCCGCCGCGTTCGCCGCGCAGCTCGGCGGCCTCGCACCCGCGCCCGGCGAACCGGACGAGCGCGCGGAGAACTGGACCTGGACCGCCGACCTCTTCAACGACCGCCGGATGCTGGCCGTCCACGGCGGCCAGGGCTGGGAGGTGGAGTCGCTCGACGCGGTCGGCCGGTTCGTCTGCCGCCGGTCGCCCGGGTCGGCGCTGCGCTGGGAGTACCGCCGCGAGGTGATCGCCGGGCGCCGGCGGAGCCGCGTACTCGACGAACTCACGCCGGAGGGCTGGGAGCTGTGCGGGGAGTGGCTGGTGTACGGCTACTTCAAGCGGCCGTGCGCGGCGACCGCGGGCCCGGCCGGCACCGTGGGGAACCCGCCGGCCACCCCGCAGCGGTGGCTGTTCCTGAGCCGTCGGGGCAAGGCGGTGCTCGCCGCCTGGTGCGTCCTGGTGGGAGGCGCGCTGGCGGCCTCCTTCGTCGGGGTGCTCGGCACCGGGGGGCTCGCGATCAGCATCGCCGTCGTCTCCGTGTTCTCGGCCGTCTACACCTCTCACCTGGAGACGGCCGCGGGCCGCGCCCGGAACCGGGGCTGACGCGCCCTCACATCACGTCGCCGTCCCGCCAGTCGAAGACCAGCGGGGCGGCGGGGTCCGGCAGGGCCGGGCCGCCGGCGGGGCGCAGGAAGACGGAGCCCTCCTCCTCGGCGAGGCGGACGGTCCCCTCGGGCCCGAGCGCGTCGAGCCGCCCTTCCCAGATCCGCCAGCCGCGCGCCCGGTAGAGCGCGGCCCCCGCGTCGGAGGCGCTGAGCGCCCCGAAGGCGTACGTCCCGTCGATGACCCGTTCCAGCTCGGCCATCACTGCGCCGCCGAGCCCCTGTCGCCTGCGATCGCCCCGGACGGCGAGCCCTTCGACGTATCCGACGCGGTACGAGCGCCCCCGGTGGAGCACCCGGCGCTGCACGACGGCACCGTGGGCGGCGAGCCCCCGCCCGTCCTCGATCCAGGCGTGGACGCCGCCGAGGGTGTGGTCCCAGTCGTCGTCGGAGAAGTCGCCCTCGAAGGCGGTGTCGAGCAGCTCGCGTACGGAGCGGAGCCGGGCGGCACCGAGGTCATGGGTGGGAGCGGTCCTCACAATCATTTCCCCACCCTAACCCCTCACACCCCATTGACAGGTTACCCCTGCCCTGCTTGAGTTCACCTATAACCAGTGAGCGACACTTAAGGGGTTAGAGATGTCCGTGCTGCCGACCCACCACCGCACCGTCACCGTCCGGGGCCACGAGATCGCCTACCGCGAGGCCGGCCCGGCCGACGCCCCCGTCCTGCTCCTGCTGCACGGCTTCCCCACCAGCTCGCACATGTTCCGCGACCTGATCCCCCTGCTCGCCGGCTCGTACCGGCTGATCGCCCCCGACCACCTGGGCTTCGGCCGCAGCGCCGCACCCTCCGCCACCGACTTCGACTACACCTTCGCCGAACTGGCCGCGCTCACCGTCGAGTTCACCGAGGCCCTCGGACTGGACCGGTTCGCGCTCTACATCCAGGACTACGGCGCCCCCATCGGCCTGCGCCTCGCCCTCGCCCACCCCGAGCGGATCACCGCGATCGTCACCCAGAACGGAAACGCCTACGAGGAGGGCCTCGGCGCCGAGGCCTGGGCCCCCGTCCTCGCCCTCATCGAGGAGCGCACCCCCGAGACCGAGGAGCCGGTCCGCGCCATCCGCTCCCTCGACGGCATCAAGTGGCAGTACGAGACGGGCGTCCCCGCCGAGTACCGCGAGCTCCTCAGCCCGGACGCCTGGCACCACGACGCCGCCCTGATGGCCCGCGAGGGCCAGGACGACATCCAGCTGGGTCTGATCGCCGACTACGGCTCCAACTTCGCCCTCTACCCGGCCTTCCAGGAGTACTTCCGCACCTCCCGCGTCCCCCTCCTCGCCGTCTGGGGCGCGGGCGACCAGGTCTTCGTACCGGCGGGCGCCGAGGCCTTCCGCCGCGACCTCCCGGACGCCGAGATCCACCTCCTGCCCACCGGCCACTTCGCCCTGGAGACCCACGCGCCGGCGATCGCCGGGCTGATCGGCGACTTCCTCAAGCGTCACGTGGGGGAATGAGAACCGCCCCCGTCCTCAATTGGGGGTAGAGGAGGGGGGCGGTGATCAGGGGCCGCTCACGCGGCGGGCGGGCGTCAGCCCATGTGCGGGTAGCCGTACTCGGTCGGCGGGACCAGCGTCTCCTTGATGGCGCGGGTCAGCGTCCAGCGCATCAGGTTCTGCGGGGCACCGGCCTTGTCGTTGGTGCCGGAGGCGCGGCCGCCGCCGAAGGGCTGCTGGCCGACGACGGCGCCGGTCGACTTGTCGTTGATGTAGAAGTTGCCCGCGGCGAAGCGGAGCTTCTCCATCGTGTACGCGGCGGCCGCACGGTCGCCGGAGATGACCGAGCCGGTGAGGGCGTAGTCCGAGACCGACTCCATCTGGGTCAGCATCTCGTCGTACTTGTCGTCCTCGTAGACGTGGATCGCGAGGATCGGGCCGAAGTACTCGGCCTTGAAGACCTCGTTCTCCGGGTCGTCGCAGACGATGACGGTCGGACGGACGAAGTAGCCCACCGAGTCGTCGTAGGTGCCGCCGGCGATGATCGTGCAGCTCGGGTCGGCCGCGGCACGGTCGATCGCCGCCTTGTTCTTGGCGAACGACCGCTCGTCGATGACGGCGCCGATGAAGTTCGACAGGTCGGTGACGTCACCCATGGTGATGCCGTCGATCTCGGCCGCGAACTCCTCCTTGAAGCCGTCGTTCCAGATGGACGCCGGGATGTACGCGCGGGAGGACGCGGAGCACTTCTGGCCCTGGAACTCGAAGGAGCCGCGGTTCAGCGCGGTCTTCAGGACGGCGCGGTCGGCGCTGGGGTGGGCGACGACGAAGTCCTTGCCGCCGGTCTCGCCGACGATCCGCGGGTACGAGCGGTACTTCTCGATGTTGTTGCCGACCGTCTTCCACAGGTGCTGGAAGGTCTTGGTCGAGCCGGTGAAGTGGATGCCGGCCAGGTCGCGGTGGTTCAGGGCCACCTCGGAGACGGCGATGCCGTCGCCGGTGACCAGGTTGATGACGCCCTTCGGCAGGCCGGCCTCCTCCAGGAGCTCCATGAGGAGCACGGCGGAGTGGGTCTGCGTCGGGGACGGCTTCCAGACCACCACGTTGCCCATGAGGGCGGGGGCGGTGGGCAGGTTGCCCGCGATGGCGGTGAAGTTGAAGGGGGTGATCGCGTAGACGAAGCCCTCCAGCGGACGGTGGTCCAGACGGTTCCACACACCCGGGGAGTTCGCCGGCGGCTGCTCGGCGAGGATCTGGCGGGCGTACGCCACGTTGAAGCGCCAGAAGTCGACGAGCTCGCACGGGGTGTCGATCTCGGCCTGCTGGGCGGTCTTCGACTGGCCGAGCATGGTCGACGCGGCCAGCGTCTCGCGCCAGGGGCCGGCGAGCAGCTCGGCGGCGCGCAGGATGATCGCGGCGCGGTCGTCGAAGGACATCGCGCGCCAGGCCGGGGCTGCGGCCAGGGCGGCGTCGATGGCGTCCTGGGCGTCCTGCTCGGTGGCGCCGCGGAAGGTGCCGATGACGGCCTTGTGGTTGTGCGGCTGGACGACCTTGAACTCCTCGCCGCCGCCGAGGCGCTTCACGCCGCCGATGGTCATCGGCAGCTCGCGCGGGTTCTCGGCCAGCTCCTTGAGCTTGACCTCGAGGCGGGCACGCTCGGGCGAACCGGGGGCGTAGCTGTGCACCGGCTCGTTGACCGGAGCGGGGACCTGGGTGACAGCGTCCATGAGGCTCGTGACTCCTTGTGAGAGGTGGGGCTCAGCCCTTGGTGAGGATGGAGCGGACGAAGAAGAGGAGGTTGGCCGGCTTCTCCGCGAGGCGGCGCATGAAGTAGCCGTACCAGTCGGTGCCGTACGCGGTGTAGACGCGCATGCGGTGGCCCTCGGCGGCGAGACGGTTCTGCTCCTCGGAGCGGATGCCGTACAGCATCTGGAACTCGTACTCGTCCAGCTTGCGGCCGGCGCGGCGGGCCAGCTCCTGGCCGATGGAGATCAGGCGCGGGTCGTGCGAGCCGATCATCGGGTAGCCCTCGCCGTCCATCAGGATCTTCATGATCCGGACGTACGCCTTGTCGATCTCGGGCTTGTCCTGGATGGCGACCTCGGCGGGCTCCTTGTAGGCGCCCTTCACGATGCGCACGCGGGAGCCGTTCGCGGCCAGGCGGCGGGCGTCGTCCTCCGTGCGGAAGAGGTACGCCTGGATGACGCAGCCGGTCTGCGGGAAGTCCTTCCGCAGCTCCTCGTGGATGGCGAACATCGAGTCGAGGGTGGTGTGGTCCTCGGCGTCCAGGGTGACGGTGGTGCCGATCTCGGCGGCGGCCGCGACGACCGGGCGGACGTTCGCGAGGGCCAGCTCGTGGCCGTTCTCCAGGGACTGGCCGAACATCGACAGCTTCACGGACATCTCGGCGCGGGCGCCGAGGCCCAGCTCCTCGAGACGGCCGATGAGCTCCAGGTAGGCGTCCCGGGCGGCGTACGACTGCTCGACGGTGGTGATGTCCTCGCCGACGACGTCGAGGGTGACCTCCAGGCCGCGGCCGCTCAGCTCGGAGACGATCGGGACGACGTCGTCGACCGTCTCGCCGGCGATGAAGCGGGCGACGACCTGCTTGGTCCCGGGGGCGGCCGAAACGAGACGGCGCATCTTGTCGCTGCGCGACGCGGCGAGGATCACGGGACCCAGCACGGGGCACCTCCAAAAGGCAAAGGTAGGACGGGGCCATAACCGGATCAAGGGAACGAACCGGGAACAGCACGGAGAACCACCGTGAAACCTATGGATCGCTCCGATCCTGCGCCATCTACAGCTGTCACGCATCCGTGCGCGGCGTCTCATACACATGTCTGAGGGGGTGCGAGAATGGGTCCGTGAAGGGCGATTACCAGGACCTGGTCGACGAGATCTCGGCGCTGCTCGGCGAACCGGCGACGCTGGAGAACCGCGATTTCGGGCTGATCGCCTTCGGCGCGCACGACAGCGACGACGACTCCGTGATGGACCCGGTCAGGACCCGCTCGATCCTCACCCGCAGGTCCACCCCGGCGGTCCGCGCCTGGTTCGAGGGCTTCGGCATCACCCGGGCGACCGGCCCGGTCCGCATCCCGGCCGCCCCGGACGCGGGCGTCTTCCGGGACCGCATCTGTCTGCCGGTACGCCATCGGGGTGTCGTCCTCGGATACGTATGGCTCCTGGACGCCGAGCCCGGCCCCTCGGACGAGCGGCTCGCCGCGGCGATGGAGGTCGCCGGCCGGATCGGGGAACTCCTCGCCGACGAGGAGCGGGCGGGCGCCGACATCTCGCGCGAGTTCGCGGCGGTCCTCACCGCCGGGCGCGGCTGGCAGAGCGACATGGCCGTCGCGGCGCTGCGGGCCGCCCTCGGCCCCAGCGCGGACGGCCTGCACGCCGTCGTGTGCGTGACCCCCTGGCAGGGCGAGGCCCCCTCGGTCCGGGCCGTGCCCGGCGCGGCGGCGGTCGCCACGCTGCCGGAGGGCGACGCGCTCGCCGCGCTCGTACGGCTCCGCACGGCCGAGGACCTCTCCCCCGCCCACAAGGCGGCCGACCGGTTGCGAGGCACGACGCCCGCCGGGATCGCCAACGCGCGCCGGGGCCTCACGGAGCTCCCGGCGGCCTGGCGCGAGGCGAACACGGCAGCCCGCGCGGCGACGGCGCAGCCGACGCTCGGCCCGGTCGCGGAGTGGGCCGGGATCGGCCCGTACCGCCTGCTCGCGGCGCTGTACCACCCCGAGGTCGACCCGGTCGTGGCCCCGCTCCTCGCCCCCGCCCACGCCGAACTGGCGCGCACCGCAGAGGTGTTCCTCGACAGCGCGGGTCAGGCGGGCCGGGCGGCGGCGGCCCTGGGCATCCACCGGCAGACCCTCTACTACCGGCTCTCCCGGGTGGAGGCGCTCACGGGCCTCGACCTGGACGACGGCGAGGACCGGCTGCTGCTCCACATGTCGCTGAAGTCCGCCCGTCTGTGAGCCCCCGCGTCGGGGAAAGGTCGGGGATCGGTCGGGGATCGCTCCGGGTCGTCCCCGATGGTCCCGGCCGGCCGGGCGCCCTACTGTCGTTCCCGAGGGACCGGGGACGGACTGAGGGGGCGTCATGAGGGCCTGGGTGCAGGAGCGGTACGGATCGGCGGACGTGCTGGAGTTCACGGAGGTCGCGCGGCCGGTGCCGGGCGAGCGCGAGGTGCTCGTCCGGGTGCACGCCGCCGCGGTGAACGCGGCGGACTGGCACCTGATGCGCGGCGATCCGTACGTGGCACGGTTCGCCCTGGGGCTGAGAAGACCGAAGGAGCGGATCCGGGGCCGGGACTTCGCGGGCGTGGTCGAGGCCGTGGGCGGCGGGGTGACCGAACTGCGCCCCGGCGACGAGGTCTTCGGGGAGGCCCCCGGGTCCTTCGCGGAGTACGTGTGCGCCCCGGTCGCGGCGACGGAGCTCAAGCCGGCCGGGCTGGGCTTCGCGGAGGCGGCGGCGATACCGCTGGCGGGAAACACCGCCCTGATCGGGGTGCGGGACCTGGGCAGGGCGCGGCCGGGCGCGAAGGTCCTCGTCAACGGTGCCTCGGGAGGCGTCGGCACCTTCGCCGTGCAGCTCGCGAAGGCGCTCGGCGCCGAGGTGACGGGGGTGTGCGGCAGCCGGAACGGGCAGCTGGTCCTGGGGCTCGGCGCGGACCGGGTCGTCGACTACACCCGGGAGGACTTCACCGCCTCCCAGGACCGCTACGACCTCGTGTTCGACCTGGTGGGCAACCGCTCGCTCGGCGAGCTCCGCCGGATCCTCTCCCCCACCGGCGCGCTCGTCCTGTCCGGCGGGGGCGTCTTCGAGGGCGGCAGCGTCTTCGGGCCGATGGGGCTGCTCATCAAGGGCCGGCTGGTCGCCACGTTCGCCGACCGGCGGCTGCACGTCCCGACGGCCGAGCCGCGGCGGGAGAACCTTGCGGCACTGCGGGAGTTCGCCGAGAGCGGCGGGATCGCCCCGGTGATCGGGCGCACCTACCCGCTGGCCGAGGCGGACCGCGCCCTGCGGTACGTCGAGGAGGGGCACGCCCGCGCGAAGGTGGTCCTCAGCTGCCTTCCTCCATCAGGACCTTGAGCCCGGCGGTGAGGTCCTCGGCGCTCGGCGCGGTCTCCGGGTCGACCATCCACTGGATCATCACGCCGGTCGCCAGGGCCTGGCAGAGCAGTCCGGCGACGCGGGCCTTCTCGGGGTCCCGCTCCGGGTCGATGCCGAGGAAGCCCTCGGCCATGCCGAGGCGGCCCTCGCGCTGGGGTTCCTTGATGGCCTCGCGGAGCTTCTCGTCGTCGTCGATGCGGGTGACCACCTCGGTCTGGAGCTTCCAGACCGGCCGGCTCGCACCGGCCGCGGCGATCACCTGCTCCCAGACGGCGTGGAAGCGCTCGTACGGGTCGGCCGGGAGCGCCTCGGCGCCCTCCGCGCCCGCGGCCCCGGCCTGCTCCCCCCACTCCTCGGTGAGGGCGAGGAAGGCCTGCTGGAGCAGGGCGTCCTTGGAGCCGTAGTGGTAGCCGATGGAGGCGAGGTTGGTGCCCGAGGCGGCGACGATGTCGCGCGCGGTGGTGCGCCCGTACCCCTTCTCCAGGAGGCAGCGCTTGGCGCCTTCGAGGAGGTCTTCCTTGTGTCCCATGACAGCACTGTACCCGGTCGGTAGACGCTTGTGTAAGACGAGCGTCTATCGACCGGGTACGGGGTGCGACCCAAGCGTCAGATCAGGTTGACCGAGCGGGCCGAGGTCGCGCCGATCTCCTCCGCGATCTCCGCGAGCACGGCGGCCGGGACGGTGTCGTCCACGGTGAGGACGACGAGCGCCTCGCCACCCTCCTCGGCACGCGCCACCTGCATGCCGGCGATGTTCAGACCGGCCTCGCCGAGGATCCGGCCGACGGTGCCGACGACACCCGGACGGTCCTCGTAACGCAGCACGACCATGTGGTCGGCGAGCGCCACGTCCACGTCGTAGTCGCCGACCGCGACGATCTTCTGGAGGTGCTTGGGGCCGGCGAGCGTGCCGGAGACCGCGACCTCCTCGCCGTTCGAGAGGGTGCCGCGCACGGTGACCACGTTGCGGTGGTCGGGCGACTCGGAGCTCGTCGTCAGACGGACCTCGACACCGCGCTCCTGCGCGAACAGCGGGGCGTTGACGTACGACACGGTCTCGTCGACCACGTCCTCGAACACGCCCTTGAGCGCGGAGAGTTCGAGCACCTTCACGTCGTGCTGGGTGATCTCGCCGTACACCTCGACGTCGAGGCGGGCCGCGACCTCGCCCGCGAGGGCGGTGAAGATCCGGCCGAGCTTCTCGGCGAGCGGCAGACCCGGCTTCACGTCCTCGGCGATGACGCCGCCCTGGACGTTGACCGCGTCCGGGACCAGCTCGCCCGCGAGCGCCAGGCGCACCGACTTGGCGACCGCGATACCGGCCTTCTCCTGGGCCTCGTCCGTGGAGGCGCCGAGGTGCGGGGTGCAGACGACCTGGTCGAGCTCGAAGAGCGGGGAGTCCGTGCAGGGCTCCTTGGCGTACACGTCGAGGCCCGCTCCGGCGACCCGGCCCTCCTTGAGCGCCGAGTACAGCGCCGCCTCGTCCACGATCCCGCCGCGCGCGGCGTTGACGATGCGGACCGAGGGCTTGACCTTGTGCAGGGCCTCGTCGCCGATGAGACCGATGGTCTCCGGGGTCTTCGGCAGGTGGACGGTGATGAAGTCGGCGACCTCGAGGAGCTCGTCCAGGGCGAGGAGCTTCACGCCCATCTGGGCGGCGCGGGCCGGCTGCACGTAGGGGTCGTACGCGACGATCTTCATACCGAACGCGGACATGCGCTGGGCGACCAGGACGCCGATGCGGCCGAGGCCGACGACGCCGAGGGTCTTCTCGCTCAGCTCGACGCCCGTGTACTTCGAGCGCTTCCACTCGCCGTTCTTCAGCGCGGTGTTGGCCTGCGGGATGTTGCGCGCGGTGGCGACGAGCAGACCGCAGGCGAGCTCGGCCGCGGTGACGATGTTCGAGGTCGGGGCGTTGACGACCATCACGCCGGCCTTGGTGGCGGCGGAGACGTCGACGTTGTCCAGGCCGACACCGGCGCGGGCGACGACCCGCAGCTTCCCGGCGGCGGCGATGGCCTCGGCGTCGACCTTGGTCGCGGAGCGGACCAGGATCGCGTCCACATCGGCGATGGCGGGGATCAGCTCGGCGCGGTCGGCGCCGTTGCAGTGCCGGATCTCGAAGTCCGGGCCCAGCGCGTCGACGGTGGCGGGCGACAGCTCTTCAGCGATGAGTACGACAGGTTTCGAGCTCACGTGAGTCCTCACAGGTCCAGTGCGGACGGCCGTCCCGACGGCCGCAGGCGGTGGAGGGGGCTTGCCGCGTGAAAGCGCACGACGCTGTGGGCCTGACGCGTATGTTGTTGAGAAGTGTAGTGGTGCACCGGCGCACTTCATGCGCCTCGTTGGAAGGATCACCCGTCCGTGGTTGGACGGGGTGTCCAACGATGCGGGAAGGGGCCGGACAGTGTGTCCGGCCCCCACCCCGAAGGCTTACGCCTCCTCGTCGTTCACCCAGCTCATGAGCTTGCGCAGCTCCTTGCCGGTGGTCTCCAGGAGGTGGTTGGCGTCCTGGGTCTTGTACTCGTTGTACTTCTTCAGGCCGCCGTGGTACTCGGCCATCCACTCCTTGGCGAAGGTGCCGTCCTGGATCTCCGCGAGGACCTTCTTCATCTCGGCCTTGGTGGCGTCGGTGATGATCCGCGGGCCGGTGACGTAGTCGCCCCACTCGGCGGTCTCGGAGACCGACCAGCGCATCTTCTCCAGGCCGCCCTCGTACATGAGGTCGACGATGAGCTTCAGCTCGTGGAGGCACTCGAAGTACGCGATCTCCGGCTGGTAGCCGGCCTCGGTCAGGGTCTCGAAGCCCGCCTTGACCAGAGCCGCGGTGCCACCGCAGAGGACGGCCTGCTCACCGAACAGGTCGGTCTCGGTCTCCTCGGTGAAGGTCGTCTTGATGACGCCGGCGCGGGTGCCGCCGATGCCCTTGGCGTACGAGAGCGCCAGCGCGAAGGCGTTGCCCGTCGCGTCCTGCTCGACGGCCGCGATGCACGGAACGCCGCGGCCCTCCTCGTACTGACGGCGGACCAGGTGGCCCGGGCCCTTCGGGGCGACCAGGGCGACGTCGATGCCCTCGGGCACCTTGATGAAGCCGTAGCGGACGTTCAGACCGTGGCCGAAGAAGAGCGCGTCGCCCTCCTTCAGGTGGTCCTTGATGGACTCCTCGTAGACCTGGGCCTGGATCGGGTCCGGGGTGAGGATCATGATGAGGTCGGCCTCTTCCGCCGCCTGGGCGACGGAGACGACCCGCAGGCCCTGCTCCTCGGCCTTGGCCTTGGACTTCGAGCCCTCCTGCAGACCGACGCGGACGTCGACACCGGAGTCACGGAGCGACAGCGCGTGGGCGTGGCCCTGGCTGCCGTAACCGATCACCGCGACCTTGCGGCCCTGGATGATGGACAGGTCGGCGTCGTCGTCGTAGAACAGCTCGGCCACTGGGATTCTCCTTGAGGTGCTGGTGTTGCGTCCCACCGTACGGCGGGGAGCGGGAGGAAAGTTTTCGGGTCTCGTCAGTCGGACCGCCGGACGGACCGGCGGTTGACCGTCGACGACTCTCAGGCGCTGCGGTCGAGGGCCCGCAGGGACCGGTCCGTGATGGACCGGGCGCCACGCCCTATGGCGATCGTGCCGGACTGCACGAGCTCCTTGACGCCGAACTGCTCCAGCATCTTGAGCATGGCGTCGAGCTTGTCACTCGAACCGGTGGCCTCGATGGTGACCGCCTCGGGCGAGACGTCCACGGTCTTGGCGCGGAACAGCTGCACGATCTCGACGATCTGGGAGCGGGTCTCGTTGTCGGCGCGGACCTTCACCAGGACGAGCTCGCGCTGGATCGCAGCGCTGGGCTCGAGTTCGACGATCTTCAGGACGTTGACCAGCTTGTTGAGCTGCTTGGTCACCTGCTCCAGGGGCAGGTCCTCGACATTGACCACGATGGTGATGCGGGAGATGTCGGGGTGCTCGGTGACGCCCACGGCGAGCGAGTCGATGTTGAAGCCGCGGCGGGAGAACAGCGCGGCGATCCGGGCGAGGATGCCGGGCGTGTTCTCGACGAGAACGGAGAGCGTGTGCTTGGTGGACATGTCTGGGTCTCTTCCTTTTCGCTCTGCGCGCTCAGTCGTCTTCGCCGTCGCCGAAGTCGGGGCGGACGCCCCGCGCGGCCATGACCTCGTCGTTCGAGGTGCCGGCGGCGACCATCGGCCAGACCTGGGCGTCCTCGTGGACGATGAAGTCGATCACGACCGGGCGGTCGTTGATGGCGTTGGCCTCGGCGATGACCTTGTCCAGGTCGGCCGGGTCCTCACAGCGCAGGGCGACACAGCCCATGGCCTCGGAGAGCTTGACGAAGTCGGGGACGCGGGTGCCCTTGTTCGCCTGGATGTCGTCCGGGCCGGAGTGCAGGACGGTGTTCGAGTAGCGCTGGTTGTAGAAGAGCGTCTGCCACTGACGGACCATGCCCAGGGCGCCGTTGTTGATGATGGCGACCTTGATCGGGATGTTGTTCAGGGCGCAGGTGGTGAGCTCCTGGTTGGTCATCTGGAAGCAGCCGTCGCCGTCGATCGCCCAGACGGTGCGGTCCGGCATGCCGGCCTTGGCGCCCATCGCGGCGGGGACCGCGTAACCCATCGTCCCGGCGCCGCCGGAGTTCAGCCAGGTGGCCGGCTGCTCGTAGTCGATGAAGTGGGCGGCCCACATCTGGTGCTGGCCGACGCCCGCGGCGAAGATCGTGCCCTCGGGGGCGAGCTGGCCGACGCGCTGGATGACCTGCTGCGGCGAGAGGCTGCCGTCCTCCGGCAGGTCGTAGCCGAGCGGGTAGGTCTCGCGCCAGCGGCTCAGGTCGCTCCACCAGGCGCTGTAGTCGCCCTTGTTGCCCTCGCTGTGCTCGGCCTGGACGGCCTGGACCAGGTCGGCGATGACCTCGCGGGCGTCACCGACGATCGGGACGTCCGCGGCGCGGTTCTTGCCGATCTCGGCGGGGTCGATGTCCGCGTGGACGATCTTGGCGTACGGGGCGAAGCTGTCGAGCTTGCCGGTGACGCGGTCGTCGAAGCGGGCGCCCAGGGCGACGATCAGGTCGGCCTTCTGCAGCGCGGTGACGGCGGTGACCGCGCCGTGCATGCCGGGCATGCCGACGTGCAGCGGGTGGCTGTCCGGGAACGCGCCCAGCGCCATCAGGGTGGTGGTGACCGGGGCGCCGGTCAGCTCGGCGAGGATCTTCAGCTCGGCGGTGGCGCCGGCCTTGATGACGCCGCCGCCGACGTACAGGACGGGCCGCTTGGCGGCGCTGATCAGCTTGGCGGCCTCGCGGATCTGCTTGGCGTGCGGCTTGGTCACCGGGCGGTAGCCGGGCAGGTCGGTCTGCGGCGGCCAGCTGAAGGTGGTCTTCGCCTGCAGGGCGTCCTTGGCGATGTCGACCAGGACCGGGCCCGGGCGGCCCGTGGAGGCGATGTGGAAGGCCTCGGCGATCGTCCGCGGGATGTCCTCGGCCTTGGTGACGAGGAAGTTGTGCTTGGTGATCGGCATCGTGATGCCGCAGATGTCCGCCTCCTGGAAGGCGTCCGTGCCGATCGCCTTCGAGGCGACCTGGCCGGTGATCGCGACGAGCGGGACCGAGTCCATGTGGGCGTCGGCGATCGGGGTGACCAGGTTGGTCGCGCCGGGACCCGAGGTCGCCATGCAGACGCCGACCTTGCCGGTGGCCTGGGCGTAACCGGTGGCGGCGTGGCCCGCGCCCTGCTCGTGCCGGACGAGGATGTGACGCACCCGCTGCGAGTCCATCATCGGGTCGTAGGCGGGGAGGATCGCGCCGCCGGGGATGCCGAAGACGGTGTCGGCGCCCACTTCCTCGAGAGAACGGATGAGGGACTGCGCACCCGTGACGTGCTCGACGGTGGCGGCGGGCTGCGCGCCGTTACGGGGCCGCGGCTGCGGATGGTGCCCGGTGGCCTGCTCGGTCATCAGCTTCTCTTCTCGAGGCAGAGGGTTCTTGCGAGGGTTTGGGACGCTTTTGGGGTGAGCCAGTGCAACAAAAAACCCCTCGTGCCGTGAGGCAAGCGAGGGGAGCGCGTCGGGTGCGTTCTCAGCGGGCCTCAGGGGCCCTGCTTCAGCCGACGCGCTTTCCAAGTACGAGAATTCGGGTGCGCATGGCACTGACCCTCCCTCTCCGCCCTCACCACTGTCAAGTGGGTGGGACAGGCGTCTCAGTATTTGAGCGGATCGGGGGACGGTTTCCGACACGCACGGGCACCGCTCCGGGCAGCGGGTACTCGTCCCGCACCAGGGCCCTGCGCAGGCGGTACTCGTCGAGCGGGCCCGAGAAGGCCATGCCCTGGGCGTGGCTGCAACCCATCGCGCGCAGGGCGACGACCTGCTCCGGAACGTCGACTCCCTCGGCGACGGTCTGCATGCCGAGCTCACCGGCGATGCGCAGCACCCCGCGGGTGATCTTGCGGAGCCGGGCCGACTCGACCACGCCCTCGACGAGTCCCCGGTCCAGTTTCAGTATGTCGACGGGGAGCCTCCGCAGGGCGTTGATCGCCACGTGTCCGCTGCCGAACCCGTCGAGGGCGATCCGCACCCCGAGGCGGCGCAGGGTGACCAGGCGCTGTTCCAGCTCGTCGAGGGAGGTCCGGGGGTCGCTGTCGGCGAGCTCGACGATCAGCGAGCCGGACGGCAGCCCGTGCCGGGTGAGCAGTGATTCGACGGAGCCGAGCGGCAGCGAGCGGTCGAGGAGGCGCCGGGCGGAGAGCCGGATGGACACGGGCGTACGGTGGCCGATTCCCGCCCGCTCGGCGGCCTGCTCCACGGCTTCCTCGAGGAGCCAGCGGCCGAGCTCGGCGGTGCGCTCACCGTCGTCGGTGACCCGGAGGTACTCGGCCGGGGTGAAGAGGATGCCCTGGCTTGAGCGCCAGCGCGCCTGGGCGCTGACGGCGGAGATGCGGCCGGTGGCGAGGTCGACGACCGGCTGGTGGAGCAGGGCGAACTCGCCGTCGTGGAGGGCGGTGCGCAGCCGGGCCGCCAGCTCGGTGCGGCGCACGACCTCGGCCTGCATCTGCGGGGCGTAGAGCTCGACGCGGTCCTTGCCCGCGGCCTTGGCCCGGTACATGGCCAGGTCGGCGTTGCGCAGCAGGTCGCCGGCCTCGATGCCTGGTTCGGCGAAGGCGACGCCGATGGAGGCGGCGACCCGGACCTCGTTGCCGCCGTCCACGCGGTAGGGCTGGGAGAGGGTGAGCCGGAGCCGGTCGGCGATCTCCTGGACCTGGTTGCGGCGAGCGGTGCGGTCGCGGCCGCCGTCGCCGAGGATGAGGGCGGCGAACTCGTCGCCGCCGAGCCGGGCGGCGGTGTCCCCGGCCCGCACGGAGTCGTGGAGGCGGCGGGCGGCCTGGACGAGGAGGTCGTCCCCCGCCTGGTGGCCGAGCCGGTCGTTGACCCCCTTGAAGCCGTCGAGGTCGATGAAGAGCACGGCGGTGCCGGGGTCGGAGGAGCGGCGGCCGCTGAGCGCCTGCCGGACCCGCCGGGTGAAGAGGGCCCGGTTGGGCAGGTCGGTGAGCGGGTCGTGCTCGGCGTTGTGCTGCAACTGGGCCTGGAGCCGGACGCGTTCGGTGACGTCGCGGCTGTTGAAGATCAGGCCGCCCTGGTGCCGGTTGACGGTCGACTCGACGTTGAGCCAGTCGCCGCGGCCCGAGCGGAAGCGGCATTCGATCCGGGTGGTGGGCTCCTCGGCGGGCGAGACGGCCAGGAAGCGCCGCACCTCGTGGACGACGGCGCCGAGGTCCTCGGGGTGGATGAGGGAGGCGAGCTCGGAGCCGACGAGGTCCTCGGCCTCCCGTCCGTACACACCGGTGGCGGCCGGGCTGACGTAGCGGAGTATCCCGGTGGGCGCGGCGATCATGATGACGTCGCTGGAGCCCTGCACGAGCGACCTGAAGTGGTTCTCCTTCTGGGCCAGTTCGTGGGTGAGGGCGATGTTGTCGAGGAGCATGATGCCCTGGCGCACGACGAGGGCGAGCACCACCGTGCAGCCGGTGAGGACGACGACGCGGTCGACCCGGCGCCCCTCGACGACGTTGTACAGAATGCCGAGGGTGCAGACCGCCGCGGCCAGGTACGGGGTGAGGGCGGCGAGCGAGCCGGCGACGGGGCGGCTGTGGAGCCATGGGCCGCGCGCGGTGGCCGCGCTGTCCGGCGGCCGGCGCACGCCCCAGGGCGCGTAGGCCAGCAGCAGCGAGCCGGCGAACCAGCCGGCGTCGAGCAGCTGGCCGGAGGCGTAGTTCTCGCGGAGCAGCGGCGAGGTGAACAGGGCGTCGCACAGCACGGTGAGGGCGAGCGCGGCGATCGCGGTGTTCGTCGCCGAGCGGTTCGCCTGAGAGCGCCGGAAGTGCAGGACGAGGACCATGCTGACGAGCACGATGTCGAGCAGCGGGTACGCGAGTGACAGCGCGGCCTGGGCGACGGACTCGCCCTCGAAGTGCGCGGTGCGGGCGAGGGCGAGGCTCCAGGAGAGCGTGAGCAGGGAGCCCCCGATGAGCCAGGCGTCGAGTCCCAGGCACACCCAGCCGGCCCGGGTCACGGGCTTCTTGGCGAGGACGAGGAGGCCCACGATGGCGGGCGGCGCGAAGAGTAGGAAGCAGAGGTCGGCGACGGAGGAGTCGGGCACGTCGGTGCGGAGCACGACCTCGTACCAGCCCCACACGGCGTTCCCCGCGGCCGCCATGAAGGAGGAGAAGGCGAAGAGCAGCCAGGCCGGGCGGGCGCTGCCGCGGTGGCCGCGGCCGTAGAGGAAGCAGGAGACCGCGGCGGTGAGCGCGGCGGCGCTGAGCCCGAAGTCGCCCATGAAGAGCGCCAGTCGGGGGGAGCCCCAGCCGAGGGACGCACCGGTGGTGTAGCCCGCGCAGACGAGGCCGAGCGCGATCTGGGCGGCGGCCCCGCCGAGGCGCGGGCGGCCGGGGTCCGGGTGGCCGGGGCCGCCGCTGCCGAGGTTGCGGCGGGTGATGACCGCCCCGGGCGCGCTCACCGGACCCTCCGGTGCCGGGCCGCCGCACCCGGCCGCGTCGTGCGGCCGCGCCGTCGGCTCGTCGGCGCACCCGGGGGCGTGCCCGTCACGGGCGTGCCCGTCACGGGCGTGCCCGTCACGGTCGTGGGCGTCACGGTCGTGGCTGCCGCCGGCGTCCGACGCTGCGGCGGCGCGGGGCGCCCGGTGCGGCGCCGCCTGGTCCGGCACCGAGTGCGCGAGGCCGGCGGTGAGGCGTGGAAGGCTCGTCGGCGGCGGTGTCGCCGCGTCGGATCGTCGGTCCTCCGGCCGTGCTTCACCCGTCGCCCCCCTCGGAATCTGATGTCCCGTCACTTCGCTCCCCAGCGTCAGCCCGTTCTCGACGCAGTCCCCCGCCACCGGACGATACACCAGGACCGTCACTCAGGGACAGGGTCGCAGTACTCTCCGTGACGGCCGGGGGGCTTGTGCACGGCGCGTGTCGGGGGCGCGCATCACCCGACCGGCCGAACCGGGCCTCCGGTCAGCCGGTGGTGAGGAGGACGTTGGCCAGTTCCTCGCCCGCCGCGAACCGCCGCAGCTGTCCCGCGATCAGCCGCTTCGCCCTCGGCATGAAGGCCGAAGTGGAACCTCCCACATGGGGGCTGATCAGGACACCGGGAGCGTGCCACAAAGGGTGCCCGGCCGGCAGCGGTTCGGGGTCGGTGACGTCGAGCGCCGCGGTGATCCGACCGCTCTCGACCTCCTTGAGCAGCGCGGTCGTGTCGACGACCGGCCCCCGGGCGACGTTCACGAGGAGCGCCCCGTCCTTCATCCGCCCCAGGAAGCCGGCGTCGGCGAGATGCGTGGTCGCGGGCGTGAGCGGAGTGGAGAGCACGACCACGTCGGCCTCCGGCAGCAGCGCCGGCAGGTCCGTCAGGGCGTGCACCGGGCCGCGCTCTGTGGTGCGCGCGGAGCGTGCGACGCGCGCCACCCGCGCGCACTCGAAGGGCGCGAGCCGGTCCTCGATGGCGGAGCCGATCGATCCGTACCCGACGATCAGGACGGACTTGTCGGCGAGGGCCGGGTAGAAGCCGGCCCGCCACTCCTCGGCGTCCTGGCCGCGCACGAACCCGGGGATGCCGCGCAGCGAGGCCAGGATCAGGGCGAGCGTGAGCTCGGCGGTGCTGGCCTCGTGGACGCCCTTCGCGTTGCAGAGGGAGACCCCGGGCCGCAACGAGCCGATGCCCGGCGTGACGTGGTCGATGCCGGCGGAGAGGGTCTGCACGACGCGGAGGGAGGTCATCCCGGCCAGCGGCCGTACGGCGATCTCCGAGCCCTTCATGTACGGGACGACGTAGAACGCGCAGCGCGCCGGATCGGCGGGGAACTCGGGACCGCCGTCCCACAGGCGGTAGTTCAGGCCCGACTCGCCCGGCGCGGGAAGTCCCTCGATCTCGTCCGCCGGAATCGGAAGCCACACGTCAGCGGTCGTGTCTTCGAATCTCATGACCGGGAGGCTATGCGAAGAATCCCGCACTCCATTGGTTACTTTGGGGGACGGCACAGGGAGGGGTACCGGCAGGTGGAGCGCAGGACTATCGGGGCGACGGCGCTCGACGTGGGTGCGATCGGCCTGGGGTGCATGCCGATGAGCTGGGCGTACAGCCGTTCGGAACAGCGGGGGGACCGCTCGCTGCGGACCGTGCACGCGGCGCTCGACGCCGGGGTGAGCCTGCTCGACACCGCCGACATGTACGGACCGTTCACCAACGAGCTGTTGGTGGGGCGGGTGTTGAAGGAGCGGCGGTCCGAGGCCTTCATCTCGACGAAGTGCGGACTGCTCGTCGGCGACCAGCACGTCGTCGCCAACGGCAGGCCGGGGTACGTGCGACGGGCCTGCGACGCCTCGCTGCGAAGGCTCCAGACCGACGTCATCGACCTCTACCAGCTGCACCGCGCGGACCCCGAGGTGCCGGTCGAGGAGACCTGGGGCGCCATGGCGGAGCTGGTCTCGGCGGGCAAGGTGCGGGCGCTCGGCCTGTGTGCCGTGGGCGCGCGGGCGGTCCGGCGCGGGGGCGACCTGCACGAGGGAACGATCCGCCAACTGGAGCGGATCCAGCAGGTCTTCCCGGTCGCGGCCGTCGAGGCGGAGCTGTCGGTGTGGTCGCGGGAGGCACTGGCACGGCTGCTGCCCTGGTGCGCGGCGCGGGGCGTCGGCTTCCTGGCGGCGATGCCGCTGGGGAACGGCTTCCTCACCGGGACGCTGACCCCGGGCGGCGGTTTCGAGCCGGACGACCCGCGGGCCCGGCACCCCCGGTTCACGGCCGAGATGATGGCGGCCAACCAGCCGATCGTCGCGGGGCTGCGCCGGGTGGCGGCGCGGCACGGGGAGGACGTCACCCCGGCGCAGGTGGCGCTCGCGTGGGTGCTCGGCCTCGGGCGGCACGTGGTGCCGGTGCCGGGGGCGAAGCGGGAGCGCTGGGTGAGGGAGAACGCCGGGGCGGCCGCGCTGCGGCTCACGGCGGAGGACCTGACGGAGATCGCGGGACTTCCGGCGCCGCGCGGGTCCTGGGACTGAGCGCCGCGCGGGTCCTGGGACTGAGCGCCGCGCGGGTCCTGGGACTGAGCGCCGCGCGGAGAAGGTGGGCCCGGCGGCCGGGAACCTGATCGCGTCGAGCGGTGTATCAAGGGTGAAGGGATGCCGCTCGACTCGTCGAAGGGGACCGGACCATGAGCCGTCCTGCTGTTGTGAGGGCCCTGTGGGGCGCCGCCGTGCTGGTGCTGATGGCCGGTTGTTCCTCGGGGAGTACCGGGGAACAGCCGGGTACGGCTCCACCGACGACCCTCTCCGTGTCCCCCTCCCCCTCCCCCTCCCCGTCTCAGCCCACCGCGGGCCGGGTGTCGGTGGTGGGCACGCTCACCGAGGGGCTGAAGTCGCCCTGGGGGCTCGCGGAGCTGCCCGGCGGGGATCTGTTGGTCTCCTCGCGGGACGAGCGGACGATCACCCGGATCGACGGGCGGACCGGCGCGAAGACCCCGCTCGGCGAGGTGCCGGGGGTGGTGCCGGGCGGCGAGGGCGGACTGCTCGGGCTCGCGGTCCGGGA
Organism: Streptomyces sp. NPDC015661; assembly: GCF_043077765.1. Classification (NCBI taxonomy): domain Bacteria; kingdom Bacillati; phylum Actinomycetota; class Actinomycetes; order Kitasatosporales; family Streptomycetaceae; genus Streptomyces; species Streptomyces sp. NPDC015661. Next base: position 279,781 of record NZ_JBIBST010000008.1, on the reverse strand, counting down.
CGGCTGGGTGTACGCGTATCTGACGGCGGCCTCGGACAACCGCATCGTGCGCATGCGGTACGGCGGCGGGGAGGGCGACCGGCTCGGCCCGCCGGAACCGGTGCTCACCGGCATCCCGAAGGGGATCATCCACAACGGCGGACGGATCGCCTTCGGGCCGGACGGGATGCTGTACGCGGGGACGGGCGAGACCGGCCGGACCGGTCTCGCCCAGGACCGGGCGTCGCTGGGCGGGAAGATCCTGCGGATGACGCCGGAGGGCAGACCGGCACCCGGGAACCCCTTCGCCGGCTCGGTGGTCTATTCGTACGGTCACCGCAATGTGCAGGGGCTCGCCTGGGACCCGGCGGAACGGCTGTGGGCGGCCGAGTTCGGGCAGAACACCTGGGACGAGCTGAACCTGGTGGAGCCCGGGCGGAACTACGGCTGGCCGGAGGTCGAGGGACGGGCCGGGCGGGCCGGGTTCACGGACCCGGTGGCCCAGTGGCCGCCCTCGGAGGCCTCCCCGAGCGGGATCGCGTACGCGCGCGGAGCGATCTGGATGGCCGGGCTCAGAGGCGAGCGGCTCTGGCGCGTGCCGCTCTCCGGGGCGAGGAGATCCGGAGAGCCCGAGGCGTTCCTGACCGGTGAGTACGGACGCCTGCGCACGGTACTCGCCGCGGGCGACGGCCGTCTCTGGCTGGTGACCAGCGAGACCGACACCCGGGGGACGCCCGGGCCCGGCGACGACCGGATCCTCCGGCTGGAGGTGAGATGAGGTGGGGTGAGAAGAGGGGTCGTCGGGGTCAGAGGGGCGTGTCGAGGAGGTGCAGGCGGTGAGCCAGGGCCGCGGCCTCGCCCCGGCCGGCGACGCCGAGCTTGGCGAGGATGTTGGAGACGTGGACGCTGGCCGTCTTCGGTGAGATGAACAGCTCCTCGGCGATCTGACGGTTGGTGCGACCGGCCGCGACCAGGCGCAGCACGTCCTGCTCGCGGGGCGTCAGGCCGAAGCCGTCCTCTCCGGGCTCGGCCGGTGCCGGAGCCTGCTTCTCGGGGGTGAGGGAGAGGCGGGCGCGGGCGGCGAGGAGTTCCACGTCCTCGCGGAGCGGGCGGGCGCCGAGGGCGACGGCGGTGGCGTGGGCCTCGCGGAGCAGGGCCGCGGCCTCCTCGCGGCGGCCTCCCTCGACGAGCAGGGCGTCGGCGAGGCGGTGACGGGCGCGGGCCAGCTGGTGGGGGCGTTCGAGCGGCTCGTAGGCGGCGACGACCTCGGTCCAGCGGGCGGCGGTCTCACGGCCCTCGGCACGCGCGAGCTCCTCGGACACCTGGCGGGAGTGGGCCTCCCAGACCGGGGCCGGGATGGCGAGGCCACGGACGCAGCGGCGGACGAGGGCGAGCGCCTCGGCGCGGCCTTCGTCGGCGGCGGGCAGCCCCCGGCTGTCCGCCTCGGCGGTGACGGCGGTGAGGACGAGCGGCCAGCCGTAGCGGTGGGTGCCGGGCGGGAAGCCGGTCTCCGCGATGGCGGCGAGCTGCTCGCGTACGTCCGCGAGGCGTCCCTCGGCGGCGGCGATGGCGATCTCGACCTGGGCCGTGGGCAGGGTGTACTGCGGGATCGGGTCGCGGGTGCCGTAGCGCGTGCGGGCCTCGGCGAGGTGCTCGGCGGCCCTGGCCGGTTCGCCGCGGAAGGTGGCGAGGTGGGCGAGCTGCAGCAGGGCGGTGCCGCCCGGCTTGGTGCTGCTCGCACCGGAACGGAGCAGCCGCTCGGCCTCCTCCTTGCTCCGGTCCCATTCGCCGAGCGAGAGGAGCGATTCGGCGAGGTTGGCGCGGATCCAGCCGGCGCTGTCGACGAGGCCGCGGGAGCGGGCCAGTTCGATGCCGGTGGTGGCGGTCTGGACGGCCTCGCGGGAGCGGCCGAGCGACTCCATGGCGGAGGAGATGTTCACATGGGCGCGGGCGGCCTCGTGGAACTGACCGAGGGCGATGGTCCGTTCGCGTGCCTCGTGCATCGCGGCGAGCCCGCCCTCGGTGTCACCGGCGGACACCATGATGGTGCCGAGGGTGATGCGGGCGTTCAGTTCGATCGGCTCGGCCTTGACGAACCGGGCGTACTCGACGGCGCGTTCGGCGGCGGCGAGTGCCTCGGGGCCGGGGTTGCGGAGCATGCCCCAGCCGGCCGCGCCGACGAGGACGGTGGCGTGGACGGCGGACGGCGGGAGGCCCTTGACGAGTTCCTGGGCTCGGGCGATCTCCGGCCAGCCGTCGCCCTTGCCGAGGTTGGACTGGAGGCGGGCCATCTCGGTCCAGAACCAGGCGGCGCGCAGCGGGTCGTTCTCGTCGCTGTCGAGGAGCCGGATGGCCATCCGGCAGATCTTCGCGGCGCGTTCCCGCTCGCCGCTCAGCCGGGCGGCGACGGCGGCCTCGGCGAGCAGGTCCAGATAGCGCAGGGAGGTGGTCTCGGGGTCGCAGCCGCAGGCGGGGTAGGCGTCGGCGTAGTCGATGGGCCGCAGGGAGCCGCGTGTCTCGGCGGGCACCTTGTCCCAGAGTTCCATGGCCCGTTCGAGGAGGCTGAGCTGCTCGGCGTAGGCGTGGCGCTTGCGGGTCTCGACGGAGGCCCGGAGGACGGTGGGGAGGGCCTTCTCGGGGTCGTGCGCGTGGTACCAGTACGTGGCGAGCCGGGTGGTCCGCTCGTGGGGGCGGACGAGTCCGGGGTCGGCCTCCAGGGCCTCGGCGTAGCGGCGGTTGAGGCGGGAGCGTTCGCCGGGCAGCAGGTCGTCGCTGACGGCCTCGCGGACGAGGGAGTGGCGGAAGCGGTAGCCGTCGCCGTCGGGGACGGCGAGCAGGATGTTGGCGCCGACGGCGGCCCGCAGTGCCTCGATGAGTTCGTCCTCGGAGAGCCGGGCGACGGCGGCGAGGAGCCCGTACTCGACGGTGGAGCCGCCTTCGGCGACGATCCTGGCGACGCGCTGGGCGCCCTCGGGGAGCGTCTCTACCCGGACCAGCAGGAGGTCGCGCAGGGAGTCGCTGAGCTGGCCGGCGGCGCAGCCGGACTCGTGGGAGACGACGAGCTCCTCGACGAAGAAGGCGTTGCCGTCGGAGCGTTCGAAGACCTCTTCGACGAGAGCCGGGTCGGGTTCGGCGGCGAGGATGCCGGTGAGCTGGCGGTGCACCTCGGCGCGGGTGAAGCGGGCGAGTTCGATGCGGCGGATGGTGCGGAGCCGGTCGAGTTCGGCGAGGAGGGGGCGCAGCGGGTGGCGGCGGTGGATGTCGTCGGCGCGGTAGCTGGCGACGACCACGATCCTGCCGCGGCGCAGGGTGCGCAGGAGGTAGGTGAGGAGGTGCCGGGTGGAGGCGTCGGCCCAGTGCAGGTCTTCCAGGACGAGCACGATCGTACGGTCGGCGGCGAGCCGTTCCAGGAGCCGTACGGTCAGTTCGAAGAGGCGGGCGGTGGAGTCCTCGTCGGAGGGCTCGTGGCTGCCGGGGTCGCCCAGTTCGGGCAGCAGGCGGGCGAGTTCGCCCTCGTGGCCGTCGGCGGCGGCGGTGAGTTCGTCGGGGAGGCGGCGGCGGAGTGCGCGCAGAGCGGCGGCGAAGGGTGCGAAGGGCAGGCCGTCGGCGCCGAGTTCGACGCAGCCGCCGAGCGCCACGACGGCGCCGTGGTCGCAGGCCGTGTCGAGGAACTCCTCGATGAGCCGGGTCTTGCCGACTCCGGCCTCACCGCCGATGAGCAGGGCCTGGGGCTCTCCCGCGGTCGCGCGGGAGAGCGCCTCGGTGAGGGCGGTGAGTTCGCCGGCGCGGCCGACGAAGACGGGGCTGACTGACCTGGTCTCCACGGCGCCGAGCATCGCACAGACTTCCTTGCCGTCGCTCATAAGGGGGTCACGCGGCCCGGACGAAGCGGCCGCGACCGCCGTCTGTCACCTGCCCCTCCGTGTCCTGGCCCGCGTGGCGGCGGCCGAAGAGGTGCAGACCCTTGCGGGTCACCGCGGCCTCCTGGGCGAGGCGGTGGGCGGCGGCCTCGGCGATGAGCTCGGCGTGGTGCATGGTGTGGAGTTCGTACTCGAACATCGTGTGCTCCCCTGGTTTCCCGGTTTCGGTATCGCTCTCTGCGATGCCTCTACTTTCGTTTCCGAGGGGGTGCCGTCACATCGGGCGAGTGCCGCATGTTGGCGGGGCGGGGGTCCTTAGGAGGGTCCTAGGGGGGCCTTAGGTGAGGCCCCCGGGGGGCTCAGGAGCCGGCGGTCGGGAGGCTCAGGAACAGATCGAAGTAGGTACCGACCGACAGGAGCAGTCCGAGGCCGCCCAGGACGGCGCCGGCGAGGGCGACCGCGCGGACCCATCCGGGGCGCCGGGGCAGGGTGAGCACGAGGACGGCGACGATCAGGGCGAGGAGGGCGAAGACGCCGTTCACCAGGGCGGTGCTGTGCCAGGCGTCGCCGTAGATCTCGCTGATCTGCTGGGCCGGGGTGCCGCTCCCGGAGGTCTTGATCTGCCCGATGAGCGTCTCGCGCTCGGCGACGACCTTGCCGGTCCAGGTGCCGGTGAGGGCGACGGCGGAGAGGGCGGCGGAGACGACGGCCGCGGCGCCGGCGCCGATGCCGGTGGCCTCCGAGGAGGCGGCCACCTCGTCGTCGAGCTCGTCCTCGTGCGCGTCCTCGTGCGCGTCCTCGTGCGCGTCCTCGTCCTGCTCGTCGTCGGTCCCGTCGAGCAGGTCGGCGGCGCCCGCGGAGTTCTTCGCGGAGTCGTTCGCGGAGTCGTTCGCGGAGTCGTCGGCGGCCGTCGCGGTCTCCTCCGCGTCGTCCTTCTCGGTCCCGGCCGCGGTGTCGGGCCCGGTCTTCTCGGTCGTCTTGGTGTCCATGCGGCGCACGCTAGGGCGCCCACATGAGAGGGGGCTTAAGACGCCTTCGCCGCGCGCCATTCCGGGGCCAGGACGGACCAGATCTCGGTGTCGGAGCGGTTGCCGCGGTACAGGTAGTTCTCGCGCACGACGCCCTCCTTCGTCATGCCGAGGCGGCGGGCGACGGCGATGCTCGGCTCGTTCTTCGTGGAGACGTACCACTCGACGCGGTGGATGCCGCGCTGCTCGATCGCCCAGTCGATGATGACCCGGCAGGCCCGGGTGATCAGGCCCTTCCCGGCGGCGGAGGGCTCCAGCCAGCAGCCCGCCTCGGCGGTCCCGTTCGCGGCGTCGAAGGTCCGGAAGAGGACGCCGCCGACGAGGGTGCCGTCGGTCCAGATGCCGTAGATGCGGCCGGTGTCGCTCGCGGCCTTCTCGGCGTACGAGGTGAGGTAGGCGCGGGCGGAGTCGAGGTCCGCGACGACGTCGGGGAGGCCGATGTGCTGCCCGACGAACTCCCGGCCCCGGTCCATGTGGGTGAGGAATTCCCCGGCCTGCCAGGGCTCCAGGGGCCTGAGCTCGGCGCCGTCGTCACCCAGCGATATCGCGAACATCGTCGTTCTCCTCCGCAGTCGGAACCGTCACACGCTGTACGGGGATCTTCGCACGGGCGTCCGCGGCCTCGCGGCACTCGGGGGGTTCGATGCTGATGCGGGGCAGGAGCCGGTCGAGCCACTTCGGCAGCCACCAGTTCGCGCCGCCGAGCAGGTGCATGAGCGCGGGGACGAGGAGGGTGCGCAGGACGAAGGCGTCGAGGGCGACGGCGGCGGCCAGAGCGATGCCGAACATCGCGATGACCCGGTCCCCGCTGAGGACGAAGGCCAGGAAGACGGAGATCATGATGACCGCCGCGGAGTTGATCACGCGGCTGGTCTCGGCGAGGCCGACCCGGACCGCCCGCCGGTTGTCGCCGGTCTCCAGCCACTCCTCGTACATCCGGCTGACCAGGAAGACCTGGTAGTCCATGGAGAGCCCGAAGAGGACCGAGACCATGATCACGGGGAGGAAGGGTTCGATCGGTCCGGCGCTGCCGAGGCCGAGGAGCTCGCTCCCCCAGCCCCACTGGAAGATCGCGACGACGATGCCGAAGGCGCCGGCGACGGCGGCGACGTTCATGACGGCGGCCTTGAGCGGGATGCCGAGGGAGCGGAAGGCGAGCAGGAGCAGCAGACAGCCGAGCGCGATGACGACACCGACGAAGAGCGGCAGCTTGCCGACGATGATCTCGGCGAAGTCGTCGTACGAGGCGGTGACGCCGCCCACGTGCACGTCGAGGGAGGTGCCGGCCTCGGCCTTCGGCAGGACGTCCTGGCGGAGCCGGTCGACGAGCTCGCTGGTCGCCTTGGACTGCGGCGAGGAGTCGGGGACGACGGTGAGGAGGGCGGTGTCGCCCGAGCTGTTGTACGTGACCGGGGAGACGGACGCGACGCCCTTGGTGGCGGTGAGCGCGGCCGGCAGCTGGTCGAGGGCGACGCGGTCGTCGGCGCCGTCGAGGCCGGCGACGAGGGTGAGGGGCCCGTTGACGCCCGGCCCGAAGCCGTCGGCGAGCAGGTCGTAGGCCTTGCGCGTGGTCGCGGCGGCCGGCCCGTTGCCCTGGTCGGAGGTGCCGAGGTGGAGCGAGAGGGTCGGCAGCGCCAGGACGCCCATGACGAGGACGGCGATCCCGCCGAGGATCTTGGGGTGCCGTTCGACGAAGGCGGACCAGCGGGCGGCGAAGCCGGTGGGCAGCTCGGGCTGCGGCCCGCGCTCGGCGAGTGTCCGGCGTTCGCGCCGGGACAGCGCCCGCATGCCGATGAAGGAGAGGAGCGCGGGCAGCAGGGTGACGGAGGCGCCGACCGTGAGGAGCACGGTGAGCGAGGCGGCGATGGCGACGCCGTTGAGGAAGCTGAGCTGCAGGATCAGCATGCCGAGGAGCGCGATGCAGACGGTGGCGCCGGCGAAGACGACGGCGCGGCCGGTGGTGGCGACGGCGGTCTCGGCGGCCTCGGCGACGGAGAGCCCGCGTTTGAGGCCTCTGCGGTGCCGGGTGACGATGAAGAGCGCGTAGTCGATGCCGACGCCGAGGCCGACGAGCATGCCCAGCATGGGGGCGAAGTCGGCGACGGTCATCAGATGGCCGAGGAGCACGATCCCGGAGTACGCGATGCCGACGCTGACGAGCGCCGTCGCTATGGGGAGCACGGAGGCGGCGAGCGAGCCGAAGGCGAGGAAGAGGACGACGGCCGCCACGGCGACGCCGACGATCTCGGCGATGTGCCCGCCGGGGGCCTCGGTGAGGGCGACGGCGCTGCCGCCGAGCTCGACCTGGACGTCGTCGGTGGCGGCGGCCCGGGCGGTGTCGACGAGGGCCTTGGCCTGGGCTTCGGGGATGTCGTCGGCCTGCGCGTCGAAGGTGACGGTGGCGTAGGCGGTGTGCCCGTCCTCGCTGATCTGACCCCGGGTGTCGCCGTACGGGGAGGTGACGGCCGCGATGCCGGGGAGGTCGGCGACCTCGTCGAGCATCGCCGTCATGCGGTCCTCGACGGCGTCGGCGTGGACGCTGCCCCGGTCGCTGTGCCAGACGATGGTGTCGCGGTCGCCGCCGAGGCCGTTGAAGCCCCGGTCGAGGAGGGCGGTGGCCCGGCCGGACTCGGTGCCGGGGACCTCGTAGTCGTTGGAGTACGCGCTGCCGGCGAGGGTCGCGCCGGCGGCGGTCCCGCCGAGGGCGAGGAGCCAGAGGAGAACCACGACGAGTCGGTTCCGGATGCACCACCGTGCGATTGCGGCCAAAGGACGAGCTCCTGACTGGATCTGTACTCGCGCCCCACTGTTACAGCCAAACGTGATCGTTTGCCCGTTTCGTGGCGATCCTCACAGGATGCGGCGTAAGCCGGGGACCAAGGACCCGTCGAACGGGCCCCGAGGTCCCCGGCCCCGGGGACCTCAGCCGGAGACGCTCGGGCGGCCGTTCTCGATGTGGCCCATGAGCCGGCGGCGGAAGCCGTCGGGTGCGGTCACCTCGATGTCGTACCAGCCGTGCGCGTCGGCGGCGGAGTGGACGACGGCACGGGTCTTCCCGGGCTTCACGGTGACGGTGCGGGTCCAGTCGGCGAGGTCGTGCTCGTCCACGTACCCGAGCGGGCGGACGGTGAAGGCGAGCGGGGCTGAGCCGGTGTTGCGGACGGTGAGGTGCACGTCACGGTCGTGGTGGTCGACCCGGGTGGCGAGCTCGGCGCCGCCGGCGGCGGGGCCCTCGAACTCGCGCCGGAAGCCGTTGGGGCCGGTGATCGTGAAGCGGTAATGATCACCCGGAACGGGGACGGTCCACTCCCCCTCTCCCCTGACGTCCTGGTGCTGCGGGACGGCGAACTCGCCGGCGTACGGGTAGAGCGCGAAGTGCGTGCTCGCCCTGCCCCGGTTGCTCAGCGCGACCGTGACGGCACCGGCACCGGTCGTCGCGGAGGCGTCCGGCTGGTACGGCAGCGGGCGCGCGGGCCGGACGCCCGGCTCCTGGACGGGCATCTGCTGCACGGCCGGGGGCTGGGGCCGCCAGCGGCCGGTGAAGGGCGGGATCGGTCCGGGCTGCTCGACGGGCGGCTGCCGCCGGGTCCGATGGAAGTCGAAGGCGGAGGTCAGGTCGCCGGTGACGGCCCGCCGCCACGGCGTGATGTTGGGTTCCTCGATCCCGGTGAGCTGCTCCAGGAAGCGGATCACGGAGGTGTGGTCGAAGGTCTCGGAGCAGACGTAGCCGCCGACCGACCAGGGGGAGACGACGAGCAGCGGGACGCGGACGCCGAGGCCGGTGGGCAGGCCCTTCCACCGCTCGTCCGTGTTGTCGGCGGGCGGAACGGGCGGCGGGACGTGGTCGAAGAAGCCGTCGTTCTCGTCGTAGTTGATCAGCACGACGGTGTGGCGCCAGACGTCCGGGTGCGCGCCGAGGGCGTCGAGGACCTTGTAGACGAGGGTCGCGGAGGCGACCGGCGAGGAGGAGCCGGGGTGCTCGGAGTCGATCGCGGAGGGCACGAGGTAGGAGACCTCGGGGAGGGTGCCGGCGGCGACGTCCGCGCGGAAGGCGTCGGCGAGGGTGCCGCTCTCGACGCGGCGGAGCCCGCGCTCGAAGAGGGAGCGCTCGGCGGTGGTGAGCGTGGCAACGCCCTCCTCCAGGAGCCCGAGCAGCCTGGCCCGCTCGGCGAGGTCCTCGGTGTCGCGGACGGCGGCGTAGAAGGACTCCATGAAGGTGTGTCCGCCGGTGGGGGCGAGGGCCTTGCGGGCGATCTTCTTGAAGGAGGTGAAGAACTCGATGTTGTTGTCGGTGAAGTTCTCCCACTCGGTGTACGTCTTCCAGCTCCGCCCGGCGGCTTCGAGCCGCTCGGCGTAGGTGGGCCAGCCGTAGCCGGGGTGGGTGTCCTCGGCGTAGGCGGCGTTGGTGACGGCGCGGCTGCCGTCGGCCTCGAAGCCCGTCCAGCCGGACCAGAGGTGGTTCCGGTTGGGGCTCGTCGAGGTGTGGATGGACGAGTGGTACGCGTCGCAGATGGTGAAGGTGTCGGCGAGCTCGTAGTGGAGCGGGATGTCCTGCCGGTCGTAGTACGCCATGGTGGCGGCGGTCTTGGCCGAGACCCAGCCGTCCATCCAGCCGCTGTGCCAGGCCTTGGCGCCGCCGCTCCAGGAGTGGTCGAGGGCGCCGATGTACTGGAGGTCCTTCTGCTGGGTCTCGGCGGCGCCGCGGATCGGGAAGGGCAGCACGGTCCGGCCGAGGGCGGCCGGCTGCTCGAACACCGGCTTGCCCGAGGGCAGTTCAATGGCATTGCGGTCGCCGAATCCGCGGACGCCGCGGAGGGTGCCGAAGTAGTGGTCGAAGGATCGGTTCTCCTGCATCAGGATCACCACGTGCCGGATCGCCGCCATCCCCCCGGCCGGGGGCTCCGCGGCCATCGCCGCCTGCAACGACGGCGGCAGCAGCGAGCCTGCCGCGGCGACGCCGAGCGCGCCTCCGCCCAGCGCGAGGAGCCTTCTGCGGGACAGCTCGGGGGACTTCTCGGATGACAAGACCGACCTCCAGTCGACGGCCAATGGTTCGCCTTCGAGCCATTGGGTGGTACTCCGGGGACGGTAGTGAGAGGGGGTGACGGCGAGAAGACCCGATGGGGGCGCGGTGGTGAACGTCCAACAGAACTCGACAGAAATCCAAGCGGTTTCCGGCCACGAAGACCCACCCCCCTCGCACGACGGTGGGTCAGGTGCGGGTGCCCCGGCGGGCGGCGGGATCGCGCGGCGCCGTGGCGTCCGGTCGCGCCGCGGCACCTCCTCGTGGATTCCCCTTGCTGACCGGTGCCGTACGCGAGCATCCTGATCGCGACGCACGGCCACGGCGCGGCATGAGGGGAAGTCGTATGGCCAGACGCAAGGTCATCAGGGTCGAGGTCAGCAAGCGGGTGCTCTGGATCGGGGCCGAGGCGTACCCCCTGCAGAACATCGCCCGTGCGACGACGATGAAGTTCAAGCCCCAGCGGGCCCGGGCCGTGGGGCGGTTCCTGAAGTCCCTTCTGGTCACGGGCCTGTTGGCGGTCGCCGCACTCGCCGTCGCCCAGTCCGGCGAGGTGTCCGGCAGCGACCAGGAGCTGATCACACAGGGGGTGACCGTCACCGCGACCGTCCTCGTGGCGGCGTTCCTCGTCCGGCTGATCCTCGCCCTGGTCGCCAAGACGTACTACGCGCTGGTCATCGAGACCTCCGGAAACCCGCTCACGCTGCTGAGCAGCGTGGACCGCGAAGAGGTGCACCAGCTCGTGCGCGAGATCATGCGAGCCATCGAGGACCCGGCCTTCACCGGCTTCACCAAGCAGATGGTCACCTACAACATCGGCAGCATGCGGGACTTCTACAACGCGTCCGGTCCGGGCAGCGTGGGGAGGATGGGCAGTGACCGGTAACGGTGAATTCCACATCAGCAACATGCGCGACTTCTACAACGCCTCGGGCGAAGGGGCCGTCGGCCGGATCGAGAACAACCAGCAGGGCGCACAGGACCCTCAGGCCGTGTACGAGGCCGTGATCCGTGCGATCGAGACCCTCCGCACCCAGGTGTCCGCCGAGGACCGCGAGGTCCTCGACGCGTCCCTGGAGACCATCCGCCAGGGCGACGACGCGCCGCCCGGCGCCTTCCGCCGTGCCCTCGGCACCGTCTCCGGAGTCGCCGCGCTCGTCGGTGAGGTCGGCGTCCCGGTGGCGGAGGCGGTCCGCCGGGTGCTCGCCCTGCTCGCCGGCTAGGGCAGGCAGCAGGACGCCACACCACAGGGTTTCCCCGCACAAGCATTCCAGTTTTGCGCACCGGCAATTCGGTAACCCGGGGGCGCATCAATGCGCGGAAAACGCGCCGATACTGCGCCGGGTTGCACTGGTGAGGTGCTCGCCCGGGGCCGCTCATGCGCGAGGGGCGGTCCGGCTGTCGTCATGACAGCCGGGCCGCCCCTCGTACGAGGTGCCCCGGAGGGGATCAGCCCTCGGTGACGCCCAGCTTCTCCAGGATCAGGTCCTTGACCTTCGCCGCGTCCGCCTGGCCACGGGTGGCCTTCATGACCGCGCCGACCAGGGCGCCGACCGCCGCGACCTTGCCGCCGCGGATCTTGTCGGCGATGGCCGCGTTGCCCGCGATGGCCTCGTCGACCGCCGCGCCGAGCGCGCTGTCGTCGGAGACGACCTTCAGACCGCGCTTCTCGACGACGTCGTCCGGGGTGCCCTCGCCGGCGAGGACGCCCTCGATGACCTGACGGGCCAGCTTGTCGTTGAGGTCGCCGCCGGCGACCAGGGCCGAGACCCGGGCCACGTCCGCCGGCGTGATGGGCAGCTCCTCCAGGGAGACGCCCTTCTCGTTGGCGTTGCGGGCCAGCTCGCCCATCCACCACTTGCGGGCCGACGCCGCGTCGGCGCCCGCCTCGGTGGTGGCGACGATCGCGTCGACCGCGCCGGCGTTGAGGATGGACTGCATCTCGTGCTCGGAGACGCCCCACTCCTCACGGAGCCGGTTGCGGCGCACGCGCGGCAGCTCGGGCAGGCCGGCACGCAGCTCCTCGACCCACTCGCGGGCCGGGGCGACGGGGACGAGGTCGGGCTCCGGGAAGTACCGGTAGTCCTCGGCGTTGTCCTTGATGCGGCCGGAGGTGGTGGAGCCGTCGTCCTCGTGGAAGTGACGGGTCTCCTGCACGATCGTCCCGCCGGAGGCGAGGACGGCCGCGTGCCGCTGGATCTCGAAGCGCGCCGCCCGCTCCACCGAACGGAGCGAGTTGACGTTCTTCGTCTCCGAGCGGGTGCCGAAGGTCTTGGTGCCGTTCGGACGCAGCGACAGGTTCACGTCGCAGCGCATCTGGCCCTTGTCCATGCGCGCCTCGGAGACGCCCAGGGCTCGGATCAGCTCGCGCAGCTCGGCGACGTACGCCTTGGCGACCTCGGGGGCCCGCTCGCCCGCGCCCTCGATCGGCTTGGTGACGATCTCGATGAGCGGGATGCCGGCCCGGTTGTAGTCGAGCAGCGAGTGCGAGGCGCCGTGGATGCGGCCGGTCGCGCCACCGATGTGGGTGGACTTGCCGGTGTCCTCCTCCATGTGGGCGCGCTCGATCTCCACGCGGAAGACCTCGCCGTCCTCCAGCTGGACGTCCAGGTAGCCGTTGAAGGCGATCGGCTCGTCGTACTGGGAGGTCTGGAAGTTCTTCGGCATGTCCGGATAGAAGTAGTTCTTCCGGGCGAAGCGGCACCACTCGGCGATCTCGCAGTTCAGCGCGAGACCGATCTTGATCGCGGACTCGACGCCGATCGCGTTGACCACCGGCAGGGAGCCGGGCAGGCCGAGGCAGGTCGGGCAGGTCTGCGAGTTGGGCTCCGCGCCCAGCTCGGTCGAGCAGCCGCAGAACATCTTCGTCTTCGTGCCGAGCTCGACATGGACCTCGAGGCCCATGACGGGGTCGTACTCGGCGAGCGCCGCTTCGTACGACAGCAGTTCAGTGACAGTCACGGTGGAACTTCCCTCTCAGCCCAGCAGGACGTCGTCGTCGCCGAGCCGCTTCAGCTCGCGGTACAGGATGGCGAGGCCGGTGACGATGGCGGCGGCGGACACGACCGCGTCGACGAGCTTGAGCGTGTCGTGCTCGGCGCGGGCCTTCTTGATCTGCTTCGTCACAGCGATGGCGCCGAAGGCGGTGGTACCCATGGACAGGTACGTGCCGGTCTTCGACTTCTTGAAGCCCTTGGCCTTCTGCAGTGCACTGGTACTCAAAGCGACGGAGCCTCCTCAAGCAGCGGGTGACCCCACTTTTCCACGAAGGCGGCCTCGACGGCGGCGCCGACCTTGTACAGCCGGTCGTCCTTCATGGCGGGGGCGATGATCTGCAGACCGACCGGGAGACCGTCCTCCGGCGCCAGGCCGCAGGGCAGCGACATGGCGGCGTTGCCGGCCAGGTTGGTCGGGATGGTGCACAGGTCCGCGAGGTACATCGCCATCGGGTCGTCGGCGCGCTCGCCGATCGGGAAGGCGGTGGTGGGGGTCGTCGGGGAGACGATGACGTCCACCTCCTCGAAGGCCTTCTCGAACTCGCGGGTGATGAGGGTGCGGACCTTCTGGGCCGAGCCGTAGTACGCGTCGTAGTAGCCGGAGCTGAGCGCGTACGTACCGAGGATGATGCGGCGCTTGACCTCGTCGCCGAAGCCGGCCTCACGGGTGAGGGCGGTGACGTCCTCGGCCGAGCGGGTGCCGTCGTCGCCGACCCGCAGGCCGTAGCGCATGGCGTCGAAGCGGGCCAGGTTGGAGGAGCACTCCGACGGCGCGATCAGGTAGTACGCGGAGAGCGCGAGGTCGAAGGTCGGGCAGTCCAGCTCGACGATCTCGGCGCCCAGCGACTTCAGCAGCTCGACGGACTCGTCGAAGCGCTGCACGACGCCGGCCTGGTAGCCCTCGCCGCGGAACTGCTTGACGACACCGATCCGCATGCCGTCGACCGAGCCGTTGCGGGCGGCCTCGACGACCGGCGGGACCGGGGCGTCGATGGAGGTCGAGTCGAGCGGGTCGTGCCCGGCGATCGCCTCGTGGAGGAGGGCCGCGTCCAGGACCGTACGGGCGCAGGGGCCGCCCTGGTCGAGGGAGGAGGAGAAGGCCACCATGCCGAAGCGGGAGACGCCGCCGTAGGTCGGCTTGACGCCGACGGTGCCGGTGACGGCCGCGGGCTGGCGGATGGAGCCGCCGGTGTCCGTGCCGATGGCGAGCGGGGCCTCGTACGCGGCGAGCGCGGCCGAGGAGCCGCCGCCGGAGCCGCCGGGGATCCGGGTCAGGTCCCAGGGATTGCCGGTCGGGCCGTAGGCGCTGTTCTCCGTGGAGGAGCCCATCGCGAACTCGTCCATGTTGGTCTTGCCGAGGATGACGACGTCGGCGGCCTTCAGGTTCTTGACCAGGGTCGCGTCGTACGGCGGGATCCAGCCCTCGAGGATCTTCGAGCCCACGGTGGTCGGCATGCCGACGGTGGTGAAGATGTCCTTGAGCGCGAGCGGCACACCGGCGAGCGGGCCCAGCTTCTCGCCCCGGGCGCGCTTCTCGTCGACGGCACGGGCCTGGGCGAGGGCGCCCTCGCGGTCGACGTGCAGGAAGGCGTGGACCTTCTCGTCGACGGCCTCGATGCGGGCGAGGTGGGCCTCGGTGACCTCGACGGCGGTCAGCTCGCCGGCGGCGATCTTCCCGGCGATCTCGGCCGCGGTGAGCTTGATGATGGTGTTGTCCGTCATGACTTCTTAGTCCTCCCCCAGGATCTGCGGCACCTTGAAACGCTGCTGCTCCTGGGCCGGGGCGCCGGAGAGCGCCTGCTCGGGGGTGAGCGACGGACGGACCTCGTCCGCGCGCATGACATTGGTCAGCGGCAGCGGGTGGGAGGTCGGCGGAACGTCTTGGTCGGCGACCTCGGAGACGCGGGCGACCGCGCCGATGATCACGTCGAGCTGTTCGGCGAAGTGGTCTTGCTCTTCACCGGACAGCTCCAGACGCGTCAGCCGGGCGAGGTGGGCGACCTCCTCGCGCGTGATGCCAGGCATGCAGCGATCCTCAGGGGTGAGTCTTGTGGGATGTACCGCAATCCTATGGGGCGCGGGCCACCGCCACGAACACGCCCATTCATCCCCGCCGGAGCGGGGAGCAGAGTTGCCCGGCGAACTGGTCGAGTTCCTCGCCCGGGACATCCCCTGACAAGGGGAGGAACGTCACTGTACGACCTGGCCCGAAGGGTGGTCCAGGTCGACCTGGGCGGCGATGTCGGCGGGGCGGCGCCAGCCGTGCTCGCCGCGGGCCAGGAGCCAGGCGGTGGCCTCGCCGGGCGGCATCGCGGCGGCGACCAGCCAGCCCTGGACGGCGTCACAGCCCAGGTCACGCAGGCGTTCCCAGGTCTCGTCGTCCTCGACGCCCTCGGCGACGACGAGGAGGCCGAGCGAGTGGGCGAGGTCGACGGTGCAGCGCACGATCTCGGCGTCCTCGGTGTCGACGGCGAGCCGGGCCACGAACGAGCGGTCGATCTTCAGTTCGCTGACGGGCAGCCGGCGCAGATGGACCAGGGAGGAGTAGCCGGTGCCGAAGTCGTCGAGGGACATCTTGACGCCGTGGCCGGTGAGGCCGTTCAGCGTGTCGGCGGCCCGCTGGGGGTCCTCCAGGAGCACGTGCTCGGTTATCTCCAGCTGGAGGGCGCCGGCCGGGACGCCGTGCCGGGCGAGCCGGGCGGCGACGGCGCCGGCGAAGCCGGGGGTGTGGACGTCGCGCGGCGAGACGTTCACGGCGACCGGGACGTTGAGGCCCTGGGCGCGCCAGCGGGCGACCTGGGCGAGGGCGGTCTCCAGGACGTACTCGGTGAGGTGGGGCATCAGGCCGGAGGACTCGGCTATCGCGATGAACTCGTCCGGCGGGACCTTGCCGCGCTCGGGGTGGACCCAGCGGACGAGCGCCTCCAGGCCGGCGACCTGGCCGTCGAAGCGGACCTTGGGCTGGTAGTGGAGTTCGACCTCGCCGGCGTCGAGGGCGCGGCGGAGGTCGCCGAGGAGGCCGAGCCGGTCGGGGGTGTTGGAGTCGCGCTTGGACTCGTAGACCTCGACGCCGGTGCGGTCGCGCTTGGCCTGGTACATGGCGACGTCGGCGCGGCGCAGCAGGCCCTCGGCGTCGAGGGCGTGGTCGGGGAAGACGGCGACGCCGGCGCTGGCCTCCAGGACGAGGGTGAGCCCGTCGAGGTCGAGCGGGGAGGAGAGCTCGGCGACGAGGTGGCGGGCGACGCGCTGGGCGCTGGTGGTGGAGTCGGCGGTGGGCAGCAGGACGGCGAACTCGTCGCCGCCGAGCCGGGCGGCCTCGGCGCCGCGGGGCAGGGCGAGGCGGAGCCGTTCGGCGATCTGGAGGAGCAGCCGGTCGCCGGCGAGGTGCCCGAGGGTGTCGTTGACCGAGCGGAAGCGGTCGAGGTCGATCAGGACGAGGGCGGCGCGGGCTCCTTCGCCCTCGGCCTCCTCCAGGGCGGTCCAGGCCCGCTCCAGGAGCCACTGGCGGTTGGGGAGCCCGGTGAGCGGGTCGCGGAGCTGTTCCTCGGCGCGGGCTCGGGCGATCCAGAGGGTGGAGTCGAGGGCGATGAGGGGGACGGCGAAGAGCGGCAGGAGGACCGGCCGGGTGGTGGCGACGACGCAGATGAGCGGGGCGATGCCGAGCAGGGCGACGGCGACGAGGCCCTGCCTCAGGAGGGCGGTGCGGGCGATGGTGGGCAGTCCGCGGCCCTGGGGGGCGAGCGTGTACCACAGGAGGAGGCGGGTGACCACGAGGTAGCCGGCGGCGGCGAGGACGATTTCCGGGAGGTCCCCGATCGTCCAGTCGAGGGGCTGCCAGGGCTGGTCGACGGTCGGTACGTCGCCGAAGAGCGCGAGGAGGAGCGCGGCGACGCCGACTCCGAGGATGTCGGCGGCGCCGTGCAGCAGGCTCTGGCGCCAGCGGTGCCGTCGGGCGGCGCCGACGAGGGCGACGACGGTCAGCGAGACGAGTCCGGCGGGCACCCAGCCGTACAGCAGGAGAACGGCGAGGGTGAGGGCGGCGCCGGAGCCGGTGCCGCCCCACCAGCGGTCCCGGCCGAGGGCGACCAGGTGGCCGACGATGAGGCCGGTGAGGACGGCGAGGGCCCAGCCGGCGACACCGCCGGGGAGGAGTCCGTGGCCGCCGCTGAGGGCTCGCTGGAGCCCGGCGGCGAGCACGACGGCGGCGATGCCCACCACGGCTGCGGGCAGCCGGGAGGGGAAGCCCAGGGGGACCACACGGCCGTGCGGCCGTGGGACCGGGGCGGCGCTCTCGGTCGGTTCCATTCCCGTCCCTCTCACAGGCGGCGGTGCCGTCGGTGTGCGATGGGCCGCGGTGGCCGCGGCCGTACGTCCTCCGGCCCCGTCCGTCGTCCGGCGTGCGGCCGCTGTCGGGCGGCCGTCCCGGTGTCACGGTGCCGTTGTCCTGACGCCATGACCGGCAGAGCCCTCGCGCGGGCGTGCAGGACTGGACGCACGGTCACCACACTAGGCCGCCGAGGGCTCCGACGGGCAGCGCTCTCCCTCTCTTGCCCGAATGCGACCCGGCCACCCGTAACGATCTGATATGCGCCGAACGGGTGAGCCTTCGGGGGGTGTCGGGAGGCTATTCGGCGACGGGCACCGCGGCCTCCCGAGCTGCGTCGGGCCCCTGTTCGAGCAGGACGGAGAAGCCTTCCTCGTCCAGAACCGGAACCTTCAGCTGCATCGCCTTGTCGTACTTCGAACCAGGGTTTTCACCGACCACCACAAAGCTGGTCTTCTTCGAAACGGAACCGGTCACCTTCGCTCCGAGCGTCTGGAGCGACTCTTTTGCGCCATCCCTGGTGAACTTCTCCAGGGTGCCGGTCACCACCACCGTCAGACCTTCCAGCGGACGCGGTCCCTCGTCCTCTCCGGCGCCCTCGTCCTCCAGGGAGACCCCGGCGGCGCGCCACTTGCGCACGATCTCGCGGTGCCATTCCTCGGAGAACCACTGCTTCACGGCGGCCGCGATGATCCCGCCGACGCCGTCGACGGCCGCGAGCTCCTCCTCGCTCGCCTGCTCGATCCGCTCCAGGGAGCGGAACTCACGGGCCAGCGCCTCGGCCGCGACCGGCCCCACGTGCCGGATGGAGAGCCCGTTGATGAAGCGGGCGAGCGGGCGGGTCTTGGCCGCCGCGATGTTCTCCAGCATGGCGAGCGCGTTCTTCTTCGGCTCGCCCTTCTGGTTGGCGAAGACCGTGACGATCTTCTCCTCGCCGGTCTTCGGGTCCCGCTTGGGCAGCCCGCTGTCCGAGTCGAGGACGTACGCCTTGATCGGGAGGAGCTGCTCGATGGTGAGGTCGAAGAGGTCGCCCTCGTCGGCGAGCGGCGGCTCGGCCGGCTCCAGGGGGCGGGTCAGCGCCGCCGCCGCCACCGCGCCGAAGTTCTCGATGTCCAGGCACTGGCGCCCGGCGAGGAAGAAGAGCCGCTCGCGCAGCTGCGCCGGGCACGTCCGGGCGTTGGGGCAGCGGAGGTCGATGTCCCCTTCCTTCATCGGCTTCAGCGGCGTGTCGCACTCCGGGCAGGTCGCCGGCATCACGAACTCCCGCTCGGTGCCGTCCCGCAGGTCGGCGACGGGCCCGAGGATCTCCGGGATCACGTCTCCCGCCTTGCGCAGCACGACGGTGTCGCCGATCAGCACGCCCTTGGCCTTCACGACCTCCTGGTTGTGGAGGGTCGCGAACTCGACCTCGGAGCCGGCCACGGTCACCGGCTCGACCTGGGCGTACGGCGTGACGCGCCCGGTGCGGCCGACGCCGACCTTGATGTCGACCAGCTTGGTGTTGACCTCCTCCGGCGCGTACTTCCAGGCGATCGCCCAGCGCGGGGCGCGCGCGGTGGAGCCGAGCCGGCCCTGGAGCGGGATCTCGTCGAGCTTGACGACGACGCCGTCGATCTCGTGCTCCACGGAGTGACGGTTCTCCCCGAAGTACGCGATGAACTCCCGTACACCGGCGAGCGAGTCCACCACCTTGTTGTGCCGGGCGGTGGGCAGGCCCCACTCGTGCAGCAGCGCGTACGTCTCCGAGAGCCGCGAGATCTCGAAACCCTCGCGGGCGCCGATGCCGTGCACCACCATGTGCAGCGGGCGTGAGGCGGTGACCTTCGGGTCCTTCTGCCGCAGCGAACCGGCGGCGGCGTTGCGCGGGTTGGCGAAGGGCTTGTCGCCGGCCTCCACCAGGCGGGCGTTGAGCGCCTCGAAGCCCTCCATCGGGAAGTAGACCTCGCCGCGGATCTCCACGAGCTCCGGGATGCGCTCGCCGCGCAGCCGGTCCGGGATGTCGGCGATCGTCCGGACGTTGGGCGTGATGTCCTCGCCGGTGCGGCCGTCGCCGCGGGTGGCGGCACGGGTCAGCCGGCCGTGCTCGTACGTGAGGTTGACCGCGAGGCCGTCGACCTTGAGCTCGCACAGATAGTGGTAGTCGGGGGTGCCGACGTCCCGCGCGACGCGCTCGGCCCAGGTGGCCAGCTCCTCCTCGTCGAAGGCGTTGTCCAGGGAGAGCATCCGCTCCCGGTGCTCGACGGAGGTGAACTCGGTCTCGTACTGCCCGGCGACCTTCTGGGTCGGCGAGTCCGGCGTCCGCAGCTCCGGGTACTCCTCCTCCAGCGCCTCAAGGGCGCGCAGGAGCTTGTCGAACTCGCCGTCGCTGATGACCGGCTGGTCCTTCACGTAGTACCGGAAGCGGTGCTCCTCGACCTGCTCGGCCAGCTCGGCGTGCTTCTCCCGTGCCTCGGCGGGCAGGGCCCCCTGTTCGACTGCCACCGTTTCGTCCTCCCGTTACTCAGGGTTGTCCGCGAGCGACCGTGCCGCTCTGACGCAGTGGGCGAGCGCCGCCCGGGCATAGGCGGGCGAAGCACCCGCGAGTCCGCACGAGGGCGTGACCACGACGGACTCGGCGAGAGTCCCCGGATTCAGCCCCAGCCTGCGCCACAGCGTCCTGACACCCATGACGCTACCGCCCGGGTCGGACAATGCCGTGTCGGTGGACGGCACCACACCGGCGAAGAGCTTCGTCCCGGCCTCCACGGCCTCGCCGATCGGCTCCTCGTCACGTTCGGTGAGGAGCGAGAAATCGAACGAGATGCCCGCCGCCCCGGCCCGGCGCAGCAGCGCGAACGGCACGTCGGGCGCGCAGGAATGGACGATCACGGGCCCGTCGTGGACGGCCATGACGTCCCGCAGGGCGCTCTCCACGACCTGCCGGTCGACGGCCCGGTGGGTGCGGTAACCGCTGGCGGTACGGATCTGCCCGCGCAGTACGGCGATGAGTGAGGGCTCGTCGAGCTGGAGGACCAGCCGGGCCCCCGGGACGCGCTTCTTCAGCTCTGCGAGGTGCGTGTGGAGGCCCTCGGCGAGCGAGCCGGCCAGGTCGCGGCAGGCGCCGGCGTCCCCGAGGGCGGCCTCGCCGCCGCGCAGCTCCAGGGCCGCGGCGAGCGTCCACGGGCCGACGGCCTGGACCTTGAGCGGGCCCTCGTACCCCTGGGTGAACTCCTCCAGGGCGTCGAGGTCCTCGCCGAGCCAGGAGCGGGCCCGCCTGGTGTCGCGGCCCGGCCGGTCGCTGATCCGCCAGCCGCTCGGCTCCACGTGCGCGTACAGGTCGACGAGCATCCCGATCGTCCGGCCGATCATGTCGGCGCCGGGGCCGCGCGCGGGCAGCTCGGCGAGGAACGGGAAGTCCTCGAAGGACCCGGTGGCCGCCTTCGCCGCCTCGCGCGCGTCGCCGCCGGGCAGGGAGCCGACGCCGGTGGCGGGGCCCCAGAGCTTGATCTCGTCCATGCCCTATCGCCCCGGGCGCACGGTGAGGTCGTTGATCTCCGCGTCGCGCGGCAGGTCGATCGCGGTGAGGATCGCCGTCGCGACGGACTCGGGGTCGATCCACTTCGACGGGTCGTACTCCTTGCCCTCCTGCTGGTGGACCTTCGCCTGCATGGGGCTGGCGGTGCGGCCCGGGTAGACCGAGGTCACCCGCACCCCGTTGGCGTGCTCCTCGTGGCGCAGGGAGTCCGCGAGGGCCTTGAGGCCGTGCTTGGAGGCGGCGTACGCACCCCACTCGGCGTGCGCGTTGAGCCCGGCGCCCGAGTTCACGAAGACCACGTGGCCCTGGGAGACCCGCAGCTGGGGCAGGAAGTGGCGGGTCAGCTCGGCCGGGGCGACCAGGTTGACGTTCAGCTGGTGGTGCCAGGTCTTCGGGGTGAGCTCCCCGATCGGGCCGAGGTCGACGACGCCCGCGATGTGCAGCAGGCTGTCCACCCGGTCCGGGAGGCTCTGGTGCGAGAAGGCCCAGGACAGCCGGTCCGGGTCGGCGAGGTCCCCGACGAGGGTCCGCGCGCCGGGGAACTGCGCGGCGAGCTCCTTGGCGCGCCCCGCGTCGCGCGCGTGGAGGACGAGCTCGTCCCCGCGCGCGTGGAGGCGGCGCGCGACGGCCGCGCCGATGCCGGAACCGGCTCCGGTGATCACATGAGTAGCCATGGTCACCATGCTCGCATCAGCGGGAGCCGATCTCCGCCTCCAGGTGGGCGAGGGCGGACGGACCGTCGTCCGCGAAGAAGACGAGGTCGGTGAGCGGGAGCGGGAGGAAGCCCTCGTCCTCCATGCGGCGGAACTGGGCCTTGAGGCCGTCGTAGAAGCCGGCGGTGTTGAGGAGGACGACCGGCTTGGAGTGCTTGCCGTGCTTCTTCAGCTCCAGGATCTCGGTGGCCTCGTCGAGGGTGCCCGTGCCGCCGACCATGACCACGATCGCGTCGGACTTGGCGAGGAGCAGCGCCTTGCGCTCGGCCAGGTCGCCGGCGACGACCATCTCGTCGGCGTTCGGGCGGGCCTTGTGGGCGAGGAAGTCGACGGAGACGCCGACGAGCCGGCCGCCCGCGTCCTGGACCCCGTCCGCGACGACCTTCATGAGGCCGGTGTCGGAGCCGCCCCAGACGAGGGTGTGGCCGGCCTTGCCGAGACGGGTGGCGAAGTCGCGTGCGGCGGCCGTGTAGCGCTCGTCGAGGTCGGCGGCGGAGAGGAAGACGCAGATGTTCATGGCCCCACGGTAGGGGGTCGCGGAGAGAGTCCGGCGGGCGGCGGGGAAAGTCCGGCGGGCGGCGATGAGTTCCGGCGGCGGCCCCGGTCTGCCCTGCCATGGACGAGATGAGCAGGGGCCGGGTCGTGTCGCGGGACGGTACGGAGATCGCGTACGAGCGGTACGGCGACGGGCGCCCCGTCGTGGTGGTGGGCGGGGCACCGGGCGCGGACGGGGGCCGGCGGGCGCTCGTCGGGCTGCTCGCCCGGCGCTTCTCCGTCGTAATGTACGAGCGGCGGGGGCCCGCCCCGGTGGAGCGGGAGATCGAGGACCTGGCGGCCGTCCTGGAGGAGGCGGGGCCGGGGGCGGCCGTGCACGGCACGGAGACGGGCGGTGTCCTGGCGCTCGCGGGGGCGGCGGCCGGGCTCCCGGTGGGCGCCCTGTCGGTGTACGAGCCGGAGCCGCTCGCGGACGGGCTCGTGGCGGAGGTCCACGCGCGCGTGCTGGTGGTCGACGGGGGCGCGAGCCCGGCGGCGACCCGGCACGCGGCCCGTGCCCTGACGGCGGCCCTCCCCCGGGCCCGGCACCGCACCCTCACGGGCCAGACGCACGAGGTGGCCCCGCACGTCCTGGCCCCGGTCCTGGAGGAGTTCCTGGACGAGCCGGTCTAGGCGGTGGCCGTTTCGGCCGTGCGGCGGGTCGTCGAGGCGATCGTCGCCGAGCCCACCACGCGCGTGCCGTCGTAGAGGACGATCGCCTGGCCGGGGGCCACGCCGCGGACGGGCTCGTCGAAGGTGACCTTCAGCTCGCCGTCCTCCATCGCCGCGCTCACCGGTGTCTCGCCGCCGTGGGCGCGGAGCTGGGCGGTGTAGCGGCCGGGCCCTTCGGGGGCGGTGCCGCACCAGCGGGGCTTGATCGCGGTGAGGGCGGTGACGTCGAGGGCCTCGGCGGGGCCGACGGTGACGGTGTTGTTCACGGGCGAGATGTCGAGGACGTAGCGGGGCTTGCCGTCCGCTGCCGGGTGGCCGATGCGCAGGCCCTTGCGCTGGCCGATCGTGAAGCCGTACGCGCCCTCGTGGCTGCCGATCTTCGTACCGGCCTCGTCGACGATGTCGCCCTCCGCCTTGCCCAGGCGGGCGGCGAGGAAGCCCTGGGTGTCGCCGTCGGCGATGAAGCAGATGTCGTGGCTGTCGGGCTTCTTCGCGACCGCGAGCCCGCGCCGCTCGGCCTCCGCCCGGATCTCGTCCTTGGTCGTGAGGGTGTCGCCGAGCGGGAACATCGCGTGCGCGAGCTGCTTCTCGTCGAGCACGCCGAGCACGTACGACTGGTCCTTGGCCATGTCGGAGGCCCGGTGCAGCTCGCGGCTGCCGTCCTCGGTCAGGACGACGGTGGCGTAGTGGCCGGTGCAGACCGCGTCGAAGCCGAGGGCGAGCGCCTTGTCGAGGAGTGCCGCGAACTTGATCTTCTCGTTGCAGCGCAGGCAGGGGTTGGGGGTGCGGCCCGCCTCGTACTCCGCGACGAAGTCGTCGACGACGTCCTCGCGGAAGCGTTCGGCCAGGTCCCACACGTAGAAGGGGATGCCGATGACGTCGGCCGCCCGGCGTGCGTCGCGCGAGTCCTCGATCGTGCAGCAGCCGCGCGCTCCGGTACGGAAGGACTGCGGGTTCGCGGAGAGGGCCAGGTGCACGCCGGTGACGTCGTGGCCGGCTTCGGCGGCGCGGGCGGCGGCGACGGCGGAGTCCACTCCGCCCGACATGGCGGCGAGGACGCGGAGAGTATTGGTCATAGCGCTACCAGGGTACGGGGCTCCGGGAACCGCGGTCGCGGTGGTGAGCGTTCTCCCCGGCATGGGGAGCAAGTCGAAGGGCACGGGGAGCGGGGCGGACCGGCGCGTGGGGCGGCGGGCCGTGCTGATCGGCGGCGCGGCCGCCGCGGTGGGCACGGTCGCGCTGGCCAGGGACGAGCTGGGGCGCCTGTGGTGGCGGCTGCCGGGAATGGAGAAGAAGCGGGTCGAGGGGGAGCTGGACCACAAGGGCGCCGAGTGGACCTCGGCGGCGCGGGCGAACTGGCGGCGGGCCGACCGGCCGGACGACTACACGATCGACCGGGTCGTGATCCATGTCGTCCAGGGCAGCTACGCCTCCGCCCTGAAGGTCTTCAAGGACCCGGCGCACGGGGCCGCCGCGCACTACGTGGTCCGCAAGGACGGCCATGTGGCGCAGATGATCCGGGAGCTCGACGTGGCCTTCCACGCCGGGAACCGCGACATGAACGAGCGGAGCATCGGCATCGAGCACGAGGGCTTCGTCGACCGGCCGCAGGACTTCACGACGGCGATGTACGAGGGTTCGGCGCGGCTCACGGCCGACATATGCGCCCGGTACGGGATACCCGTGGACCGGGAGCACATCATCGGGCACGTCGAGGTCGAGGGCACCGACCACACCGATCCCGGTCCGCACTGGGACTGGGACCGGTACATGGCGCTGGTGCGGAAGGCGCGCGCGAGGATCAGCTGAGGCCGGCGGTCCTGGCCCGCTCGACGGCCGGGCCGATCGCCCCGGCGACCGCCGCCACGTCCTCCTTGGTGGAGGTGTGGCCGAGCGAGAAGCGCAGGGTGCCGCGGGCCAGGTCCGGGTCGGTGCCGGTGGCGAGCAGGACGTGGCTGGGCTGGGCGATGCCGGCCGTGCAGGCGGAGCCGGTGGAGCAGGCGATGCCGGCCGCGTCGAGCAGCAGGAGCAGGGAGTCGCCCTCGCAGCCGGGGAAGGTGAAGTGCGCGTTGGCGGGGAGCCGGTCGACGGGGTCCCCGCCGAGGATCGCGTCGGGCACGAGCGTCCGGACGGCGGTGACGAGGTCGTCGCGCAGGGCGCCTACCTCGCGGGCGAACTCCTCCTGCCGCTCTGCGGCGAGCCGGGCGGCGACGGCGAAGGCGGCGACGGCCGGCACGTCGAGGGTGCCGGAGCGGACGTGCCGCTCCTGGCCGCCGCCGTGCAGGACGGGTACGGGGGTGTGCTCGCGGCCCAGGAGGAGGGCGCCGATGCCGTAGGGGCCGCCGATCTTGTGGCCGGAGACGGTCATCGCGGCGAGGCCGGAGGCGGCGAAGTCGACCGGGACCTGACCCACGGCCTGGACGGCGTCGGCGTGCAGCGGGACGCCGAACTCGGCCGCGACGTAGGCGAGTTCACGGACCGGCATGATGGTGCCGATCTCGTTGTTCGCCCACATGACGGTGGCCAGGGCGACGGAGTCGGGGTCACGGGCGATCGCCTCGCGCAGGGCGTCGGGGTGGACGCGGCCCTGGGCGTCGACGGGGAGGTACTCGACCGTGGCGCCCTCGTGCGTGGCGAGCCAGTCGACGGCGTCGAGGACGGCGTGGTGCTCGACCGGGCTGGCCAGGACGCGGGTGCGGCGGGGGTCGGCGTCGCGGCGGGCCCAGTACAGGCCCTTCACGGCGAGATTGTCGGCCTCCGTGCCGCCGGAGGTGAAGACGACCTCGCTCGGCCGCGCGCCGAGCGCGGCGGCGAGCGTCTCGCGTCCCTCCTCGACGGTCCGCCGGGCGCGCCGTCCGGCGGCGTGCAGGGAGGAGGCGTTGCCCGTGACGGCGAGCTGGGCGGTCATCGCCTCGATCGCCTCGGGGAGCATCGGCGTGGTCGCGGCGTGGTCGAGGTAAGCCATGGTGGGTCGATTCTACGAGCCCGGGTACGCGCGCTCGGCGCCCGGCCTGTTCCGGCCGGGCGCCGACGGCTGTTCTCGGCCGCGGGAGGTTCAGTCGCGCGGCGCGCGGGCCAGTTGGCGGGACTGGGCCACCAGGCGGTTCGCGCTGTCCCAGACCTCGGCGTCCTCCTCAAGGAAGCCGCCGGCCAGGTTCCGTGTGGTGATCGAGACCCGCAGCGGGCCGGGCGCCGGGCGGCAGCGGACGTGCGTGGTGAGCTCCACGGTCGGGGTCCAGCCCTTCAGGCCCAGCTCGAAGGAGGTCGGCGGCAGGGCGTCGACCGCGAGCAGGAGGGACAGCGGGTCGGGCTCGCGGCCGTCGGCCAGGCCGAACCACGCGCGCATCTCGCCCTTGCCGGAGGGCGCGCCGACCGCCCAGCCCACGCAGGCCGGGTCGAGGCGGAGGTCGAGGCGGTCCGCGATCGCGGAGGAGCCGGGGATCCTCGGGGCCGGGTTGTCGGCCGCGCTGAAGCAGTTCTCGATCGCCGCCATCGCCGGGGGCGTCGCCGCGGTGCGGACGTCGTCCGGGAGGGCGTCGAGGTCTCCGTACGAGGCGAGGACCCGGATGCGCTCGACCTCGGTGCCGTCCTCCGCGTACTGGAAGAGCGAGGCCTGACCGGTGGAGAGGGTCCGGCCGGTGCGGACGGTCTCCGTCCGGATCACCGCGGGGCCCGGCACGGACGGCGTGAGGTAGTGCGCCGAGATCGTGAACGGGTCCGGGTGCGGAAGGTGGTCGCCGAGGGCGCGGCCGAGCAGCGCGAGGAGGTAGCCGCCGTTGACCGCGGCGATGATCGTCCAGCCGGCGGAGAGGTCGGCGTCGTAGACGCCGGGTTCCCGGAGGGTGACGGCGGTGTCGCGGTCGAACTCGTACGCCGCGGTGGCCGTCTCGGTGCTCGTGCTCATGGTTTCGACCGTACCGCAGGGTAGCTACTGAGCGGTAGCTTTTTCGGGCTCCTCGGTCGCGGACGAGCGGCGGTTCCAGGCGCGGGGCGCGCGCCAGTGGTAGCGCATGGCCAGCAGCCGGAGCGCGAAGGCGGTGAGGACGGCGGCGCCGCTCGTGAACGCGTTGAGCGCGTCGAACCGGATGCAGAGCACGACCATCGTCGCGCCGACGATCGCCGGGACGGCGTACAGGTCCCGGTCCCAGCGCAGCAGCGACGGCACCTCGTTGGCCAGGACGTCGCGCAGCACACCGCCGCCCACGGCCGTGGCGAGGCCGAGCGCGGCGGAGGAGGTGAGGCCGAGCCCGTAGTCGTACGCCTTGGTCGTACCGGTCACGCAGAACAGGCCCAGACCGGCCGCGTCGAAGACGTTCACCGCGGTCTGGGTGCGCTCGACCTCCGGGTGGAGGAAGAAGACGAAGGCCGTCGCGATCAGCGGCATCAGGAAGTAGCCGAGATCGGTGAAGGCGGCGGGGGGCACGGCGCCGATGATCAGGTCGCGGAAGAGACCGCCGCCGAGGGCCGTGACCTCGGCGAGGACGGCGATGCCGAAGACGTCGAAGTTCTTGCGGACGGCGAGGAGGGCGCCGGAGATGGCGAAGACGAAGATGCCGACGAGGTCGAGGGCATGTTGAACGGAGGGGGTGAACAATTCGTGGAGCACGGGCCCATTGTCCCGGTTGTTCCGACGAGACCTGCGCCCGCGCCCGTGGGGGCCGCGCCCCGCGCCCGTGTGCCCATGCGGGCGGCTGCGCCTCATGTGCCTGAACCCGCACCACCGGTGCGCTGTGCACGGGGTGCGGGTTCAGGCTCGGAAGCCTCTGGCGCCGGCAGGGGCGCCGTCCGTTGTGCCCACCCTCCCCCAAGCTCTCGGCTTCGCTCGAGCAGGGGGGACCCCCATCGCCCCTTGCGGAACGCATGACCACAACGGGGGTCACTCCTCGGAGCTGGCGTCCTCCGTCGGCTCCGTCGGCTCCGTCGGGGCCTTCTCCTCGGCCGGCTCCGCCGGCTCCGGCGCCGGCTCCGGCTTCTTCGTGATCGTGACCTCCACCGACTCGCGGGCCGCCGGGATCGTCATTCCCTCCGCGTTCTCCGGGTGGTGGCAGGCCACCCGCTGGCCCGGGCGCAGCTCCAGGAGCGGGGGCTCCTGGGTCTTGCACAGGTCCGTGGCCTTCCAGCAGCGGGTGTGGAAGCGGCAGCCCGCCGGCGGGGCGATCGGCGACGGGACGTCACCCTTCAGCAGGATGCGCTCGCTCTTCACGCCCCGGCGGCGCGGGTCCGGGATCGGGACCGCGGACATCAGGGCCCGGGTGTACGGGTGCATCGGGGCTTCGTAGAGGGACTTGCGGTCCGCGAGCTCCACGATCTTGCCCAGGTACATCACCGCGATGCGGTCCGAGACGTGCCGGACGACCGAGAGGTCGTGCGCGATGAACACGTAGGTGAGGCCCAGCTCGTCCTGGAGGTCGTCCAGGAGGTTCACCACCTGCGCCTGGATGGAGACGTCCAGGGCCGAGACCGGCTCGTCCGCGACGACCAGCTTCGGCTTCAGGGCCAGGGCGCGGGCGATGCCGATGCGCTGGCGCTGACCGCCGGAGAACTCGTGCGGGTAGCGGTTGTAGTGCTCCGGGTTGAGGCCGACCAGGCCCAGCAGGCGCTGGACCTCCTTCTTCACGCCGCCCTCGGGCTCGACGCCCTGGAGCCGGAAGGGGGCCGAGACGATCGAGCCGACCGTGTGGCGCGGGTTCAGCGAGCCGTACGGGTCCTGGAAGATCATCTGGACGTCCCGGCGCAGCGGACGCATCTTCGCCACGCCGAGGTGGGAGATGTCCGTGCCCTGGAACTCGACGGTGCCGCCGGTCGGTTCGAGGAGCCGGGTGATGAGCCGGCCCATCGTGGACTTGCCGCAGCCGGACTCGCCGACGACGCCGAGGGTCTCACCGGGGTAGACCTCGAAGTCGAGTCCGTCGACCGCCTTGACCGCGCCGGTCTGGCGCTGGAGCAGGCCCTTCCGGATGGGGAAGTGCTTCTGCAGGCCGGTGACCTTGAGCAGGGGCTCGGTGCTCTTGTTGTCGCTCACAGCTTCGGCGCAATCTCTTCGGTCCAGATGCGGGTGCGCTCCTCCTGCGGCATGTGGCAGGCCGAGTAGTGGCGCTCGCCGGCCAGGGCCAGCTCGGGGCGCTGGGTGCGCGTGATGCCGCCCTTGGGGACGTCCGCGTACGGGCAGCGGGGGTTGAAGGCACAGCCGCTGGGCACGTTGATGAGGCTGGGCGGGTTGCCCTTGACCGGGATGAGCCGCTCGGTCTGCTCGCGGTCGATCCGCGGCATCGAGCCGAGCAGGCCCCAGGTGTAGGGGTGCTGCGGCTCGTAGAAGACGGACTCGGCGGGGCCGCGCTCGACGCACCGGCCGCCGTACATCACGAGGATGTCGTCGGCGAGCTCGGCGACGACGCCGAGGTCGTGCGTGATGATGACGACCGCGGAGCCGAACTCCTTCTGGAGGTCCCGCATCAGGTCGAGGATCTGGGCCTGGACCGTGACGTCGAGCGCCGTCGTCGGCTCGTCGGCGATGAGGAGCTCGGGGTTGTTGACGAGCGCCATGGCGATCATCGCGCGCTGGCGCATACCGCCGGAGAACTCGTGCGGGTAGTTGTCGAACCGCTTGGCGGGCTCGGGGATGCCGACCCGGTCGAGGAGTTCGACGGCCCGCTTCTTCGCCGTCTTCTTGTCGACGTCGTTGTGGATGCGGTACGCCTCCACGATCTGGTTGCCGACGGAGTAGTACGGGTGCATCGCGGACAGCGGGTCCTGGAAGATCATCGCCATCTCGCGGCCGCGCATCTTGCGGACCTCTTCGGGGTCCGCGGAGAGCAGCTCGCGCCCGTTCAGCCAGATCTCGCCGGAGATGCGGGCCTTCTGCCGGCCGTACTGGCCGACGGTGTGCAGGCCCATGATGCCGAGCGAGGTGACCGACTTGCCGGAGCCGGACTCACCCACGATGCCGAGGGTCTTGCCCTTCTCCAGCTGGAAGCTGAGACCGTCGACCGACTTGACCAGACCGTCGTCGGTCGGGAAGTGGATCTTCAGGTCGCGTACGTCGAGGAAGGCGTCGGAGGGGGCGGACTTCCCGGTGTCGACGGGCTCTCCGACCGCCGCGCCCGTCTTCGTCAGCTTGTCCGTCATGCGAGCCTCACTCGGGGGTCGATCACCGCGTACAGAAGGTCCACCACGAGGTTGGCGATGACCACGCAGGTCGCCGTGATGAGCGTGACGGCCAGGATCAGCGGCAGGTCGCGCTCGCTGACTCCCTTGATGGCCATCCAGCCGAGGCCCTGCAGGTTGAACGTGGTCTCGGTCAGGATCGCGCCGCCGACGAGGGCGCCGAGGTCCATGCCGAAGATGGTCAGGATGGGGGTCATGGTGGAGCGCATGGCGTGCTTGCCGAGCACGACCGGCTCGGGCAGGCCCTTGGCCCGGGCGGTACGGATGTAGTCCTCGCCCAGGACCTCCAGCATGGTGGCGCGGGTGAGCCGCGCGTACATCGCCGCGTACAGGAAGGCGAGCGTCACCCAGGGAAGCAGGAGACCGCCGAACCAGCCGCCGAAGGAGTCGGTGATCGGCGTGTACGAGGCGTTGAGCCAGTGCAGCTGCGTGCGGAAGACGAGCAGCGACAGCATGCCCGTGAAGAAGATGGGGAGCGAGACACCGGCGAGCGCGGTGATCATCGCGGTGCGGTCGACGATCGTGCCCCGCTTGAGCGCGGAGATGACACCGGTCGAGACGCCCAGGATCAGCCACAGCACGGCGGCGCCGAGGACCATCGACAGGGTGATGGGGAAGGCGTCGACCAGCATCGTCGACACGTCCTGCTCGGTACGGAACGAGTAGCCGAAGCAGGGCGCGGCGCAGTGGATGGTGTCGCCGCCGCCGGTGTAGTCCCGGCCGACGAAGATGCCGGAGACGAAGTGCCAGAACTGCACCAGGATCGGCTCGTCCAGGCCCAGCTTCTGCCGGATGGCCTCGATGGAAGCCGGATCCGCCTGCTTGCCGACGAACATCGCGGCAGGATCGCTGCCGGTCATCTTGGGGATGAGGAAGAAGATGCTGAGCGTCACGAGCGTGACGACGAGCAGCATCACGACGACTGCGAAGAGCCGTCGGATTATGTATGCAAGCATGCGGTCGGCCGGTCGGCGGCCGGGGAACCCGATCGGGTTCCCCGGCCGCCGCCCACGGCCATCACCTGCCCTTCGGACCTGGCGGCGGGTGGTGCGCCGGTGAAGCGGGTCGGATTACTTGACGACGCCGAGCGACGCGTAGTCGTAGCGGCCGTTGTAGGCGTCCGCCGTGTAGACGTTGGTCAGCCGGGAGCTGCGCCAGATGATGTTCTTCTCGTGGGTGAAGGGCAGGTAGACCGCGGCCTCCGACACCTTCGTGTTGATCTGCTTGTAGAGCTCGCCGGCCTTGGCCGGGTCGGTCTCCTTCAGCGCCTGGTCGAACAGGCCGTTGATGGCCTTGTCGTTCAGCTCGGAGAAGTTGTTGTTACCGCTCTGCAGGATGAAGCGGCCGTCGACCAGCGGCTGGAGGAAGCCCTGACCGGTCGGGAAGTCGGCGCCCCAGCCCATGATGATGATGCCGTAGCCCTTCTCCTTGACCACCTTCGGCGAACCGATGATGCCGGAGGTCTGGGCGCCGTCGAACTGGTCGATCTGGGCGTCGATGCCGACGGCCTTCAGCGACTGCTGGAGGGACTCGGCGGTCGCGATCTCGATCTTCTTGTTGTTGCGGACCGCGATCGTGGTCTTGAAGCCGTTCGGCTTACCGCACTTCTTCAGCGCCTCCTTGGCCTTGGCCAGGTCCGGGGTGCCACCGAGCTTGCCGTACGGGTCGGCCTTCGGGTCGGCACCCTTGATCGCCGGCGGCAGCATGTTGGAGGCGATGTCGCCACCGGCCTGCGGGCCACCACGGGCGGTCTGGAGGGACTTGGAGTCGGCCGCGTAGATGATCGCCTTGCGGCACTCGACGTTGTCGATGACCGTCTGCGGGAAGACCGCGTAGCGGATGAAGCCCGTCTGCGGGTTGTCGACGTTCTCCTTGTGCTGCTGGAGCGCCTTCTGGCGGGCGGCGGCACCGATGCCCGTCGCGTTGATGTCGAGGTCGTACTCGCCCTCGATGAGACGGTTGTCCATGTCGTCGGCGTTCGTGGTGAACGTGACGCTGATGGTGTCCGGGAGCGCCTTGCGGATGGTGTCCGTCTTGGCGTCCCAGTTGGTGTTGCGCACCAGCTTCATGGACTTGTTCGGCGTGTACGACTGCCACTTGTACGGGCCGGAGGAGAAGACGTTCAGGCCGTACTTGGCCTTGGTGTCCTTGTCCTGGCGGACCGGGGAGGCGGCGGGCATGGCCAGCATCTGCAGGAAGTCACCGTTGGCGACCGGCAGCTTGAAGATGATGGTCTTGTCGTCCGGGGTCTCGATCGCGCTCAGGCCGAGCTTGTCCGCGGTCGTGTCCTTGTACGGGCCCTTGTACGCGCCCTTGGGGTCGAGGACCTGCTGGAGGTAGATCGGGCCGCCGGAGATGACGTCCTGGGCCCAGATGCGCTCGATGCCGTACTTGATGTCCTTGGAGGTGATCGGCTTGCCGTCCTCCCACTTCACGCCGTCCTTCAGCGTGAACGTGTAGGTGAGGCCGTCGGCCGAGACCTTGCCGGAGTCGGTGGCGAGGTCCGGGACCAGCTCGGTGGAGGCGGCGCCCGGCTCGGACTTGAAGGAGACGAGCTGACGCGTGTAGTAGCGCTGGAAGTCCCACACGAAGCCGTAGTAACCGCGCTGCGGGTCCCACGAGTCCGCCTCCTGCGAGCCGATGAACTTCAGCTCGCCGCCCTTCTTGTCGGAGGCGTTGGCGACCTTGTTCACGGCGGCGTTGAAGCCGGCGGCGCCGGCCTTGCCGCCCTTGCCGCCACCGTTGTCGCCGCTGCCGCCGCCACAGGCGGTCGTGACGACCATCGTGGCCGCGGCAAGCAGCGCGCCCGCGGCGATTCTGCGCTGAGAGCTCTTCAGCATGGGTCCAGCAACCTCCGGGATAGTGGCGGCCGTTACGGCGGTCCGCCGATTGGGGTGGGCCTCCTGTCGCCAGCGGCAGGGGCGGGTCTTGCGTGTCGTCGGCGAACGGTCAGCGGGAGCCCTTCGGGTCGAGCGCGTCACGCACGCCGTCGCCGAAGAGGTTGAACGCCAGGACGGTGATGAAGATCGCGAGGCCGGGGATCACCATGAACAGGGGGTCCGACTCGTAGGTGGTGATCGCCGTCGACAGCATCTGGCCCCAGGAAGCGGTGGGAGGCTTCACACCCGCGCCGAGGAAGCTGAGCGCCGCTTCGGTGAGGATGTTGGTGGGGATCATCAGGGTCGCGTAGACCATGATCGGGGCGATCAGGTTGGGCAGCAGCTCGCGCCGCAGGATGTAGAGCCGGCCGGCGCCCAGGCTCTGGGCGGCCTCGACGTACTCGCGGTTGCGCAGTGAGAGGGTCTGGCCGCGGACGATGCGGCCGACGTACGGCCAGCCGAAGAAGCCGATCACCAGGACGAGCGCGGCGATGCGCACGCCGGATCCGTCCAGGCCGAGGAACTGGTTGGGCAGCACCGAGACCAGGGCGATCGTGAAGAGCAGCTGCGGGAAGGCGAGCATGACGTCCATGACCCGGCTGAGGGCCGCGTCGATCCAGCCGCCGAAGTAGCCCGCGATGATGCCGAGCACGGTGCCGAGGAAGACCGCGAAGACCGCCGCCAGGAAGGCGACGAGCAGCGAGATCCGGGCGCCGTAGACGATCCGGCTGAAGACGTCGCGGCCGTTGACGGGCTCGACGCCGAACAGGAAGTCCTTGCTCACGCCGCCCCAGGACCCGATCGGCGTGCCGAACAGCGGGTCGATCTGGTCCTCGTGGAACTCGTCCGGCGGGTGGCCCAGGAGGCCCACGATGACCGGCGCGAAGATCGCGACGAGGATCAGGAAGACGACGACGAAGGCGCCCGCGAGGGCCAGCTTGTCGCGCTTGAGGCGGGTCCAGGCGATCTTCCAGGGCGAGCGCCCCTCGATCGCCTTGCCGGGTGTGCCGGAGTTGTCCGGAGTGCCGGGAGCGTCGGGCGCGCCGTCGACGGTGGCGGTCGCCTCGCCCGCACTCGTCTCGTGCAGTGGTGCCGTCATCGTGGTGAGGACCCCTCTCGGCCGCCGGTAGCCGGCCCTTGCCCGCCGCGGGTAGCGGCTCGGTGGAACAACCTGCTGGACACCGGCTCGAAAGGAGCCGAACGTCCTGTGTTCCGGGGAGTCTTCAATGCGCTCGCGATCACCCGCCAGACCTGAAGGTGAATGTTTGCTCAAACGTGATGCGGTGCTGCGACTTCCGTTATCCGGACGTCGTGATCACCTGAGCGGACCAACCGGGTCCCTCTCGCCCTCAATCGGACATGTCGCTCAACTGGTGTCGCGAGCTGTCGAATTGGGGTGAACGAAGGCCTCCGGAGCGGACTCCGGAGGCCTTTGCCGACAAGTGGGACACGAGGGACGTCTCAGTATCCGGACGGCGCCGGTGGCGGGTATCCGTACCCCGGTACGGCGGCGGAGCCGCGTCCGGCGTGGGCCTCGCGGTCGTAGAAGGGGCGGGCGTTCGCCCGCAGCCAGAGGGCCACCGGGTCGTACGCGTCGGAGAGGGCGACCGTGGAGACGGGCAGCCCGTCGGGGACGGAGCCGATCGACTGGCGCATCATCGAGCGGACCGTGTCCACGGTCGCCGGGGACGTGTCGTACAGGTCGAGACCGATGGCGAGGTACGGGGAGCCGAGCGCCGGCTGCACCCAGCCGCGGCGCAGCGACCGGACGGCCGGGGTGCGGTGCGCGTTCTGCGTGAGCAGGGCGTAGAACTGCGGGATCTCCAGGGCGGGCTCGGTGACGCGCAGCGGCCCGGCGGGCATCCGGTCGAGACCGGTGGCGATCCGGCGCAGGTCGGCCCAGGGGATGCCGACGCCGCCGCCGGGGGCGTGCGGATTGAGCCAGACACCCCAGCGGTCGGGGTAGAGGGCGCGGGCGATCTCGCGGCCGGTGACGAGCTCGTGGGCGCGGTTCCAGCCGGAGGCGGCGAGCTCCTGGGGGGAGGTGACGCAGGGCGCGTAGCCGAAGCCGTCGACCTCCATGTTCCCGTACTGGGCGTCGGGCGAGCCGGGCGCGCCCTGCCAGAGCAGCATCCAGAGCTCGCCGTCGGCGAGGGCGTGCAGCAACTGCTCGTACGCGTCGTAGCGTCCGGGTGCCACCTGGCGCAGCATGTGCTCGACCGTCCCGGCCGAAGCGGTGCCTGACGCGCTCACCCTGGGTCCCGCCCCTCTTCCGTCCACCACGTACGTCTGTCCAGCGATCGAGTCAGTTCAGCTTAAACAGGGGGCCGCTCACACGGCGGCGCGCTGGTAGAAGGGGCGAACCCGCTCCAGCATCCAGTCGCCGACCGGGTCCTGCGCCATGTCGAGCAGGATGAGGTTGACCGGCCAGGCGACCTCGACCCGGCCGAGGGCGCGGCCGAGGGCGTCCAGGGGGGCGTTGCGGTCGACGCCGTCCCAGCCGCCCAGCTCGACGCCGATGAAGAGGGCCGGTTCGGTGCCCTCGACGCTGGCGAGGGCGCGGCGGGCGGTGACGACGACTCCGGTGGCCTCGAACTCGGCGGAGGCGGCGGCGAGGAAGTCGACCGGGTCGTCCTGCCAGTCGGGCTCGAAGAGGCGGACGCGGCCGCCGGCGGCGGGGCCGTCGAGCGGGGTGCGGCCGGCGCGGCAGAGCTCGGCGACGGCGGGCGGGGGCAGCGGCACGCCGACGGTGCCGCCCGGGTTCACGGCGATGCCGAGCTGCGGGGGCAGTCCGCGGGCGAAGTCACGGGCGGGGGCGACGGTGAAGGACATGTGGTCGCCGACACAGGCGAGGAGCTGCTGCTCGGAGCTGAAGACCGGGACGAAGGCCGCGCCCTCGATCTCCATGGTGGCGAGGTCGAGGTTCTGGCTCTCGGGGCCGCCGCCGTTGGGCAGGGGCACCCAGACCGGGCTGCGGCCCAGCACCTCGACCAGTCGGGCTCCCGCCTCGGGGTTGCCGAGTGAGGCGGCAAGGACCTCTTCGAGCTCGTTGCCCGGCCACGTCACGTCCACGGTCGCGTTTCCCCTTCTCGCACGGCCTGCCGCACCGGCCGCCCGGCAGCACCCTAACGCCGCCCCGGCACCGCCGTGGCCAAAAGGGAAGGGTACGGGCGTCCCGCCCCGTCCCGGGACGGGGCGGGACGCCTCCCCCGTGCACGGACCCGCTTCAGGCGGCCTCCCGGAAGCCGATCCTGCGGAGGAGGTCGGCGGCGTCCCGGTCGAGGAGGGTCGCCGAGGCGCAGCCGTGCGGGAGGCTGCCGGACTCGGCGGCCCGGAGGAGCCGGCCGACGGCCCGCCGGTGCCGCGCGAAGGCGTACGTGGAGACGCCCCGGCCCCGGGCCTCCTGGCCGGCCCGCGCGGTGTCCGGGGTGACGTCGAGGAGGACCAGGTGCAGGGCGCGGCCGCGCCGTCTCGCCTCGCGGGCGAGCCAGCCGCGCACCCAGGACTGGGTGCCGCAGTCGTGGACGATCAGGCTCGCGCCGGAGCGCAGGGCGCGGCGCAGTCCGGCGTAGTGCGCGATCCGGACCAGGGGGCGGTAGACGGCGTACGGGAGGAGGCGGGGCATGCGGGCCTCCCAGCGCTCGCGGGCGTCCTGGGAGTCGATGCCGCTGCCCTCGGCGGCGCGCTTCATCAGGGTGGACTTGCCGCTGCCGGGCAGTCCGGAGACGACGACGAGGTCGCCGGCGGCGTAGGTGAGGGCGCGGGGGCCTCGGCCGCCGCGCTCGCGCAGGTCCCGCAGCAGGCGGCCGCGGCGGCGGCTCCGGGCGCGGGCCCGCTGGGACGGTATGCCGGTACTCGTGGCGTATGCGCCGGTGTGCTGGATCCTCATCGCTCTCCCCCTGTCGGGTCTCAGGAGACCTGAGGAGACCCTTGCCCACGAAGTGTAAAGAATCGGTAATGCGACACAAGCGATTTGCCCCGCCGACACCGCATGCAATGATGTCCGCGCCAGGCGCGCACAGTCGCCGCACAATCGCATACCGGCCGCTCGAATCCGCGCGGGAGAGTTCCGGACCGCCGAGCGCGTCCGGGCGCCGAAGGAGCAAGACCCTCCCTTGAATCTCTCAGGCCCCGTACCGCGTGGATGAGGCAGATCTGAAAAGCGGGACACCTGTCGTGTCCCCACCCAAGGTGCAAGCCGATATCCCGGCGCCGATCCCTCGGTGACGAGATGCTCTCGGTGAACCTCTCAGGTTCCATGACAGATGGGGAGGACGTCCTCGCCCGTCATGTGTTTTCGTCACCGATCACGCCCTTGGGACCCGGGAGCCACCCCATGAGCACTGCCCCCCGCCTGACCGCCCTCGATGCCCTGCATCGTTCGCTGGGCGCGACCATGACCGACTTCGCCGGCTGGGACATGCCGCTGCGGTACGGCAGCGAGCGCGACGAGCACAACGCCGTCCGCACCAAGGCCGGCCTCTTCGACCTCTCCCACATGGGCGAGATCACCGTCACGGGCCCGCAGGCCGTGGAGCTCCTCGACCACGCCCTCGTCGGCAACATCTCGACCGTGGGCAACGGCCGCGCCCGCTACACGATGATCTGCCAGGAGGACGGCGGCATCCTCGACGACCTGATCGTCTACCGCCTCGGCGAGACGGAGTACATGGTCGTCGCCAACGCCTCCAACGCCCAGATCGTCCTGGACGCCCTGGTGGCCCGCGCCGACGGCTTCGACGCCGAGGTCCGCGACGACCGCGACGCGTACGCCCTGATCGCGGTCCAGGGCCCGGAGTCCCCCGGCATCCTGAAGTCGCTCACCGACGCCGACCTGGACGGCCTCAAGTACTACGCCGGCCTGCCCGGCACGGTCGCCGGCGTCCCCGCGCTGATCGCCCGCACCGGCTACACCGGCGAGGACGGCTTCGAGCTGTTCCTGAAGCCCGAGCACGCCGAGGGCGTCTGGAAGGCCCTGACCGAGGCCGGTGCCCCGGTCGGCCTCATCCCCTGCGGCCTGTCCTGCCGCGACACGCTCCGCCTGGAGGCGGGCATGCCGCTGTACGGCCACGAGCTGACGACCGCCCTCACCCCCTTCGACGCCGGCCTCGGCCGGGTCGTGAAGTTCGAGAAGACGACCAACGAGGGCCGCTTCGTCGGCCGCGAGGCCCTGGAGAAGGCCGCCGAGCGCGCCGAGTCCGCCCCGCCGCGCAAGCTCGTCGGCCTGGTCGCCGAGGGCCGCCGGGTCCCGCGCGCCGGCTTCCAGGTCGTCAAGGACGGCGAGGTCATCGGCGAGGTCACCTCCGGTGCCCCGTCCCCGACCCTCGGAAAGCCGATCGCGATGGCCTACGTGGACGCGGCGCACGCCACGCCCGGCACCCCGGGTGTGGGCGTGGACATCCGCGGCACCCACGAGCCCTACGAGGTCGTGGCGCTGCCCTTCTACAAGCGCCAGAAGTGACGAACTCGTCTCACTCCGCGTCTCACCCCGTAAGACCCACGTTCATCAGTACTCCCCCGATCCAGGAGAATCAGGTCATGAGCAACCCCAACGAGCTGCGCTACACCGAGGAGCACGAGTGGCTGTCGGCCGCCGAGGACGGCGTCGCGACGGTCGGCATCACGGAGTTCGCGGCCAACGCGCTCGGTGACGTCGTCTACGCCCAGCTCCCCGCCGTCGGCGACACCGTCACCGCGGGCGAGACCTGTGGCGAGCTGGAGTCGACGAAGTCCGTCAGCGACCTCTACTCCCCCGTCACGGGCGAGGTCGTCGAGGCCAACCAGGACGTGGTGGACGACCCGTCCCTGGTGAACACGGCTCCGTTCGAGGGTGGCTGGCTGTTCAAGGTGCGCGTCACGGACGAGCCGCAGAACCTGCTCTCCGCCGACGAGTACACGAAGTTCTCCGCCGGGAACTGAGACCGGGCCCGAGACCCCCTAGGGATCGATTCATGTCGCTTCTGAACACTCCCCTCCACGAGCTGGACCCCGACGTCGCCGCCGCCGTCGACGCCGAGCTCCGCCGTCAGCAGTCCACCCTCGAGATGATCGCCTCGGAGAACTTCGCTCCGGTCGCGGTCATGGAGGCCCAGGGCTCCGTCCTCACCAACAAGTACGCCGAGGGCTACCCGGGCCGCCGCTACTACGGCGGCTGCGAGCACGTCGACGTGGCCGAGCAGATCGCCATCGACCGGATCAAGGACCTGTTCGGCGCCGAGTACGCCAACGTCCAGCCGCACTCCGGCGCCTCCGCGAACCAGG
This sequence comes from Streptomyces sp. NPDC015661, assembly GCF_043077765.1. Classification (NCBI taxonomy): domain Bacteria; kingdom Bacillati; phylum Actinomycetota; class Actinomycetes; order Kitasatosporales; family Streptomycetaceae; genus Streptomyces; species Streptomyces sp. NPDC015661. The sequence goes on along the minus strand of NZ_JBIBST010000008.1, from coordinate 240,834 downwards.
CCGCCCTCTTCGCGATCGCCCAGCCCGGCGACACGATCCTGGGTCTGGACCTGGCCCACGGCGGCCACCTCACCCACGGCATGCGCCTGAACTTCTCCGGCAAGCAGTTCAACGTGGTCGCGTACCACGTGGACGAGGCCGGTCTGGTCGACATGGCCGAGGTCGAGCGCCTCGCCAAGGAGCACCGCCCGAAGGTGATCATCGCGGGCTGGTCCGCCTACCCGCGCCAGCTGGACTTCGCCGAGTTCCGCCGGATCGCCGACGAGGTCGAGGCCTACCTGTGGGTCGACATGGCCCACTTCGCGGGTCTCGTCGCCGCCGGTCTGCACCCGAACCCGGTCGAGTACGCGGACGTGGTGACCTCCACCACGCACAAGACGCTCGGCGGCCCGCGCGGCGGCATCATCCTGGCGAAGAAGGAGTTCGCGAAGAAGCTGAACTCCTCGGTCTTCCCCGGTTTCCAGGGCGGCCCGCTGGAGCACGTGATCGCGGCCAAGGCCGTCTCCTTCAAGGTCGCGGCCTCGGAGGAGTTCAAGGAGCGCCAGCAGCGCACCCTGGACGGCGCCCGCGCGCTGGCCGAGCGCCTGGTCCAGGACGACGTCACCGCCCACGGTGTCTCCGTCCTGTCCGGCGGCACGGACGTGCACCTGGTCCTGGTGGACCTGCGCAACTCCGAGCTCGACGGCCAGCAGGCCGAGGACCGTCTCCACGAGGTCGGCATCACGGTCAACCGGAACGCCGTTCCGAACGACCCGCGACCGCCGATGGTCACCTCCGGTCTGCGCATCGGCACGCCGGCCCTCGCGACCCGCGGCTTCCAGGCCGAGGACTTCGCCGAGGTCGCCGACGTCATCGCGGAGACCCTGAAGCCGGGCTTCGACGCCGACAAGGCCGCAGCCCTCAAGGCCCGGGTGACGGCGCTCGCCGACAAGCACCCGCTGTACCCCGGCCTGAAGTAATTTCGTACCCTTTTGTTCGTACGGAATCTCCGGGGCACCGCGCACACTGGACAGTGAGCGCGGTGCCCCTGCCCTTGCTCAGCCCTGCTCAGCCCTTCTTCGCGCTTTTCTGCTCCACCCCGGCAGACAACGGCGTCTAGCCCCCACAAGGAGTCCTCCCCGTGGCCATCTCGGTCTTCGACCTGTTCTCGATCGGCATCGGTCCGTCGAGCTCCCACACGGTGGGCCCCATGAGGGCTGCCCGGATGTTCGCCCGTCGCCTGAAGAACGAGGGCCTGCTCGCCCACACGGCGGCGATACGGGCCGAGCTGTACGGCTCGCTCGGCGCCACCGGCCACGGCCACGGCACCCCGAAGGCCGTACTCCTCGGCCTGGAGGGCAACTCGCCGCGCACGGTGAACGTGGAGACCGCCGACGACGAGTTCGAGCGGATCAAGGCGAGCGGGAAGATCAACCTGCTCGGCGCGCACGAGATCCCCTTCGACTTCGACGCCGACCTGATCCTGCACCGGCGCAAGGCCCTCCCGTACCACGCCAACGGCATGACGGTCTTCGCGTACGACGCCGAGGGCGGGCTCGTCCTGGAGAAGACGTACTACTCCGTCGGCGGCGGCTTCGTCGTCGACGAGGACGCGGTCGCCGGCGAGAACCCGATCATCCCGGACGACACCGTCCTGAAGTACCCCTTCCGCACCGGCGACGAGCTGCTCCGCCTCACCAAGGAGACCGGCCTCTCGATCTCCTCCCTGATGCTGGAGAACGAGAAGGCCTGGCGCACCGAGGAGGAGATCCGCACGGGTCTCCTGGAGATCTGGCGGGTCATGCAGGCCTGCGTCTCGCGCGGCATGTCCCGCGAGGGCATCCTGCCCGGCGGCCTGAAGGTCCGCCGCCGCGCCGCGACCTCGGCCCGCAAGCTGCGCTCCGAGGGCGACCCGGCCGCGCACGCCATGGAGTGGATCACCCTCTACGCGATGGCCGTGAACGAGGAGAACGCGGCGGGCGGCCGCGTGGTCACCGCCCCGACGAACGGCGCGGCCGGCATCATCCCCGCGGTCCTGCACTACTACATGAACTTCGTCCCGGGCGCCGACGACGACGGCATCGTCCGCTTCATGCTGGCGGCCGGCGCGGTCGGCATGCTCTTCAAGGAGAACGCCTCGATCTCCGGCGCCGAGGTCGGCTGCCAGGGCGAGGTCGGCTCGGCCTGCTCGATGGCGGCCGGCGCGCTGGCCGAGGTCCTCGGCGGCTCCCCCGAGCAGGTGGAGAACGCGGCCGAGATCGGCATGGAGCACAACCTGGGCCTGACCTGCGACCCGGTCGGCGGTCTGGTGCAGATCCCGTGCATCGAGCGGAACGGCATGGCGGCGGTCAAGGCCGTCACGGCGGCGAAGATGTCGATGCGCGGCGACGGCAGCCACCTGGTCTCCCTCGACAAGGTCATCAAGACCATGAAGGAGACGGGCGCCGACATGAGCGTCAAGTACAAGGAGACCGCGCGCGGCGGTCTCGCGGTGAACATCATCGAGTGCTGAACCGTCCACTCACGCGAACGGCCGGTCCCGGGATCCCCGGGGCCGGCCGTTCGCGTCAGGGACCGGCCCGGGCGGCTCCGGCGGCGCCGGGGGCCGGCGGAAACAGCACCGGGCCCCGTGCGGGCGGCAACGCGGGGTTGCTGCGCCCACCGGGGCCCGGCGGATGAGGCCTCGCCTCGGGGGCCGGCTCAGCCCTTGTTGTAGTGCGCCCAGAACTCGTCCCAGGACAGCACACCGTCGCCGTTGTCGTCGCGCTGCTTGATGAGCACGGCCGCGACCGTCTCGGTGACGTGGAAGTCGCCGTGCTTCGCCATGAGGCTCTTGTACTCCGTGGCGGTGATGAAACCGTCCCCGTCGGTGTCGAAGCTGTTGAATGCCCTGCGTGCCTCGTCGATGTCGGCCACTGCGTCCGCCCCTTCTTGGTGCTTGTCTGACGGGGGCCAGATTAGCTGGCCGTTCCCTGCCGGATGATGGGGGCATGAGCGACGAGGTGGCACGCATCCTGGCAGCGGCGGCGCACGGGGATTTCCCGCCCCCGGACGGCAGGACGACGGTGGTGCCGCAGCCCGGCGTCCGGGACGCGGGGGTGCTGGCCTTCACGGCGCACTCGGTGGTCTTCACGGACGCCGACCCGGACTGGGTACGGGCCGAGCTGGCGGCCACGGCGAGCGACCCGCTCGCGGCGAGCATGAACCCGGCCTTCCTGCTCGCGCTGATGGCCCGCACCGGCCGCCACATGAACACGATCGACCTGCTCACGGTGGCCGACGCGCTGCCGGGCCCGCCGCCCCTGGAGCTCCGCGAGATCGACGACCCGACGCACCCCCGGGTGGCGCGGGCGCTGAAGTTCCGCGACGACGTCCGGGTGTGGGCGGCCGACGGCGGCGTCCTGGTCCTGGGCCGGGGCGTGGCGGGCCGCTGGGAGGCGGCGATAGAGGTGGACGAGGAGGTGCGCCACCGGGGCCTGGGACGGGCCCTGGCGACGGCGGCCCGCCACCTCACCCCGGGCGAGGTGGTGTGGGCCCAGCAGTCTCCGGGCAACGCCCGCAGCGTCCGTGTCTTCCAGGCGGCGGGCTACCGCCCGGTGGCCTCGGAGGCGCTCCTGATCGCCGGCTGAGCCGCTACCGGAAGATCCCGGTGTGGCCGAGGGAGTAGCGGCCCGGCTGCGGGTAGACCGCGAGTCCGTGCGGGCCGCTGCCGACGGGGATGCGGGCGAGCTGCTTGCCGGTGGTGGTGTCGAGCGCGTACACCTCGGAGTCGTAGCGTCCGGAGAGCCACAGGACCTTGCCGTCGGCGGAGACGCCGCCCATGTCGGGCGAGCCGCCGTCGGGGAGCTTCCACTTCTTGGTGAGCTTGTTCTGCTCGAAGTCGAAGACGGAGACGGAGCCCTCGCCGCGGTTGGAGACGTACATCTCGCGCGAGTCCCGGCTGATGTAGAGGCCGTGGCAGCCCTTGCCGGTGGGGAGCAGGGTGGGGGTGGTGAACTTCTCGCCGTCCAGGACCCACATGCCGTGGGCCATCATGTCGGCGATGTAGAAGGTCTTGCCGTCGGGCGAGATCTTCACGTCCTGCGGCATGGCGCCGTCGAAGGGCAGTTTCTGCTGGCCGATCACCTCCATCTTCTCGGTGTCGACCTTGAGGAGTTCGCCGGAGAACTCGCAGGAGACGACGAAGTAGCGCCCGTCGGCGGAGAAGTCGGCGTGGTTGACGCCGTAGCAGCTGACCGGGACGGACTTCTTCCGCTCCATGGTGTGCGGGTCGCGGAAGACGAGTTCGCGGTCGAGGGAGGCCATCACGATGGCGTACTTGCCGTTGGGCGTGAAGTAGAGGTTGTACGGGTCGTGGACCTCGACGGGCTTGCCGGCGACGCCGGTGGCGGGGTCGATGGGGGTGAGGGTGTGGCCCCGGTTGTTGTTGACCCAGAGGGTCTTCAGGTCCCAGGAGGGGACGACGTGCTGGGGCTGGATGCCGACCGGGATGGTCTCGACGACCTGGTAGGTGGTGGGGTCGATGACGGAGACCGTATTGGAGTTGGTGTTGGGGACGTAGACCCGGGAGGGGAAGTTCCGTACCACCGGGGAGAGCCGGTTCGGCCGGTCGGCGGCGTAGACGTCGTGCGCGTCGAGCGGGGGCGGCATGCCGGGGAGTCCGCTGGGTGCGGCGGCCGGCTTGGGTACGGCGGGGGCGGCGGCCTTCTTCACGGGGGCGGCGCCCTCGGGGTGGTTCGCGCTGCCGCAGCCGGCGAGGCCGGCGAGGAGGGCGGCGGCGAGGAGGACCCGGGTCCGAGTCGAGAGGGGTCTCTTCGTGGGGTGTGCCATCAGCTCAGCAGCTCCGTGGTGGTGACCGCGCTCAGGCCGCGGCGGTCGAGGTCGGCGAGGAGGACGGGCAGCGCGGCGGCGGTGTCCGGGTAGCCGAAGTGCAGGCTGACGACGGATCCGGCGCGGACGGCCCCGGTGACGTTGCGGACGACGGCCGCGGCGCCGGGCGAGGTGAAGTCGAGGGAGTCGACCTCGTACGAGAGGACGTGCGGGTATCCGGCGCGCCGGGCGGCGCGCAGGACGGCGGGGGCGGCGTTCCTGGCGCGGGAGGGGCGGAACCAGGTGCCGACGGAGCCGGTGAGCCGGCGCAGCCGTCCGGCGCAGGCCTCGATCTCGGCGAGGGCCTGGGCCTCGGTCATGGCGTTGATGTCGATGTGGCGCTGGGTGTGGTTGCCGAGGTCGTGGCCGCCGTCGAGGACGCGGCGGGCCAGGGCGGGGTGTTCGTCGAGCCAGCTGCCGACGGCGAGGACGGTGACGCGGGCGCCGGCCCGCTCGGCCTCGGTGAGGAGCCGCCGGGCGAGGGCGGGGTCGCCCTGGCCGTGGAAGGTGAGGGCGACCCGGGGCCGGTCGCGGGGGCCGTGGGTGATCTCGTCCGGCTGTCCGGGGAAGCTGCGGGGGGCCGGGGCGGCGACGGGCGCGGGGGCGGGGCGACGCGCGGCGGTGGGGGCGGGGCGGGGTTCCGTGCCGCAGGCGGTGGCGAGGGCTCCCGCGAGGGCGGCGGCCGCGCCCGTCCGGAGGGCTCCTCGGCGGTCGGTCGGCTTCACGCGACCATTCAAGAGGGATGTCGCCCGATTGGTCACGATTAGGCCAATTCAGGACGTTTGCGGAGCCACGCCGGGCGTCCACCATGCGGACGACCCCGGGAAACAATCAATGAACCGCATAGCCATTCACTGTTTACAAGGTGAGTGCCGCATGTCACCAACGATTCACTATCGAACTGTCCGGTTTTGCCCGACCTTGCCCCACTAGGGACTTTTGGCGGCAAGGCCCCCCGTCTGCCATAGTCGGAGACACGACCCCCATTGACCCGGGCCAGGTCGACATAGCGGCGCCGTGGATACACCCCCCCGTCCACGGCGCACCCCACGGAAGCCCCCACGCACCCCACCACGGCGCACGGGGGCTTCCGTGCGTCCGGGCTTCGTGCGCTCGGACCCTCAGGGCCGGTCCGCGACCCGCATCTCGAACCAGGTCGTCTTGCCGCGCGGCGCCAGGTCCACGCCCCAGCGGTCGGCGAGCTTGTCGACGAGGAACAGGCCGCGGCCGCTGATGTCGAGCTCGTGCACCGGCATCAGACACGGCAGTCCGCGCGAGGGATCACGCACCTCGATCCGGATCCAGCCGCGGCGGCGCTGTAACCGCAGCGCGAAGACCCTGGCCCCGGTGTGCCGGACGGCGTTCCCGACGAGCTCCGAGACGAGCAGCACCGCGTGCTCGGCGATCGTCGGACCGAGCGCCCACTGGCGCAGCACGACGTGCTGGGTGAGCCTGCGGGCCACCCACGCGGACTCGGGGCGGGACGGCAGCCGGACATCCTCCTCGGCCGGATTGCCGTACAACTCCACTGCGTCGGCGGCCTGTTCGTCGTCCGCGGCCGGTGACCACCGCGGCGTGGCGGCGCTCGCGCGCTGCCACGGTTGTTCCCTACCCTCCAGGCCCGCCATGCCCCCCATCATGGCCGCACGGAGCACTCCGCGGGGGCCGTTCCGACGGAATCGGCCCCCACCCGTGAAGGATCGTCAGGCGAACTTCGCCTTCCCGGGGCCCTCCTCGACGAAGGAGCGCATCCCGCGCTCCCGGTCCTCGGTGGCGAACAGGCCCGCGAACCAGGTCCGCTCGATGGCGAGACCGGTGTCGATGTCGGCCTCCAGGCCCTGGTCGATCGCCTCCTTCGCCGCCCGCAGGGCGACGGCCGGGCCCTGCGCCAGCTTCGCGGCCCAGGCGTGCGCCTGCTCGTACACCTCGGCGGCCGGGACGACCCGGTCGACCAGACCGAGCGTCAGGGCCTCGTCGGCCTTCACCATCCGGCCGGTGAAGATGAGGTCCTTGGCCTTGGAGGGGCCGACGAGCCGCGACAGGCGCTGCGTCCCGCCCGCGCCGGGGATCAGGCCGAGCAGGATCTCCGGCTGGCCCAGCTTCGCGTTGTCGGCGGCGATCCGGTAGTCGGCGCAGAGCGCGAGCTCGCAGCCGCCGCCCAGGGCGTAACCGGTGATCGCGGCGACGACCGGCTTCGGGATGCGGGCGATGGCGGTGAAGGAGTCCTGGAGGGCGCGCGACCGCTTGACCATGGCCACGTGGTCCATGACCTGCATCTCCTTGATGTCCGCGCCGGCCGCGAACACCTTCTCGCCGCCGTAGAGGACCACGGCCCGCACGTCGTCGCGGTCGGTCGCCTCCTGGGCCAGCTCGCGCAGACGGTCCTGGGTGGCGATGTCCAGGGCGTTCATCGGGGGGCGGTCGAGGCGGATCGTGCCGACGCCTTCGGCGACTTCGAGGTTCACAGTCATGGGGAAAGGTTAGTGTCCGTTAACGCGAAGGGGCCCGGTGCTGTTGCTCACAGCACCGGGCCCGCACTCGCTCGCGTACGACTAGGCGATCCAGTCCGCCCAGTCCATGTTCCAGCCGTTGAGGCCGTTCTCCGGGGTGATCTGCTTGTCCTTGGAGTTCTTCACGATCACGACGTCACCGATGATCGAGCTGTCGTAGAACCAGGCCGCCGGCATCGAGCTGTCGCCCGCGCCCCGCGCGTCCCGCAGACCGACGCAGCCGTGGCTGACGTTCGACGAGCCGAAGGTGGAGGCGGGGGCCCAGTAGTTGCCGTGGACGAAGGTGCCCGAGTTGGACAGACGCATCGCGTGCGGCACGTCCTTGATGTCGTACTCGCCGCCGAAGCCGACCGTGGCCCCGTTCATGCGGGTCACCTTGAACTTCTCGCTGATGACCATCTCACCGTTGTAGGTGGTCGTGGACGGCGCGCCCGCGGTGATCGGCAGCGTCTTGATGATCTTGCCGTCCCGCTCGACCTTCATCGTCTTGGCGCTCGCGTCGACGGTGGAGACCTGACGGCGGCCGATGGTGAAGGAGATCGACTTCTTCTGCTTGCCGTAGACGCCCGGGCGGCCCTCGACGCCGTCCAGGTTCAGCGCGACCGTCACCTTGGTGCCGGCGGCCCAGTAGTCCTTGGGACGGAAGTCGAGCCGGTCGTTGCCGAACCAGTGGCCCTCGATCTCGACGGCCGGCACGGCCGTCACCTTGATGGCCTTCTCGACGGCCTCGGGGTTGGTGATGCCCCGGGTGAAGTTGATGGACACCGGCATGCCGACGCCGACGGTCGAACCGTCCTCCGGCGTGTAGTGGCCGATGAAGGTGTTCTTCGGGACCAGGGTGGTGAAGGTGGTGTCCTTCGCCGACTCACGGCCGTCGGCGTCCTTCGCGATCGCGTGGACCTTGTACTGGGTGGCCGCCGCCAGGTGCGCGGTCGGCGACCAGCTGGCACCGTCGGCGGCGATCTTGCCCTCGACCTCGGTGCCCTTGGAGTCGGCGACCGTGACCGTGGTCAGCTTGCCCTGCGCCGCGGTGACCTTGAGGACCCCGCTGGTGGCGACCGAGTCGGCGCCGTCCTTCGGAAGGATCGTCACGACCGCCTGGGAGGCCGCGTTCTCCTGATTGCCGCCGCCCTGGGCGGCCGGTCCCTGTCCTCCCGCACCGCCACCGGTGGCGGTCTCACCGCCGCCGCAGGCGGTCAGGACCAGGAGCAGCGCCCCCGCCGCCAGGGCCTGGAGCCTGACGCCCCCGCGCCGGCGTCCCCGCGCCCCTACCGATGCCCCCGATATCGGCTGCCCGTTCACTGTGGTCGTCTCCCCTCGCACGGCCTGGCAATGCCACGGCCCCACCCCCGTGCGCATCCACTCGCGCACACAGCGCTAGATAATCACACCGCAGGACACGAAAGTTCCTCGCGAATGTCACCGTTCAGTCCCAGTCGGCGTGGTACGGGGGATCGGCGGTCACGACAGGGCCGAACCGGCCTTCCACTCGCCCCACTCCAGGTTCCACCCGCCGAGACCGTTGTCGGGGTCGACCTCCTTGTCCTTGGAGTTCACCACCTCCACCACGTCCCCGACGAGCGTCCGGTCGAAGAACCAGCCCGCGGGCGAGTCCGCGCTGCCGCCCTTCTCGTCCCGGAGGCCGACACAGCCGTGGCTGACGTTGGCGGAGCCGAAGGTGGACGCGGCGGCCCAGTAGTTGCCGTGCAGGAAGGTCCCCGAGTCGGTGAGGCGCATGGCGTGCGGCACGTCCTTGATGTCGTACTCGCCGCCGAAGCCGACCGTCCTGCCGTCCATCCGCGTCACGTCGTACAGCTCGGTGACGACCATCTTCCCGTTGTACGTGGTGGTCTTCGGCGCGCCCGCCGTGACCGGCACCGTGGCGAGGAGTTCGCCGTTCCGCCGCACCTCCATGGTGTGCTCCGCCGCGTCGACCAGGGAGACCTGGGAGCGGCCCACCGTGAAGCCGACCGTCTTGCGCTGGATGCCGTACACCCCGGGCGCCCCCTCGACGTCCCGCAGCCCCAGCTCGACGGTGACCTTCGTCCCGGGCCGCCAGTACGCGGCGGGCCGGAAGTCGAGCCGCTCCTTGCCGAACCAGTGGCCGACGACCTCCACCGGCGGCTCCGAGGTGACCCGGATGGCCCGCTCGACCTCGGCCCGGTTCTCGATCGGCCGGTTGAAGCCGAAGGAGACGATCATGCCGGTGCCGACCGTGGAACGGTTCTCCGGCTTGAAGTAGCCGATGAAACGGGACTCGGGGACCACGGTGGTGAAGGTGGTGTGCCGGGCCGAGCGCCGCCCGTGCCCGTCGAGCGCGACCGCGTCCACGGTGTACTTGGCGGCCAGCGCGAGCCGGGCGTCCTGCCGGGGCCGCCAGCGCAGCCCGTCCGCCGAGATCTCCCCGGCGACCGCGGCCCGCCGGCCGTCCTCGACCTGGACGACCGTCACCCGTTCGAGCCGCCCGCTGTCCACCTTCACCTCCACGGGCCCGTCGGCCGGCACCGCCCGGCTGCCGTCCTCCGGACTCACCCGGATGACATCGCCGGGGGCCCGCGCCTTGCCCGGCAGACTGATGTCGATGCCGCCACCGCCGTCCGCTCCGGTGCAGCCCGCAAGCCCCGCCATCAGTCCCGCCACCACGAGGGCGTGCCTCGCCCGCTTCCATACGAATGTCACGCCCGGCCCAACGACAGCCACCCTCCAGGGGAAACGTGCGTGCGGGGCATGTTGGGAGCACGGCCGTGCGGGCAGAACAGGGGGAGAACAAAGCGCGGGAGCGGCGGCCGGGACGCCGCCGCTCCCCCGCGTGCGGGCCCGACGAGCCGCGGGAGGCCGGGACAGTGGCGAGCGCAGCCGAGCAGGAGGCGGTACACAACCATGCCCCGGAACGCCCCGGACCACCGGTGTGGCCCGGGGCACCGACCCCGCTGGGGGCCCGCTGCCGGGTCGGCCCCGACGGGGTGACGGGCACCAACTTCGCCCTGTGGGCGGGCGGGGCGGAGGCCGTGGAACTGTGCCTCTTCGACACCGACGGGACCGAGACACGGCTCCCGCTGACCGAGCTGACCCACGAGATCTGGCACGGCTTCGTGCCCGGCGTCGGACCGGGCCGGCGGTACGGCTACCGGGTGCACGGCCGCTGGGACCCCTGGACGGGCGCCCGCTGGAACCCGGCGAAGCTGCTCCTCGACCCGTACGCGCGGGCCGTCGACGGGGACTTCGACCTGCCGCCCGAGGTCTACGGACACGTCCGTGACTGGCCGCAGCAGCACGTGGCCGACACCGTCCGCGACGAGCGGGACTCCGCCCCGTACGTCCCCAAGGGCGTCGTCGTCCATGACGACGACGACTGGTCCGACGACCGCAGGCCCAAGACGCCCTGGCAGGACTCGGTCATCTACGAACTGCACGTCAAGGGCTTCACGAAACAGCACCCCGGCATCCCGGAACACCTGCGGGGCACGTACGCGGGCCTCGCGCACCCGGCCGCGATCGACCACCTGGTCCGCCTGGGCGTGACGGCGGTCGAACTGCTCCCGGTGCACCAGTTCGCGCACGAGGACCACCTGCTGCGCCGCGGCCTGCGCAACTACTGGGGCTACAACTCGATCGGCTACTTCGCCCCGCACGCCGGCTACTCCTCCTCGGGGACGACCGGGCAGCAGGTCGGCGAGTTCAAACGGATGGTGCGGGCCCTGCACGCCGCCGGGATCGAGGTCATCCTCGACGTCGTCTACAACCACACCGCGGAGGCCGGCGAGCTCGGCCCCACCCTCTCCCTCAAGGGCATCGACAACCGCGGCTACTACCGCCTCCAGTCCGACGCCCGCCGGTACGCCGACTACACGGGCTGCGGCAACACCCTGCACGTCGTGCAGCCGCAGGTCCTGCGCCTCATCACCGACTCCCTGCGGTACTGGGTGACGGAGATGGGCGTCGACGGCTTCCGCTTCGACCTGGCGGCGGCGCTGGCCCGCTCGATGCACGACGTCGACATGCTCTCCCCCTTCCTGGCGGTCATCGCCCAGGACCCGGTCCTGCGCCGGGTCAAGCTCATCGCCGAACCCTGGGACGTCGGCAACGGCGGCTACCAGGTCGGCGCCTTCCCGCCCCTGTGGACCGAGTGGAACGACCGCTACCGGGACGCCGTACGGGACTTCTGGCGCGGGGCGCTGCCCGACGTGCGGGACCTCGGCTACCGGCTCTCCGGCTCCAGCGACCTGTACGCCTGGGGCGGCCGGCGCCCGTACGCCTCGGTCAACTTCGTCACGGCACACGACGGCTTCACGCTGCGCGACCTGGTGACGTACGAACGCAAGCACAACGAGGCGAACGGCGAGGGCAACCGGGACGGCACCCACGACAACCGCTCGTGGAACTGCGGAACGGAAGGGGAGACGGACGACCCCCCGATCAACGCCCTCCGTCTGCGCCAGCAGCGCAACCTGCTCACCACCCTCCTCCTCTCCACCGGGGTCCCGATGCTCGTCGCCGGCGACGAGATGGGCCGCACCCAGGGCGGCAACAACAACGCCTACTGCCAGGACAACGCGCTCGGCTGGCTCGACTGGACCCTCCCGGAGGACCCGGGCCGGGAAGGCCTCCTCACCCTCACCCGCCGGCTCCTCGCCCTGCGCCACCGTCACCCGGTCCTCCGCCGCCGGGCCTTCTTCTCCGGCCGGCCGCAGGGCGCGGACGGGCTGCGGGACCTGGCCTGGTTCACCGCCGAGGGCACCGAGATGACGGAACGCGACTGGTACGCGCCGACGGCGACGCTCGGGCTCTTCCTGTCGGGCCGCGACATCCCCGGCCGGGACGCGCGGGGCGAGCAGATCACCGACGACAGCTTCCTCGCCGTCCTCCACGCGGGGCCCCGCCCCCTGGAGTTCCGGCTCCCGGGCCCGCCGTGGGCGGCGACGTACGAACTGGTCGTGGACACGGCCGCGGAGGACCAGTCCGGGTCACCGGGCACGGAGCATCCGGGCGGCGGGACGATCACGGTGGCCGCCCGCTCGATGATCCTGCTCCGCGTCCGCGAGTGAGCGGCGGCACCGGCCGATCGGCCGGTGCCGGGGTACGACCGAAAACCGGATGAGCCGTGTCAGTGGTGAACCGTATGGTCGGACCTGATGCCCGAGAAACCGCTGCCCCCGCCGTCCGACCGCTCGACGGTCCGTGTCCTGCTCCGCCTCTGGCCGTACGTGAGGCCCGTGCGGGGCCGGCTGTTCACGGCCGCGTTCGTCGCCGTCGTCGCGTCCTGTCTGTCGCTCGTCATCCCGCTCGTCCTCAAGTGGCTGGTGGACGGCCCCATCACCGACCGGGACCCCGGGGGTGTCTGGCTGGGAGCGCTGTACCTGCTCCTCCTCGGCATCACCGAGGCCGTCCTGTTCGGCTTCCGCCGCTGGCTGGTGGCCCGCCCGCTGTCCCACGTCGAGGCCCGCATGCGCGCCGACCTCTACGGCCGGCTCCAGCGCCTGCCGATCGCTTTCCACGACCGCTGGCCCTCGGGACAGCTCCTCTCGCGCGGGACGACGGACCTGATGCTGGTCCGGATGTTCCTGGCCTTCCCGCTGACCTTCCTCCTGGTCAACGGCGTGACGATCCTGGCCGGTTACGTCCTCCTCCTCACCCAGGACTGGTCCCTCGGCCTGGTGCTGCTGACGCCCGTACTCCCCCTCGTCCTGGTCTCCAGCCTCTTCGAGCGCCGGTACGGAACGGTGGCGCGCACGGCCCAGGACCAGGTCGGCGACCTGACGACGGTCGTGGAGGAGAGCGTCCTCGGCATCCGGATCGTGAAGGGCTTCGGCCGGCACCGCAGCCAGGCGAGGGCGTTCCGCGAACTCGCCGGACACCTCCGCGGCACGGAACTGGCCAAGGCGCGGCTGCTCGCCATGATCTGGGCGGTCATCACCACCCTGCCCGAACTGGCCATCGGGACGGCCCTCGTCCTGGGCACGGTGCAGGTCGCGGACGGGAACCTGTCCGCCGGCACCCTGGTCGCGTTCCTGTCGACGGCCCTGGCGCTGCGCTGGCCGGTGGAGTCGATCGCCTTCCTGCTCGCGATGACCAAGGAGGCGGCGACCGCGACGGAACGGTACTTCGAGGTGATGGACGCACCGGAAGAGCCGGAGTCGACCCGAGCCACCACCACCAAGGGCACCCCGGACGGGGTCCGCTTCGAGAACGTCACCTTCCGCTACCCGGACGCTCCCGACGAGGTGCCGCCCGTCCTGGACGGCATCGACCTCCACATCCGCCCGGGCGAGACGATGGCCCTGGTGGGCGGCACGGGCTCCGGCAAGACGACCCTCACCGCCCTCGTACCGCGCCTGCACGAGGCGACGACGGGCCGGATCCTGCTCGACGGCGAGGACATCGCCCTCATGGAACGGCGGAAGCTCCGCTCCCTGGTGTCGATGGCGTTCGAGGAGCCGACGCTGTTCTCGGCGAGCGTCGGCGAGAACGTCCTGATGGGCGCGGAGGCAGCGGGCGACCCGGAACTGCGGCGCGCCCTGGGCATCGCCCAGGCGGACGGTTTCGTCGACCGGCTCCCGGAGGGCACGGCGACCCAGGTCGGCGAGCAGGGCCTCAGCCTGTCGGGCGGCCAGCGGCAGCGCCTGGCCCTGGCCCGCGCGGTCGTGGGCAAACCCCGGTTCCTGGTCCTGGACGACCCGCTGTCGGCGCTCGACGTCCACACGGAGGCCCGGGTGGAGGCGGCCCTGCGGGAGGTCCTCAGGGAGACGACGGCCCTGGTCGTGGCGCACCGCCCGTCGACGGTGATGCTCGCCGACCGGGTCGCGCTGCTCTCGCGGGGCAGGATCGCGGCCGTGGGCACCCATCAGGAGTTGCTGCGCGGCAACGCCGAGTACGCCTGGCTGATGTCCGGGGAAGGGACCGAGAACCGATGACGACGACCCCGGACGACCCCTTCGACCAGGACGACCTCCCGGCCCCCGCGGGAGCGACGAAGACCCTCCTGCGGGGGCTCCTGGCCACCCACCGCGCCCGCCTCGTGATGGTGGCCCTGATCCTCCTGGTCAGGGAGGCGACGCTCCAGGCGGGCCCGCTGATCGTCGCGTACGCCATCGACCGGGGCGTCCCGGCCTTCCGCGCGGGAGACCACGGCCCGCTCATCGCCGTGGCGCTCGGCTACTTGCTCTGCGCGAGCCTCGCGGGCGTCCTCCAGTACACCTTCGTACGGGGCGCGGCGAGGATCAACCAGGACGTCCTGCTCGACCTGCGCGGCCGCATCTTCCGGCACGCACAACTGCTGAGCGTCGACTTCCACGAGCGGTACACCTCGGGGCGCCTCATCTCCCGCTCGACGACGGACGTCGAATCACTGCGCGAACTGCTCTCGGAGGGCCTCCAGGAACTGATCGGCGTCGTGCTCTCCTTCGTCTCGATCTCCCTGATCCTCCTCTGGCTGGACTGGGGCATCGGAGCGGTGGCGGTGGCCTCCTTCGCACCGCTCCACCTCCTCATCCGCCTGTACCGGACCCGGGCGGGCAGGGTGTACGCGGAACGCTCCACGGCCATCGCGGGCGTGATCGTGAAGTTCGCGGAGACGATGAACGGCATCCGCCCGGTCCGCGCGTTCCGCCGCGAACGCGCGAACGACGCCGAATTCAACACGCTCAACCACCGCCACGAACGCAGCAACGGCGACGCCCTCCTGGAAATGGCCCGCTACGTGGTCGGCTCGCGCCTGGTGGCGAACACGGCGGTGGCGGGCATGTGCCTCTGGGGCGCGTACAGGGTCGCGGCGGGAACACTCGAACTGGGTGTGCTGGCCGCGGCGGTGCTCTACATGCGCCGCCTGTACGACCCGATCGACCGCCTGGGCATGTTCCTGAACTCGTACGAGTCGGCGGCGGCGTCCCTCACCAAGATCGCCGGCCTCCTGGCCCAGGAACCGGGAGTCCCGGAGACGACGACACCCCGGGAGCTGCCGGCCAGATCGGGCGGCCGCGAGATCACCTTCGAGCAGGTCAACTTCGCCTACCGCACGGGCGGCGAGGTCCTCCCCGCCTTCAACCTGACGATCCCGCCCGGCCAGACAGTGGCGGTGGTGGGCGCGACGGGCGCAGGCAAATCCACCCTCGCGAAACTCCTGGCCCGCTTCTACGACCCCACCGAGGGCCACGTGACGCTGGACGGCGTGGACCTCCGCGACCTGACGACCCCCGACCTGCGCCGCAACGTCGTGATGGTCACCCAGGAGGCCTTCCTCTTCTCGGGCACGGTCGCGGACAACATCGCGATCGGCCGCCCGGAGGCGACCCGCGCGGAAATCGAAGAAGCGGCCAAGTCCATCGGAGCGCACGACTTCATCACGACGCTCCCGGACGGCTACGACACGGACGTCCGCAAGAGAGGCGGCCGCATCTCCGCGGGCCAACGCCAACTGGTGGCCTTCGCGAGAGCCCTCCTGGCGGACCCGGCGGTCCTGATCCTGGACGAGGCCACCAGCTCCCTGGACGTACCGGGCGAACGCGCGGTGCAACGGGCGATGGACACGGTCCTGGCAGGCCGCACAGCCGTGGTCATCGCCCACCGCCTGTCCACAGTCGAAGTGGCGGACCGGGTCCTGGTGATGGAGCAGGGCAGGATCGTCGAGGACGGCCACCCCTCGACCCTGGTGAAGGGCGACGGCCACTACGCGGGCCTGCACCAGGCATGGCGGGACAGCCTGGTGGGCTGAGGGAAAGCGGCCGACGGACGGAAGCGGGGGACGGGCAGGGGGTCGTGTTCGGGACGCAAAGCGTGATGTGTGGCGCCCCGGCGCCACACATCACGCAGTCCCGAACACGACCCCCTGCCCGTCCCCGACGACCGGACTCAGACCCGCCGCCGCAGGAGCACCAGCGACATCAAGGCCGCCAAGAGCATCAAAAACGCGGCCCCCACAGCGGCACCGGACATGGCCTCGACGAAGGCGCTCCGCGCGGCCTCGACCACACCCGGCGCACCGCCGCGCGCACCCCCGAGCGTCTCCCGAGCGGCAGCGGGCGCCGAAGAAGGCATGGCCCCGCTGTACACCGCGGCACCGACCGCTCCCAGCACGGCCATCCCCAGCGCTCCGCCCAACTCGGATCCGGATTCGAGCACGGCGGCAGCAGCACCCGCGCGCTCGGGCGGCGCGGCGCCGAGGGCGAGTTCGTTGGCGAGGGTCATCGCGGAGACGAGCCCGGCGGCGTAGACGGCGCTGCCGACGAGGACGACCCAGAAGGGCGTGGCGCGGTCGACAAAGGCGAGCCACCCGAACCCGCAGGCGGACACGAGGAACCCGCCACCCATGACGTACGCGTGGTCCACCCGCTGAGCGAGCACCGCGGCGACGGGCGCGGCAAGCATGACGCCCCCGGTGGGGACAAGGCTCCAGAGGGCCGCCTCAAGGGGGCTCTGACCCAGCACGGACTGAAGGTACTGGGTGAGGAAGACGGCGAACCCCACGGTCGCGGCCATGGCGAGCAGGTTGACGAGCAGGGATCCGCCGTACGCGGGGGTCCGGACGAGCCGCAGGTCGATCATGGGCTCGGCGAGCCGTGCCTGACGGCGAACGAAAAGGAGCCCGACAAGAACCCCGAAGGTCACCCCGAGCGCGGGCAGGGGCGCCCACCCGTCCTTGGCGAGCTCCTTGATCCCGTAGATGACGGGCAGCAGAGCGGCGAGCGAGAGCAACGCGCTGGCGACGTCGAACCGCGCACCGCCCACGACCCCCTTGGACTCGGAGACGAGCACCGGCGCAAGCACCAGCAGCAGCGCCATCGCGGGCAGGTTGATGAGGAAGACGGACCCCCACCAGAAGTGTTCGAGGAGCGCGCCGCTGACGACGGGCCCGAGGGAGATGCCGCTGGCCATGACGGTGGTCCAGAGGGTGACGGCCTTGGTGCGCTGGGCCGGGTCCTGGAAGAGGGTGCGGATCAGGGCGAGGGTGGACGGCATGAGGCAGGCGCCGGCGACGCCGAGGAGGGCGCGGGCGCCGATGAGGGCGCCGGGGCTGTGGGCGTAGGCGGCGGCGACGGACGCGGCGCCGAAGAGGCCGGCGCCGAGGAGGAGGAGCTTGCGGCGCCCGACGCGGTCACCGAGGGCGCCCATGGTGACGAGGAGCCCGGCGAGCACGAAGCCGTACATGTCGAGGATCCACAGCTGCTGGGTGGCACCGGGCCGGAGGTCGGCGGCGATGGAGGGGATGGCGAAGTAGAGGACGGAGACGTCCATGGAGACGAGGAGGAGCGGGAGCATGAGGACGCCGAGGGCGGTCCATTCACGCCGTCCGGCACGGGCGGGTTCTGCGGCCGTGGAGGGCCCTGCGGTGAGTGTCATGGGGGCAGCGAAGCAACACACGGGGTACAAGGCCACGCACGCCCTAGTGCACCCTTGACGCTTCCGGCGGAGCCCGAGGCCAGTCACGCGTACACCGCACAGGTGCACTAGTACAGTCCCCTCCATGACCACGGAACCGCCCTACCTGAGGATCGCCGCCGAGATCCGACGCCGCGTCCGCGCCGGGGAGTTGGCCCCGGGCGACCGGGTCCCGTCGACGCGGGCGATCACGCGCGAGTGGGGCGTGGCGATGGCGACGGCCACGAAGGCGCTGGCGGCGCTGCGCCAGGAGGGCCTGGTGCGGGTGGAGTCGGGAGTGGGCACGGTGGTCGTGGACGCGGCGCGGCGGACGTCGGGCGCGGCGACGCTCACGCGGGAGCGGATCGTCCGGGCGGCGCTGGAACTGGCGGACGCCGAGGGCCTGAACGCGCTGACGATGCGCCGGGTGGCGACCCTGCTGAACACCTCGACGATGGCGCTGTACCGGCATGTCCCGGGCAAGGCGGAGCTGGTGCGGCTGATCGCGGACGCGGCCTGCGGCGAGGTGCCGCTGGGCCCGGTGCCGGCGGACTGGCGGACGGGCCTGGAGCGGGCGGCGCGCTGGCTGCGCGGGGTGTACACCCGGCACCGGTGGATGGCGCACGCGATGGCGTCGTTCACGCGGCCGGTGGCGACGCCGAACGCGATGGCGTACACGGAGTGGGTGCTGCGGGCGCTGCGAGGAACACCGCTGACACCCATCGACAAGCTCCACACGCACCTGGCGATCTTCGCCTACGTCCAGGGCCTGTCGATGGCGGACGATCTGGAGGAGCAGGCACTCCAGGATTCGGGCATCTCCAACGGCGAGTGGATGGAACAGAACGAGCCACGCTACGACGCGATCCAGGCAGCCGGCTCGTACCCGGAACTGATGTCGCTGACCCTTGGCGGGAGCTTCGGTCTGGACCTGGAGGCGCTCTTCGAATTCGGGCTCCGCCGAACGTTGGACGGCATCGCGGCCATGATCGACGAAACGTCCGGTTAACGAACACGGCCGTACGAGCAGCGGACGATTTCCGGCCAACTTCCTGACGCGGTCCTGACAGGTCCCCGTCATTCCTGCCACTCTCTCCCCGGTTGTTCGCACCAAGGTTCACCGCTTCACCCGAACAAGTGAAGCGTCACAAGTACCTGCTCCACAGCTCTCCTTGCTCCGCCCGGACGGACTCACCCAAGCCCGCCGGTACCCCCCTCGCATAAGGAGTCTGCGTGAGATCCACGCCCAGCCGTCGCGCCACCGCGACCGGCGCTCTGATCGCTGCCGCCGCCATGCTCACCATCGGCGTGCAGGCCGGCACCGCCTCGGCCGGCACCTTCGGTGCCGCCCCCGCGGCGCAGTCCCTCGGCAAGGTCAACCCGGGCAAGCTCCCGGCCGACCTCTCCCCCGCCGAGCGCACCGCGCTCATCAAGGCCGCGGACGCCGACAAGGCCGCCACGGCCAAGTCCCTCGGCCTCGGCGCCCAGGAGAAGCTGGTCGTCAAGGACGTCGTCCAGGACCGCGACGGCACGACGCACACGCGCTACGAGCGCACGTACGCCGGACTCCCGGTCCTCGGCGGTGACCTGATCGTCGCCGAGACGAAGGCCGGCGCCACCACCGGCGTCATCAAGTCGAACCGCGCCGAGCTCAAGAACGTCGACCTCGCCGCCGACGTCGCCCCGGCCGCCGCCGAGAAGCAGGCCCTCGGCCGCGCCGCCGCGGAGGGCTCGAAGAAGGCCGCCGCCGACCGCGCCCCGCGCAAGGTCGTGTGGATGGCCCAGGGCGCGCCCGTCCTCGCGTACGAGACCGTCGTCGGCGGCCTCCAGCACGACGGCACCCCGAACGAGCTGCACGTCGTGACGGACGCGAACACCGGCGCGAAGCTCTACGAGTGGCAGGCCATCGAGACCGGCATCGGCAACACGCAGTACAGCGGCCAGGTGACCCTCGGCACCGCGCCCTCGTACACGCTGACCGACACCGGCCGCGGCAACCACAAGACGTACAACCTCAACGGCGGTACGTCGGGCACCGGGACGCTGTTCACCAACACCACGGACACGTGGGGCAACGGCCTTCCGTCCAACAAGGAGACCGCGGGCGCGGACGCGCACTACGGTGCCGCCCTCACGTGGGACTACTACAAGAACGTGCACGGCCGCTCGGGCATCCGCGGTGACGGCGTCGGCGCGTACTCCCGCGTCCACTACGGCAACGCCTACGTGAACGCGTTCTGGTCCGACTCCTGCTTCTGCATGACCTACGGCGACGGCTCGGGCAACTCCAAGCCGCTCACCTCCATCGACGTGGCCGCGCACGAGATGACGCACGGCGTCACCTCGAACACCGCCGGCCTGGTCTACAGCGGCGAGTCCGGCGGCCTCAACGAGGCCACCTCGGACATCTTCGCGGCGGCGGTCGAGTTCTACGCGAACAACGCCAACGACAAGGGCGACTACCTCGTCGGCGAGAAGATCGACATCCGCGGCGACGGCAGCCCGCTGCGCTACATGGACAAGCCGAGCAAGGACGGCTCGTCCAAGGACGCGTGGTACTCGGGCATCGGCTCCATCGACGTCCACTACTCCTCGGGCCCGGCGAACCACTTCTTCTACCTGCTCTCCGAGGGCAGCGGCGCCAAGACCGTCAACGGCGTGAGCTACGACTCGCCGACCTCCGACGGCCTGCCGGTCACCGGCATAGGCATCGACAAGGCCCGCCTGATCTGGTTCAAGGCGCTCACCACCAAGTTCAGCTCGAACACCAACTACGCCGGGGCCCGCACGGGCGCCGTCGCGGCGGCCACCGAGCTCTACGGTGCCGGCAGCCCCGAGGTCAAGGCCGTCGAGGACTCCTTCGCCGCCATCAACGTGGGTCCGCGCTCCGGCGGCGGCACCCCCGGTGGCACGGTCTTCACCAACGACACCGACGTCGCCATCCCGGACTCCCCCGGTGCCGCGGTCACCTCGACGGTGAACGTCACCGGCGTCACCGGCAACGCGCCGAGCAACCTGGCCGTCGGCGTGGACATCGTCCACACCTACATCGGTGACCTCGTCGTCGACCTCATCGCCCCCGACGGCTCGGTCTACAACCTGAGCAACCGGGCCGGCGGCAGCGCCGACAACATCCAGCAGACCTACACCGTGAACGCCTCCTCCGAGGTCGCCAACGGTGCCTGGAAGCTCCGCGTCCAGGACAAGGCTGCGATCGACACCGGCTACATCAACAGCTTCAAGCTGACCTTCCCGTAAGCGGGACGGCCGCACCGCCTGAAGTGACATGACGGACGCCCGGAGGGAACCTCCCTCCGGGCGTCCGCGCGTCCGCGCCCCGTGCATACCCTGGACCACATGATCAGGGTCCTCCTTGCCGACGACGAGACGATGATCAGGGCCGGGGTGCGGGCCATCCTCACCACCGACCCCGGGATCGAGGTGGTGGCCGAGGCCGGCGACGGGCACGAGGCCGTCGAACTGGCCCGCGAACACCGCCCCGACGTGATCCTCCTGGACATCCGGATGCCCCGGCTCGACGGGCTCGGCGCGGCGGAGGAACTGCGCACGACGGTGCCGGGCGCGGCCGTCGTCATGCTCACGACCTTCTCCGAGGACGCCTACATCGCGCGGGCCCTCGGCAGCGGGGTGAGCGGCTTCCTCCTGAAGTCCGGGGATCCGCGCGAGCTGATCGCCGGGGTCCGGGCCGTGGCCGGGGGCGGCGCCGCGCTCTCCCCCACGGTCGCCCGGCGGGTCATCGACACCCTCGGCGGGGAGCGGTTCACCCGCGCGGCCGAGGCACGGACCCGCCTGGAACCGCTCACGGGCCGGGAGCGGGAGGTCGTCGCGCTCCTCGGCGCCGGGCTCTCCAACCAGGAGATCGCGGACCGCATGTACGTGGTCGAGGGCACCGTCAAGGCGCATGTGAGCGCCGTCCTCGGCCGGCTCGGCCTGCGCAACCGGGTGCAGCTCGCGGTCCTGGCGTACGAGGCGGGCCTGCTCCCCGATGCGTGAGCGCCTGTTCGACCTGGGGCTCTGGCTCCTGCTCTGCGTGCCCGTCCTCCTCAAGTCGGACCCGAACGACGGCGGGAGCTGGCCCGAGGTGGTCGTCGGCGTGGCGCTCCTCGGCGGCTGCGTGGCGGTCAGCCGGCGGTGGCCGCCGGTGCCGATCGCGGTCGTGGTCGCGGTGAGCCTGTCCTCCTCCCTGGAGCTGTTCACCGCCTCGTACAGCCTGGCCCTGATCGCCTTCGGCTATCTCGCCGGACGGCGGGAGGAGCAGACGTGGGCGGCGCTGTGGCTGTTCGGCGCGGTCGCGGCCGCGGGGCTGCTCCTGACGACGGTCACGCACACCTCGCCGGGCCAGTGGTTCACGCTGCTGCTCACGCTCGCCCTGGCGGTCGTGGCGCCCTGGCTGATCGGCCGTTACGTGCGGCAGTACGACCGGCTCGTGCGCAGCGGCTGGGAGCTGGCCGACCGGATGTAGCGGGAGCAGGCCGCCGTCGCCGACCGGGAGCGGCTGCGGGAGCGGTCCAGGATCGCGGGCGACATGCACGACTCCCTGGGCCACGACCTGGCCCTGATCGCCGTCCGGGCGGGCGCCCTCGAGGTCGATCCGGGTCTGGGGGCCGCGCAGCAGCAGGCGGCCGGTGAGCTGCGGCGGGCGGCGGCGGACGCGACGGCCCGGCTGCGGGACATCATCGGGGTGCTGCGGGAGGAGGACGCCGGGGCGCCGACGACCCCGCTCGGGGAGACGGTGGAGGAGCTCGTGGCCCGGGCCGGCGCGTCGGGTCTCGCGGTCGCCCTCACCACGACGCCGGTGCCGACGCTGCCGGGCATGTCGGGCCTCGCCCTGCACCGGGTCGTCCAGGAGGGCCTGACGAACGCGGCGAAGCACGCGCCGGGCGCGTCGGTCTCGGTCGCGGTCACCCAGGACCCGGCGCACGTGACGGTCCGGGTGGTCACCGGCCCCGGTGCGGCGGAGGCGACGCTTCCCTCCGGCGGGACCGGGCTCGTCGGGCTCGGGGAGCGGGTGCGTCTTGCGGGCGGTTCGCTCGCGCACCGGGTCACCGGGGACGGCGGGTTCGTCCTGGAGGCCGTCCTGCCCCGGAACCCCCCGGCGCCGCTGCCGGCGGCGCCGACCTCGGCGAGGGAACTGGACCGGGCCCGCCGCGAGGTCCGCAAGGGCCTCGTGCGGGTGATCTGGATCCCGCTCGCGCTCCTCGCCGCGCTCGGCCTGCTGATGGCCGGGGTCGCGGTGTGGACGCAGGCCCAGTCGTACCTGGAGCCGGACGACTACGCCCGGCTGCGGGTCGGGCAGTCGCTCACGGAGATCGCCGAGCACACCGAGTGGCCCGACCGTCCGCTGGACGGCCCGCCGGCCCGTGCCCCGGCGGAGCCGCGCGGCATGGACGAGTGCCGGTACTACCGGTCCGCGATGCTGGCCGCGATCCCGGTGTACCGGCTCTGCTTCGTCGACGGGCACCTCGCCGACAAGGCACGGGTCCCTTAGGGCCGGCTACCTGAGCAGCACCCCGGCGCCCTCCCCCGTCGTCCCCTCCGGCAGGGCCGCGAGGCCGAGTTCGGCCGGGTGGGCGAGCAGCGGGTGGGCGGGCAGGACGCGGACGGTGCAGCCGAAGGAGCCGGTCCGGTCGAGCTCCAGGGTACCCGCGTAGGGCAGCCGTCCCTCCAGGTCGGGGCCGCCCGCCGGCTTGAGGGTGACGGTGCGGGTGGCGGTGAGGGTGTCGTCGGCGTCGACGCGGCCGGTGACGGCCTGCACCTCGACGTCGCCGGACTCCAGCCCGCCGAGCGCGACCCGGACGCGGACGACGGGCGTCGCGCCGAGTTCCGCGTCCGCCTCGGCGAGGTCGTCGCCGATCTCCACGTGGTCCACGGCCACCGCCGGCCAGGCCTCCCGGACCCGGGCCTTCCAGGCGGCGAGGTCCCGCGCCCGGTCGGGGGTGAGGGCGCGGCGGGCGGCGGCGGCGGGCACGTACAGCTTCTCGACGTACTCGCGGACCATCCGGTCGGCGAGCACCTTCGGACCGAGGTCGGCGAGGGTGCGCCGGACCATGGCGGTCCAGCCGCCCGGCACGCCGTCGGGGCCGCGGTCGTAGAAGCGGGGGGCGACCCGGCGCTCGACGAGCTCGTAGAGGGCGGCGGCCTCCAGGTCGTCGCGGCGGTCCTCGTCGGCGGCGGCCGCGCCGTCGGCGGTGGGGATGGCCCAGCCGAAGTCGGGCTCGAACCACTCGTCCCACCAGCCGTCGAGGACGGAGAGGTTGAGGCAGCCGTTGAGGGCGGCCTTCATGCCGCTGGTGCCGCAGGCCTCCAGGGGGCGCAGGGGGTTGTTGAGCCAGACGTCGCAGCCGGGGTAGAGGCCGCGGGCCATCTCCATTCCGTAGTCGGGCAGGAAGACGATGCGGTGCCGGACCCGGGGGTCGTCGGCGAAGCGGACGAGTTCCTGCACGAGCCGCTTCCCGCCGTCGTCGGCGGGGTGGGCCTTGCCGGCGACGACGAGTTGCACGGGCCGCTCGGGATGGAGCAGGAGCGACCTGAGCCGGTCCTTGTCCCGGAGCATGAGGGTGAGCCGCTTGTACGAGGGGACGCGGCGGGCGAAGCCGATGGTGAGGACGTCGGGGTCGAGGACGGTCTCGGTCCAGCCGAGTTCGGCGTCGGCGGCGCCGCGCTGCCGCCAGGAGGCCCGCAGCCGGTCGCGCACGTCGGCGACGAGCCGTTCGCGGAGGGTGCGGCGCAGCTCCCACAGCGCGCGGTCGCTCGTGTCCGGCCCGATCCGGGCGGCCTCGGGGGCGACCCAGGTGGGGGCGTGGACGCCGTTGGTGATGGAGGTGATCGGCACCTCGTCGGCGTCGAAGCCCGGCCAGAGTCCGGCGAACATGGAGCGGCTGACGGCGCCGTGCAGGGTGGAGACGCCGTTGGCGCGCTGGGCGAGGCGCAGGCCCATGGCGGCCATGTTGAAGACGCCGGGTTCGCCGCCGAGGGGGGTCTCGTCGCCGAGGGCGAGGATCCGGCCGAGGTCGACGCCGGGGAGGGCGCCGTCCTCGCCGAGGTGGCGGGCGACGAGGGACCGGTCGAAGCGGTCGATGCCGGCCGGGACGGGGGTGTGGGTGGTGAAGACGGTGCCGGCCCGGACGGTCTGCAGGGCGCTGTCGAAGTCGAGGCCCTCGCCCTGGAGTTCGCGGACGCGTTCGAGTCCGAGGAAGCCGGCGTGGCCTTCGTTGGTGTGGAAGACCTCGGGTGCGGGGTGGCCGGTGAGCCGGGTGTAGGTGCGTACGGCGCGGACTCCGCCGATGCCGAGGAGCATCTCCTGGAGGAGCCGGTGCTCGCTGCCGCCGCCGTACAGCCGGTCGGTGACGTTCCGTTCGCCGGGGGCGTTCTCCTCGACGTCGGAGTCGAGCATGAGGAGCGGGACGCGGCCGACGCGGGCGATCCACAGGTGGGCGTGGAGGCTGCGGCCGCCGGGCAGGGCGAGGGTGATCCGGGCGGGGGCGCCGTCGGCCTCGCGGAGCAGGCTGACGGGCAGCTCGTCGGGGTCGAGGACGGGGTACTGCTCCTGCTGCCAGCCGTCGCGGCCGAGGGACTGCCGGAAGTAGCCGTGCCGGTAGAGGAGGCCGACGCCGATCAGGGGGACGCCGAGGTCGCTGGCGGACTTGAGGTGGTCGCCGGCGAGGATGCCGAGGCCGCCGGAGTACTGGGGCAGGGCGGCGGCGACGCCGAACTCGGGCGAGAAGTAGGCCACGGCGGCCGGGGCGTCGCCGGGGCGGCCCTGGTACCAGCGGGGGGCGTGCAGATAGCGGTCGAGGTCCTCGGCGGCGGCGCGCAGCCGGGCCAGGAACTCCTGGTCGGCGGCGAGCGCGGCGAGCCGGGGTGCTTCGAGGGCGCCGAGGACCCGGACGGGGTCGGCACCGGTCGGGCTCGCGGGGGCCAGGGACGCGAAGAGCGCCCGGGTGGGCTCGTGCCAGGACCAGCGCAGGTTGTGCGCGAGGTCGGCGAGGGGTCGAAGGGTGTCGGGGAGGACGGGACGCACGGTGAATCGACGGATTGCCTTCACGTTGTCCACCTTCGCAGGCGAGTACGGAGCGGAGCGGGCGCACCACGCTGTGCGTCCGGCGTACCGCTCCGAGGGTAGGGCCTGATCCGCCGGCCAGGCCCTGAGAGTGTGTTCCCGTCCCGCCACGGCGCACGGGGTCAGGGGGTGGGCACCGCCGGCTCGTACGGGGAGCCCTGGTTGACGGTGGCCGGGTCGAAGGCTCCGGTGGTGGCGTACCGGGCCGCGATGGCGGCGAGTTCCTCGGCCGGGATGACCTGGTGGATGTCGGTGAAGCCGTGCGGGGCGCGCGCGTGGGCGAGGTTGATGACGACCTCGGGGCCGAGTTCCCGGTTGGCGTGCTGGAGCGCGGTCATGGCGGGGCGGCGTTCGCGCTCGTAGGCGGCGAGGCCTTCGGCGGGGTCGGGGTGGAGGGCGAGGGCGTGGGCGAGGGCGCGGGCGTCGACGATCGACTGGGTCGCCCCGTTGGAGCCGATGGGGTACATGGCGTGGGCGGCGTCGCCGATGAGGGTGGTGCGGCCGTGGGTCCACCGGTCGAGGGGGTCGCGGTCGACCATCGGGTACACGTGGGCGGTGTCGGCGGCGCGCAGGACGGCGGGGACGCTGACGCCGTCGAACTCCCAGCCCTCGTAGTACGGGAGGAAGGCGTCGACGGGGACGGGCCTGTTCCAGTCGCCGCGGAGGCGCTCCTCGCCTGCTTCGCCGGGGGCGTCGGCGGGTCGGGCGAGCGCCCAGTTCACGAGGACCTCCCGGCCGGGTCCGGTCGGGCGGCTCATCGGGTAGACGACGGCCTTCTGCCGGTCGTCGCCGGCGATGAACATGAAGGAGCCGACGGCCCGCGCGGGCATCCGGGACACCCCGCGCCACACGAGCATCCCGTTCCACGGGGGCCCGCCCTCGGCCGGGTTGAGGGCCGCGCGGACGGCGGAGCGGATGCCGTCGGCGCCGACGAGGACGTCCGGTTCGAGGGAGGCCCGGCCCTTGACGGGTCCGTCGCGGTGCTCCAGGCGCAGCCGGGGCCGGCCGCCCGGGAGGAGTTCGACGCCGGTCACCTTGACGCCCGTGACGAGGGCGGCGGTGCCGAGCCGGGCGCGGACGGCGCCGGCGAGGACCTGCTGGAGGTGGCCGCGGTGGACGGACAGCTGGGGCCAGCGGTAGCCGGCGTGGAGGCCGCGCGGTTCGCGGGATATGAGGCCGCCGGAGCGGTGGTAGTAGCGCAGTTCGCGGGTGCGCAGGGCGCCGGGCTCCAGGGCGTCGAGGAGGCCGAGCGCGTCGAGTTCGCGGACGGCGTTGGGCATCAGGTTGAGTCCGGCGCCGACGGGGCGGATGGCCGCCGAGGCCTCGACGACCGTGACCCGCTCGAAGCCGGCGCTGTGCAGGGCGAGGGCGGTGGTGAGTCCGGCGATGCCGCCGCCGGCGATCACGATGTGGGGGCTCTGACCGTACTGCGGCCCGTAGTACGGGGTGTGGGGGGACATCTCGACTGCTCCTTCGCGCCGTTGGGGCGTGTCCTACGCGGCCGACGGGCCGACGGGGGCCCCGGCGGGACTGCGCCGCACGGTCGCGCGGCGCACCATGGTCTCGTTCTCCCTGGTGAGGTCCAGGATCGAGCGCAGCAGCGCGACGGGGGCCCCGCCGCTGCCCTCCTCGTACAGGCGGATGTCGTCGCTGTACGCCTTGCGGGCGATGCCGATGTGCCGGGCCCGGAAGGTCTTCAGGATCCGCAGGACGCGGCCGAGTG
The DNA here is from genome assembly GCF_043077765.1 of Streptomyces sp. NPDC015661. Classification (NCBI taxonomy): domain Bacteria; kingdom Bacillati; phylum Actinomycetota; class Actinomycetes; order Kitasatosporales; family Streptomycetaceae; genus Streptomyces; species Streptomyces sp. NPDC015661. The sequence goes on along the minus strand of NZ_JBIBST010000008.1, from coordinate 213,323 downwards.
CCTCCGCGGAGGCGGTGAGCGCGGGCGGCAGCCGGTCGGCGCCCTCCCAGCTGACGGCCGCCGAGAGTTTGCTGACGGCGGAGACGCCGCCCCGGTGCCGGGCGTGGAAGGCGCGCCAGGACGGCAGGGCGTACGGCAGGGACTCGGCGAGGAAGGCGTCGTAGGCGGCGTCGGAGCGGTCGCACTGCCACAGCGTCAGGTCGACCAGCCAGAGCGGGACCTGTGCGGCGGCGGGGCCGAGGTAGTCGCGGCCGGCGATCTCGACCTCCTCGAAGTACGGGCGGAGGGTGAGCGCGAAGTACGCGGGCGGGACCTGGGCGACGGTGAGGTCGATGGACTCCACCATGGTGCGGACGAGTCCGGCGATGCGGTCGAGGGCGGCGGGGAATCCGGGGTCGTACGGTTCGAGGCGGGCGAGCCGGGCGCAGTCGTCGAGGGCCGCGACGAGTCCGGGGAAGACCATCCGTACGGCGTCCTGGAGGCGGGCCTCGGTGGGGTGGCCGGTGTAGGTGCGGCGGCGGGCGCCCGTCGGGTTCCAGGTCGTGTAGTGGTGGACGGTGTCCCGGGGGATCATGTCGGTGCGGCGGCCGAGGAGTTCGAGTACGGGCAGCGCCTCGGGCACGGCGGCCAGCGGCTGTACGCCGTGCCGTTTGAGGGAGCCGAGGAGGATGCCGAGGTCCCGCATCGCGGCGAGCGCGCCGCCGGCGCTCCACTGCGCCGCCTCGTCGAGGTCGGGGACCAGGGCGCGGAGGGCGACGGTCAGGGCGGCCGTGTCGGCCCGTGCGTTCATCCCGGGCACCGCGGCGAGCAGGGCGTCGGCGCCCAGCGGGTCGGCGGCGCGTATGTCCTCGGTGGTGTGACGCGGGTCGCCGAGCAAAACGGGCTCCTTCTTCCAGGGGCGGGTCATGGGCGTCATGGGCGTCGTGGTCCGGTCAGTACGGGTCCGGCACCCGGTCCTCGGCCGCCGTGGCCCGCCGCGGGAGGTGGAGGCGTACGGAGAGCAGGGCGGCGAGGGCGGCGAAGGCGGCGCCGGTGAGCAGCGCGGCGCGGAAGCCGGCGGTCTCGGCGGCGGCGCGGGCCGCGTCGGTGGCCCCGGTGCGGGCGGTGTGTCCCGTACCGCTGGTGTCTCCCGTACGACCGGTGTCTCCCGTACGGGTGGTGGCGACGGCGACGAGGACGGCGAGGCCGAGGACGGAGCCGAACTGCTGGCTGGTGTTGACGAGTCCGGAGGCGAGTCCGGTCTCCTCGGGCGTGGCCTCGGCGGTGGCGGCCACGTTGGTGGTGACCACGACGAGCGGCAGGGCGGCGCCGAGGAGGAGGCTGGGGGCGAGGACGGTGCTCGCGAAGTCGCCGTCCGGGGTGAGAGCGAGCGCCAGCCACGCCGTCCCGGCGCACAGCAGGACGAAGCCGAGGGTCATGGTCCGGTGCAGGCCGAGGCGGAAGATGATCCGGCCGGTCTGCGGGGCGACCGCGACGACGACGAGGGAGAGCGGCAGGAGTCCGAGGCCGCCGCCGAGGGGCGCGTACCCGAGGACGCTCTGGAGGTAGAGGCTGACCAGGAAGAACATCGGGAACAGCGTGGTCTGGGCGAGCGCCGCGAGGACGTTGGCCGGACGGAGCGCGGGCCGGGCGAGGACGGCGGGCGGCACGAGCGGGGCGGCGGCCCGGGTCTCGACGGCGGCGAAGGCGAGCAGCAGCGCGAGTCCGGCTCCTGCGGCGCCGAGGGTGCGGGCGGAGAGCCATCCCGCTTCGGCGCCGCCGACGAGGGCGTGGGCGACGAGGCCGAGTCCGGCGGTGGCGGTGAGCGCCCCGGCGAGGTCGAAGCCGCCGCGGAGGACCGCTCCCGTGCGCGGAGCGAGGATCCGGACGGCGCCGGCGGCGAGGACGGCGGCGAGGAGGACGTTCAGCCAGAACGTGGCGCGCCAGCCGAGCAGATCGGTGAGGACGCCGCCGAGGACCGTGCCGAGGACGCCGCCGAGACCGCCCATGGCGGCGAACGCGCCGAGGGCCCTGTGCCGGGCGGGCCCGTCGGGGAAGAGCAGGAGCAGCAGGGCGAAGGCGGCGGCCGCGGCGAGGGCGGCGCCGACGCCCTGGGCGGCGCGGGCCGCGACGAGGGCGTCGGCACCGGGGGCGAGACCACCGGCGGCGGAGGCGACGGCGAGCAGGCCGAGGCCGCCGAGGAAGACCCGCCGGTGGCCGAGGAGGTCGGCGACGCGTCCGCCGAGGAGGAGGAGTCCGCCGAAGGTGATGAGGTAGGCGTTGGCGACCCAGGACAGGCCGGAGGAGCCGGAGCCGAGGTCCTCGCCGACGGAGGGCAGCGCGACGTTGACGATCGCGGTGTCCATGATGAGCAGCAGCTGGGTGGAGGCGAGCAGGGCGAGCGCCCCGCGCCGGGGGCCCGGTGGTGGTGTCGTCACCGGGTGGTCCCCAGGCCGTAGCCGTCGAGGCAGGCCTGGGCGAGGCCCTCGCACTCCCCCGCCGCGCCGGCCCAGGTCTGCATCGTCAGGTAGACGTGCGGGGCGCCCTGGTAGAAGCGCTCGTACTGCTCGTGGCGGCCGGCGAACTCCGATCCGAGGGCGTCCCAGGCGAGTTTGAGGAGTTTGACGCGGTCCTCGGCGGGGTGGCCGGGCGTCTCGAAGCAGCGGCGGACCAGCGGGCCGAGTTCGGGGTGGAGGAGGTCGCGGCCGCTGGCGGGGAGCTGGACGAGGGCGCCGCCGGCGAGGAGTTTGATGTCCTGGACGGCGCGCGGGTAGAGCTCGCCGGCCATGATCCGCTGGGCGAAGGAGATCTCCTGCCCGGGGCGGACGCCGCCGCGCCCGCCGTCGACCTCCTCGTACGAGGCCTCGGCGGCGAGGACGAAGGCCTTGGCCTGGGCGACCATGCCGAGGAGCCGGCCGATCGCCTGGGTGACGGGCGGCAGTTTCTCGGTGCCGTTCGAGCGGGTGAGCAGGATCGCGAGGCCGGTGAGGAACTCCAGCTTGGTCCAGAAGCGGGTGGCGGACTGGTGGACGAAGTTCAGGTAGGCGGGGGTCTGCCACCAGATCGCGCCGGTGGTGGCCGGGTCCCGGTAGGTGAGGACGCGGTCCCAGGGCACGAGGACGTCCTCGCAGACGAGCATGGCGTCGTTCTCGTCGTACCGGGAGGAGAGCGGGTGGTCGAAGACGGACCGGGAGCGTTCCTCGTAGGAGGTGCGGGAGATCAGCTTGAGGCCGGGGGTGTCGAGCGGTACGGAGAAGGTGACGGCGTGCTCGGTGTCGTCGGCGGCGAGCGGCTCGATGGTGCCGACGAGGAGCTCGTCGGCGAAGACGGCGCCGGTGCCGATCGTCTTGGCGCCGCGGACGACGATCCCGCCGTCGCGTTCCCCGACGACCCGTAGGGTGAGGTCGTCCGCGCCGGGGCCCGGGGCCGGGTTGGTGAGGGTGAACGCGGTGTGCAGGTCGCCCTCGGCGAGCCGCCGGTGGAAGGCGAGGGCGTGCTCGGCGCCGTCGAAGGTCTCGCCGGTGAAGACGGCGGGCGCGGCGGCGAATCCGGCGGCGCCGGCGGCCATGTGGTCGGGGGTGCGGCCGAGGAAGCCGTAGCTCGCCTCGGCCGTGGTGCGGAAGGCGCGCCGGCGGGCGACGAGGTCCTCGTACGAGCGGGGCACGGCGCAGGCGCGGCGGACTCCGCCCTGGACGAGGACGGGGTGGTGCACGGGGTCGTCGGCGAGGTCGTAGAGACGGGCGAAGGAGGCGGCGGTGGACCGGAAGGCGGGGTGGGCGGTGACGTCCTTGACCCGCTCCCCGTCGAGCCAGATCTCGCGCCCGTCGCGCAGTCCCTCCAGATACTCCTGCCCGGACCTCGTCACCGGTGTCTCGCCTCTCCTCGGGTGTCACGGCTCTGCCGGTCCCGAGCCTGTCCGGGGGTGCCCCGGACGGACAATGAACGTCCGTCCAGGGGTCCTTAAGAACCGTCCAGGGACTCCCGAAGATGTCAGGTCGGAGCTCGTCAGGCCGCCCGGTACTCGCCCGGGGTCACCCCGAACCACTTGCGGAAGGCGAGGTGGAAACCGACGGCGCTGCGGTAGCCGACGCGGGCGGGCAGCGCCGACTGCGGCAGGGAGGTCTCGGTGAGGAGCCGTCCCGCCTCCTGCATGCGGCGGCCGGCGAGGTACCGGGCCGGGGAGTCGCCCACGAGGTCCCGGAAGGCGGCGGTGAACGAGGAGCGGGACATGCCGACCTCGCGGGCGAGGGAGTCGATGGTCCACGGTTCGGCGAACCGGGTCGCCATCATGACGACGGCCCGGCTGATGCCGGGGTGGCGGAGCAGCGGCAGCGAGGCCGGGTTCCCCGCGAGCTCGCGGAGCAGCGGGCGGAGCGCGAGGACGAGCGCCATCTCGAAGGCGCGCAGGGTGATGAGCCGGTCGCCGGGGCCGACGGGCCGGTCGGGCGCGGCGAGCAGCCGGAGGGTGTCGCGGAGCAGGGGCTCGCGGTCGACCTGGCGGCCGTCGAGGACGAGGGCCCAGGGCAGGGAGGTGTAGAGGCCGGTGGCGGCGCTGGCGTCGTAGTGGAGTCCGGCGCACAGGAGGCGGCTCTCGGGGCCGCTGCCCTCGATGACGATCTCGCCGGAGGTGCCGGGCTGCCGTTCGGGCAGGACGGCCTTGAGCGGGACGCCCTGGCGTTCGGGCCGGTCGGAGAGGCGGTGGGCGGCGCCGGTGGGGAAGACGACGAGGTCGCCGGCGTGGAGTTCGACGGGGGTCTCGTCGCCGGCGGTGATCCAGCAGCCGCCCTCGACGACGTAGTGGAGGACGGCGCAGCTGCGTTCGGCGTCGCCCTCGATGGCCCAGGGGGCGCGGACGTGCCAGCGGCTGTCGAAGACCCCGGTGAGCCGGAGGGGTTTGAGGAGTTCGCTCAGCAGGTCTTCGTGCTCGCCCTCGCCGGGAGGATCGAGGGGGTCGCGCTGGTCGTGACGGTCGGTTCCCACGGTTTCCATGGACGATCCTTCAACTTCCGCCCCGGTTTGTTAATTGAACGGCCGAAGCCGCCGCGGGGAGCCTGGAGGGACGCCGACACGGCAGCGGCGACAGCCTATCGAAGGGCCTTGGGCACACATGGACAGTGAGATTCCGATGCGGGTGGCGGTCGTGGGCGCGACCGGCTTCCAGGGCGGCGCGGTGGCCCGCCTCCTCGCCGAGCGCCACCACCGGGTGCGGAGCCTGACCCGGCGCGCCGAGGCGGACCGGCCGCCGCTCCCCGGGGCCTTCTTCCTCTCCGGGGACCTGGGGGTCCCGGGCGATGTGCGGCGGCTGTTCGCGGGGACGACGCACGCGTTCGTCACGATGCCGCTGGTGTACGACGAGACGCGGGTGGAGGCGTACGCGCGGAACATCGCGGAGGCCGCCCTGGCGGCGGGCACGGAGCGTCTGGTGTTCAACGCCAACACCCGGCTCCCGCTGGGCCCGACGGACGTCGCCGCCTTCGAGACGCGGCGGCTCGCGGAGCGGGTGCTGCGGGACAGCGGGGTGCCGCTCGTGGTGGTCCGGCCGCCGGTGTACCTGGACAACCTGTTCTCGCCGTGGAACGGGCCGGCGCTGGTCGACGACGGCGTCCTCGCCTACCCCCTGCCGGAGTCGGCGCGGACGGCGTGGCTGTCGCACCGGGGCCTGGCGGAGGCGGCGCTCGCGGCGCTCACCCGGGAGGACCTGGAGGGCCGGACCTTCGACATCGGCGGCGACCGCGCGATGACGGGCCGCGAGCTGGCGGCGGCCTTCGGCCGGGGGCTCGGCAGGACGGTGCGGTACGAGGAGCTGGATCCGGCCGTGTTCGAGCGGGGCCTGGCGCAGCTGCTCGGCCCGGGGACGGCGGCCGGGGTGGCGGGGATCTACCACTACATGGCGAGCGGCGCGGATCCGCTGCTGATGACGGACGACGACGGGGTGTCGTCGGAGGTCCTCGGTCTCGAACCGGCCCCGGTGGAGGAGTGGGTGGCCCGCCAGCCCTGGCAGGTGTGGTCGACGGACGCGGAGACCCCGGACACCTCGCCGCGCCCCTGACGCCGGACCACGGATCGAGCCCCGCCCCACAAAGGCGGGGCTCGTTTGTTGTCCGGGTCGTGTGCTTGCCAGTGGGGCTACGCCCGAGTAGTTAACAAAGCGCCGGATTGCCCACCCGAGAACCGTGGGAAGGCTCCTCCGGTACACCCCCGAACCCGTCTCCCCGAGCCCTTCGTTCCTCCCCTGTTTCATCCCTGTGGACCCGCCATCCGAGTGAACGCGGACAGGAGCCGTCATGCCCGCAACCCGCCGGCCGTCGACGGAGCTAGAAAGAGCGCACCACCACCCGCACCCCCGTAACCCGTCAGGTGATGCTGTGAATCCGCTCATGGGACGCATTCCCGTACTGGACGTCCGCCCGCTGGTCGAATGCGGCCGGCGCCCCGCGAAGGCGGTGGCCGGAGAGTCCTTCGAGGTGACGGCGACCGTCTTCCGCGAGGGCCACGACGCGGTCGCCGCCAATGTCGTGCTGCGCGGCCCGTCGGGCCGCCCCGGCCCCTGGACCCCGATGCGTGAACTGGCCCCGGGCACCGATCGTTGGGGTGCCGAGGTCACCCCGGACGTCGAGGGCCTCTGGACGTACACCGTGGAGGCCTGGAGCGACCCGGTCGCCACCTGGCGCCACACGGCGAGGATCAAGATCCCGGCCGGGATCGACTCCGAACTGGTCCTCGCCGAGGGCGCCGAGCTGCACGAGCGGGCCGCGAAGGGCGTCCCGAAGAAGGGCGGCGGCCGGGAGGCCGTGCTCGCGGCGGCGGACACGCTGCGGGACGGGAACCGTCCGGCGGCCGTGCGGCTCGCGGCGGCGCTCGCCCCGCGGGTCGTCGACGCCCTGGACCGCCACCCGCTGCGCGAACTGCTCTCCGCCTCCCCCGCGTTGCCGCTCCAGGTGGAGCGGGAGCGGGCCCTGTTCGGCTCCTGGTACGAGTTCTTCCCGCGCTCGGAGGGCGTGCGGAAGGTGAAGGGGCGTACGGTCCCGGGGAACTTCCGCACCGCGGCCGAACGGCTCCCGGCGGTCGCCGCGATGGGCTTCGACGTGGTGTACCTGCCGCCGGTGCACCCGATCGGCGAGACCCACCGCAAGGGCCCCAACAACTCCCTGTCGGCGTCGCCGAGCGACGTCGGGGTGCCGTGGGCGATCGGTTCGCCGGAGGGCGGTCACGACGCGCTCCACCCGGACCTGGGGACCTTCGAGGACTTCGACGCGTTCGTGGCGCGGGCCCGGGAGCTGCGCCTGGAGATCGCCCTGGACTTCGCGCTGCAGTGCTCCCCGGACCACCCGTGGGTGGAGAAGCACCCGGAGTGGTTCCACCACCGGCCGGACGGTTCGATCGCGTACGCGGAGAACCCGCCGAAGAAGTACCAGGACATCTACCCCATCGCGTTCGACCGGGACATGGACGGGATCGTCGCGGAGACCGTGCGGGTGCTGCGGTTCTGGATGGACCACGGCATCCGGATCTTCCGCGTCGACAATCCGCACACCAAGCCGGTGGTGTTCTGGGAGCGGGTGATCGGCGAGATCAACGGGGCCGACCCGGACGTGATCTTCCTGGCCGAGGCGTTCACCCGGCCGGCGATGATGCGGACGCTCGGCGCGATCGGCTTCCAGCAGTCGTACACGTACTTCACCTGGCGGAACACCAAGGAGGAGCTGACGGAGTACCTCACCGAGCTGTCCGGGGAGACGGCCGCGCAGATGCGGCCGAACTTCTTCGTGAACACCCCCGACATCCTGCACGCCTACCTCCAGGAGGGCGGCCGGCCCGCGTTCGAGGCGCGGGCTGTGCTCGCGGCCACGCTCTCGCCGTCCTGGGGCATGTACGCCGGGTACGAGCTGTGCGAGAACACCCCGCTGCGGGACGGCAGTGAGGAGTACCTCGACTCGGAGAAGTACGAACTCAGGCCGCGCGACTGGGAGTCGGCGGAGCGGGCGGGGACGACGATCAGCCCGCTCATCACCGCCCTGAACCGGATCAGGCGCCGTCACCCGGCCCTCCGCCGGCTGCGGAACCTGACCTTCCACGACACCGACAACCCGCAGGTGATCGCGTACTCGAAGCGCTCGGGTTCGAACATCGTTCTGGTGGTCGTCAACCTCGACCCGCACCACACCCAGGAGGCTTCACTCTCGTTGAACATGCCGGAACTCGGCCTCGACTGGCACGAGACCGTGCCGGTGCGCGACGAGCTCACCGGCGAGACCTATCACTGGGGCAGGGCCGCTTACGTGCGCCTGGAACCGGGCGTCACGCCCGCGCACGTACTCGCCCTGCGACCGTCCCCGCAGACCGGAGGGTCACCCACCTCATGACTGTCAACGAGCCCGTCCCCGACACCTTCGAGGACACCCCCGCCAAGGACCGCGATCCCGACTGGTTCAAGCGGGCGGTGTTCTACGAGGTCCTCGTCCGCTCCTTCCAGGACAGCAACGGCGACGGCGTCGGCGACCTGAAGGGCATCACGTCCAAGCTGGACTACCTCCAGTGGCTGGGCGTCGACTGCCTCTGGCTGCCGCCGTTCTTCAAGTCCCCGCTGCGGGACGGGGGCTACGACGTCGCCGACTACACCTCGGTGCTCCCCGAGTTCGGGGACCTCGCCGACTTCGTGGAGTTCGTCGACGCGGCCCACCAGCGCGGCATGCGCGTGGTCATCGACTTCGTCATGAACCACACCAGCGACCAGCACCCGTGGTTCCAGGAGTCGCGGCGCGACCCGGACGGCCCCTACGGGGACTACTACGTCTGGGCGGACGACGACAAGCAGTACGCGGACGCCCGGATCATCTTCGTCGACACCGAGTCCTCGAACTGGACCTTCGACCCGGTCCGCAAGCAGTACTACTGGCACCGCTTCTTCTCGCACCAGCCGGACCTCAACTACGAGAACCCGGCGGTGCAGGAGGAGATCCTCTCCGCGCTGAAGTTCTGGCTGGACCTGGGCATCGACGGCTTCCGCCTCGACGCGGTGCCGTACCTGTACCAGCAGGAGGGCACCAACTGCGAGAACCTCCCCGCCACCCACGGCTTCCTCAAGCAGGTCCGCAAGGAGATCGACGACCACTACCCGGACACGGTGCTGCTCGCCGAGGCCAACCAGTGGCCGGAGGACGTCGTCGACTACTTCGGCGACTTCCGCTCGGGCGGCGACGAGTGCCACATGGCCTTCCACTTCCCGGTCATGCCGCGCATCTTCATGGCCGTCCGGCGCGAGTCCCGCTACCCGGTCTCGGAAATCCTCGCGAAGACCCCGGAGATCCCCTCCGGCTGCCAGTGGGGCATCTTCCTGCGCAACCACGACGAGCTCACCCTCGAAATGGTCACGGACGAAGAGCGCGACTACATGTACGCCGAGTACGCCAAGGACCCGCGGATGCGGGCCAACATCGGCATCCGGCGCCGGCTCGCCCCGCTCCTCGACAACGACCGCAAGCAGATGGAGCTGTTCACCGCCCTGCTGTTCTCGCTGCCCGGTTCGCCGGTGCTGTACTACGGCGACGAGATCGGCATGGGCGACAACATCTGGCTCGGCGACCGCGACGGGGTCAGGACCCCGATGCAGTGGACCCCCGACCGGAACGCGGGCTTCTCCTCCTGCGACCCGGGACGGCTCTACCTGCCGGCCATCATGGACCCGGTCCACGGCTACCAGGTGACCAACGTCGAGGCGGGCATGGCCTCGCCGTCCTCGCTCCTCCACTGGACGAAGCGGATGATCGAGATCCGTAAGCAGAACCGGGCCTTCGGGACCGGGACGTACACGGAACTCCCGGCGTCCAACCCGGCGGTGCTCGCCTTCCTGCGGGAGGACGGCGACGATCTCGTGCTCTGCGTGAACAACTTCTCGCGGTTCGCGCAGCCGACCGAGCTCGACCTGCGGCGCTTCGACGGCATCCAGCCGGTGGAGCTGATCGGCGGGGTGAAGTTCCCGGCCATCGGACAGCTGCCCTACCTCCTGACCCTTGCGGGACACGGCTTCTACTGGTTCCGTCTCAAGAAGGCCTGAGCGGCCGCCAGTTCCGGGTGGGGCGGTTTCCCCCGTCCCACCCTGGGCACTGTGAACCACACACGATTCAGGTCCATCCGGGCCTTCTTGCCGGGCCCATACGGATCTTCCCTTTCCGACACGTCCCGCACATCCGGACAGTCACAGCCGCCATCCGGGACACTCTGCGCATTTGAACGCATACGAAAGCCACTTGCGCGCCCCGGGGAAAGGACGCGATGCCATGCCGGAGACCGCATCCACCACCCGGGCCCCGGACGCCCTCCTTCCGTCCCTCGCCCCCCTGCTCCACGACTGGCTGCCACGGCAGCGCTGGTTCGCGGGCAAGGGCCGCCGGGTCACCGGATTCACGCTGGACGCGGCCACCGAGCTGCTGCCCCTGGACGGCGCGGGACCCGGCCTCCTCCATCTCCTCGTACGGGTCGAACAGCCGGGCCGCCCGGCCGGAACACCCGCCGACTGCTACCAACTCCTCCTGGGCGTACGGACCCAGCTCCCGCCCCGCCTCGGCCCCGCCCTGATCGGCCGGATCCGGCAGGGCCCGCTCGCCGGACGGGCGGTGTACGAGGGCCTGCGCGACCCGCGCCTCGCCGGGCTCCTGTACGAGCGGCTGCGCACCCCGGGCCGGACCGGCCCGCTGCGCTTCCACGCCACGACGGCCCTGCCCCCGGCCCTGGCCCCCCGCATGCTGGACGCGGAACAGTCCAACTCGTCCCTCGTCTACGGAGATTCGTTCATCCTGAAGATCTTCCGGAGGGTCAGCCCGGGCGCCAACCCGGACCTGGAACTGCCGCTGGCCCTGAGCCGGGCCGGCTGCGCACGCGTACCGGCCCCGGTCGCCTGGTTCGAATCCGGAGCCTCCACCCTCGGCGTCCTCCAGCCCTATCTGCGGGACTCCCGGGACGGCTGGCGGCTCGCCCTCGACTCCCTGGCCGACGGGCGGGAGTTCACGACGGAGGCGCGGGCACTCGGCCGGGCCACGGCGGAAGTGCACCTGGCCCTCGCCGCGGCCCTGCCGACCCGGCGCCTCGCCCGCGCGGAGACCGAACAGCTGGCCGCCGCGATGGACCGCCGCCTCCACGCGGCGGCCCAGGCGGTACCGGCCCTGCTGCCGTACGTCCCCGGCCTCCGGTCCGTCTTCGCGGCGGCGAGCGGCGGCGGCCAGGTCCAGCGCATCCACGGCGACCTGCACCTCGGGCAGACCCTGAGGGGTTCCGACGGCGGCTGGGCCGTCATCGACTTCGAAGGCGAACCGGCGAAGCCGCTGGACGAACGGCGCAGCCCGCAGCCGACCGTCCGCGACGTCGCCGGCATGCTCCGCTCCTTCGACTACGCGGCCCGCACGCACCGGCCCTGGAACGCGGACTGGGCGGCGCGGTGCCGGGCCGCCTACTGCACGGGCTACGCGGAGGCGGCGGGGGTCGATCCCCGGGCGGACCCGGCGCTCCTCCGTGCCTACGAGACGGACAAGGCGGTGTACGAGGTCGTCTACGAGGCCCGGCACCGGCCGGACTGGCTCCCGGTCCCGATGTCCGCGATCGAACGCCTCGCCGCGCCATGAGCCCGCACCCCCGCCCGTGTGCGCCCGCGCCCGACCGGGGCGACGCCCCGCGCCCACCCCCGCGCGGACAACCGCCCGCACCCCACCCCCGCGCGGACAACCGTCCGCACCCCACCCACCCCCGCGTGGGCAACCGCCCCGCACCCCACCCACGCCCCGTGTGGGCAATCGTCCCGCTGGGGCGGGACGGGTGGGCACACGGGACGGCGCCCTTCAGCGGCGCCTCCGCGTTCCGAGCCTCGACCCGCACCCCCAGGGCAGCGCCCATCGTGGTGCGGGTCAGGGCACGGAAGCCTCTGGCGACCGTCCCGGCGGGGGCGCCGACCCGTTCGGCGCAGTCGCGGGGGGCGGTCGCACCGCGTCCCGCCTGCGCAAGCCCGACGCGCCCCGTTCGGCCGAGTGTCCCGCCGCACCGCACCACCGTTCCGTACCCGTACCCCCTTCCCCTGGCCTCAGGAGGCACCCCCGTGACCCCCCGTCCCGCAGGCAAGACGTCCCGCTCCGTGCGGAAGGCGCCGGCGCTCGATCCCGGCGACCGGGCCCGGCTGCTCGCCGGGGAGCACCACGACCCGCACGGCGTGCTCGGTGCGCATCCGGTCAAGGGCGGGGTCGTCATCAGGGCGCTCCGCCCCTGGGCCAAGGAGGTCGCCGTCCTGACGAAGGGCAAGCGGCTCCCGATGGACGACGACGGCGACGGGCTCTTCTCGGTGTTCGTCCCGCTGCTGCGGAAGGTGCCGGCGTACGAGCTCCGGGTCCGGTACGACGGGGACGAGTTGCCCGTCCACGACCCGTACCGCTTCCTCCCCTCCCTCGGCGAGCTCGACCTGCATCTCATCGGCGAGGGCCGGCACGAGGAGCTGTGGACGGCGCTCGGCGCGCACCCCATGACGCACGAGGGCGTCACCGGCACCCGTTTCGCCGTGTGGGCGCCGAACGCGCGCGGGGTGCGGGTGACGGGTGACTTCACGCACTGGGACGGCACGGCGCTGCCGATGCGGTCGCTCGGTTCGACGGGCGTGTGGGAGCTGTTCGTGCCGGGGATCGGCGAGGGCGCCGTCTACAAGTACGACATCACGCGGCCCGACGGTTCGCACACGGTCCGCGCGGACCCGATGGCCCGCCGTACGGAGTGCCCGCCGAACACCGCGTCGATCGTCACGGACTCGCACTACGCGTGGGACGACGCGGAGTGGATGGAGCGGCGCGGGTCCCGCCCGCCGCACGAGGCGCCGATCTCCGTCTACGAGGTGCATCTGCCGTCCTGGCGGCCGGGGCTCACGTACCGGCAGCTGGCCGAGCAGCTGCCCGCCTACGTCCGTGATCTCGGCTTCACGCACGTGGAGTTGATGCCGGTCACCGAGCACCCCTTCGGCGGTTCCTGGGGCTACCAGGTCACCGGGTTCTACGCGCCGACGGCCCGCATGGGCACCCCCGACGACTTCCGGCTCCTCGTCGACGCCCTGCACCGGGCCGGGATCGGCGTGCTGATGGACTGGGTACCGGCGCACTTCCCGAAGGACGACTGGGCGCTCGCGGAGTTCGACGGGCGTCCGCTGTACGAGCACGAGGACCCGCGCCGTTCGCACCATCCCGACTGGGGGACCCTGGAGTTCGACTACGGCCGCAAGGAGGTGCGGAACTTCCTCGTCGCGAACGCCGTGTACTGGTGCCAGGAGTTCCACATCGACGGGCTGCGGGTCGACGCGGTGGCGTCGATGCTCTACCTGGACTACTCGCGGGAGCACGGCGAGTGGCTGCCGAACGAGTTCGGGGGCCGGGAGAACCTGGACGCGGTCCGCTTCCTCCAGGAGATGAACGCCACCGTCTACCGTCGCTGCCCCGGTGTCGTCACCTTCGCCGAGGAGTCGACCGCCTGGGACGGCGTGACGCGGGCGACGGACCAGGTGGGTCCGGGCGGCTTCGGCGGTCTGGGCTTCGGCATGAAGTGGAACATGGGCTGGATGCACGACTCGCTGGAGTACGTGCAGAAGGAGCCGGTGCACCGCAAGTACCACCACCACGAGATGACGTTCTCGATGGTGTACGCGTACAGCGAGAACTACATCCTGCCGATCTCGCACGACGAGGTGGTGCACGGGAAGCGGTCGCTGGTGTCGAAGATGCCGGGCGACTGGTGGCAGCAGCGGGCGAACCACCGCGCCTATCTCGGCTTCATGTGGGCGCACCCCGGCAAGCAGCTGCTGTACATGGGGCAGGAGTTCGCGCAGGGGGCGGAGTGGTCGGTGGACCACGGCCCGGACTGGTGGCTGCTCGATCCGGCGTACGGGGCGGAGGCGGACCACCGGGGGGTGCGGGATCTCGTCCGGGACCTGAACACGGTGTACGCGGGGACGCCCGCGCTCTGGGAGCGGGACACCGTCCCCGAGGGGTTCCAGTGGGTGGTGGGGGACGCGGCCGAGGACAACGTCTTCGCGTTCCTGCGGTTCGACGGCTTCGGCTCGCCGCTGCTCGCGGTCTGCAACTTCTCGCCGGTGGTGCGGCACGACTACCGGCTCGGGGTGCCGGACACGTTCGCGGCCTGGGCGGAGGTCCTGAACACGGACGCCTCCCGGTACGGGGGCTCGGACGTGGTCGGCACCGACCCGGTGAAGACCGAGTCGGTGCCGTGGCACGGCCGTGAGGCGAGCGTACGGATGACCCTGCCGCCGCTCGCGACTGTCTGGCTCAGGCCGGCCTGATCACGCCCATCCGCTGAGTGGCCCGGGTGAGCGCCACGTACAGGTCGTTGATCCCGTGCGTGGCGCCCTCCCGGATGCCGTCGGGGTCGACGACGAGCACCGTGTCGAATTCGAGGCCCTTCGCCTGCCGGGGGTCGAGGAGGACGACCGGCCGTGTGAGGTCGGGCTTCGGTCCGTACGAGGCCTCGGGGAGCGCCGCGATCAGGCCGGGGTGGAACCCGGACGGGGCGATGACGGCGATCCGGCCCTCCTCGCGGAGTGCGGCGGCGACCGCGTCGGCGGCCTCCTTGACCGGGTCGTCGACGGTCCGGTCCCAGGGCTCGACGCCGGTGGAGCGCACCGAGCGGGGCGGTTCGAAGCCGGGTTCGGCGGCCCGCCGGGTCTCGGCGGCGACGGCCATGATCTCGGCGGGGGTGCGGTAGTTGACGCCGAGGCGGACGTGGTCCCAGCGGTCCTCGACGTACGGGCCGAGGATGCTCCGCCAGGCGCCGACTCCGGCCGGGTCGCCGGTCTGGGCGGGGTCGCCGACGAGGGTCATGGAGCGGCTGGGGCTGCGGCGCATGAGGAGCCGCCAGGCCATGGCGGAGAGTTCCTGGGCCTCGTCGACGATGATGTGGCCGAAGGCCCAGGTGCGGTCGGCGGCGGCCCGCTCGGCGGCGGTGCGGTGGTCGGCCTCCTCGTGGCGTTCGGCGAAGCGTTCGGCGTCGATGATGTCGTGGGCGGAGAGGACCTCGGAGGCGTCCTTGTCGAGTTCCTCCTTGTCCTCGAACTCGTAGGTGCGGGAGGCGAAGGAGACGTCGAGGACGCCCTGCGCGTACTGGATCTGCTTCTGGCGTTCGGCCTCCTCGGCGGCGCGGAGGGCGGAGTCGTCCTCGCCGAGGAGTTCGGCGGCCTCGTCGAGCAGCGGTACGTCGGCGGGGGTCCAGGGTCCGCCGTCGCGCCGGATCGCGGCGGCGTCGTCCTCGGTGAGGTGGGTGGGTTCGGCGAGGTAGTCCGCGAGGAAGGCCTGCGGGGTGAGGGCCGGCCAGAGGGTGTCGATCGCGGCGTGGACCTCGGGGTTGGCGGCGACGCCCTTGGCGAGCAGGGCGATGTCGTCGGGGCCGAGGAAGTTGGGGCCGCCGTAGGGGTCGGCGCCGATGCGGTCGGCGAGCTGTTCGGCGAGCGCGTCGAGGATCCGGAAGACGAAGTAGGGGCGGGCCAGGTTGTGCGGGAGGACGGTCTCGCGGGCCTTGTGGCGGGCTTCGAGGGCCATGTCCCAGTCGATGACCAGGTCGCCGTCCTCGTGCGGGACGATCAGCGGCTCGCCCCGCTCGGGGACCTGCTGCCGGTCCCGTACGGCTGCGGCGAGGGCGTCGGCCATGGCGGAGGCGCCCTTCACGGCGGCGGCGCGCGGGGTGTCGGTGCCGGTGGCGCGGACGCCGGGGAAGAGCTCGGCGGGGGTGGCGAGGAGGACGCCGGTCTCGCCGAGGGAGGGCAGGACGTTGCCGATGTAGCCGAGGAAGGCGGGGTTGGGGCCGACGATGAGGACGGCCCGCTTGGCGAGCTGCTCGCGGTGCGCGTACAGGAGGTAGGCGGCCCGGTGCAGGGCGACGGCGGTCTTGCCGGTGCCGGGGCCGCCCTCGACGACGAGGACCCCGCGGTGCGGGGACCGGATGATGGCGTCCTGTTCGGCCTGGATGGTCTGCACGATGTCGTGCATGCGGCCGGTGCGCGCGGCGTCGAGCGCGGCGAGCAGCACTTCGTCGGCGTTCCGGCTCTCGTGGCCGGTGCGGGTGGCGTCGGCGAGGTCGAGGACCTCGTCGTGGAGGGAGACGACCTCGCGGCCCTGGGTGGTGATGTGGCGGCGGCGGGAGAGGCCCATCGGCTCGTAGCCGGTGGCGAGGTAGAAGGGGCGGGCGATCTCGGCGCGCCAGTCGACGACGAGCGGCGTGCGGTTCGGGTCGTCCTCGCGGATGCCGAGCCGGCCGATGTGGTGGTCGCGGCCGTCCTTGAAGACGAGCCGGCCGAAGCAGAGTCCGCTCTCCCCGGCGTTGAGCGCGGCGAGCAGCCCCGACTGCTCGGCGACCATCACGTCCCGTTCGAGTCGCCCCTGGCTGCTGCCGACCCCGGGGGTGCGGAGCGCCTGCTCGACGGCGGCTTCGGCCTGGTCCCTGAGGTCGTCGAGTCGTGCGTAGAGATCGGTGATGAATTGCTGCTCATTCCGAAATTCCTCGGTTGACAATTCGACTCCCGGCGCGATACAGTGCGTTTATTGAACTTCTCCGCGTCTTCGGTGCGCCCGAATGGGCACGTCGGACACGGAATCCATCAATATACGCGAGGCAATACCCCGACTGTCAATTCTAGTCGGGGTATTTCTGTATGCCTCGTCGTCGCTTCCGGTATCGGCGCCGGTGCCGCCGCTAGACCAGTACGTCCTCCAGGTCGGCCAGGAGCCGGCGCTTCGGACGGGCGCCGACGATCGACTTCACCGGCTCACCGCCCCGGAAGACCAGGAGGGTCGGGGTCGCCAGGACTCCGTACCTCCGGGCGGTCTCCGGGTTGCGGTCCACGTCGACCTCCACGATCCGCAGCCGGTCCGCCTGCTCCGCGGCGATCGCGCCGAGCACCGGCTTCAGCTGCCGGCACGGCCCGCACCACTCCGCCGTGAACTTCACCAGGACCGGCAGCCCCGCGCCCAGGACCTCCGTGCCGAAGTCCGCGTCCGTGACCTCGGCCACGCCCTCCGCGTACGTCGTCATCTCCGTCACCCCTCCGTCTCCGTCTCCGTCAACGCTCCGAGTTCGCACCGGGGCTCCGGGCCGTGCGGCAGCTCCGCCTCGGCCCGCAGCAGCTGGGCGCCCACCTGGGCGCGTACCGCCCGCAACTGTGCGATGAGCCCGTCCAGCTCGGCGACCTTCCGCCGGTAGACGGCGATCGACGCGGGACAGGAGTCCCCCGCCGGATGCCCCGCGCGCAGGCAGTCGACGAACGGCCGCGTCTCCTCCAGCTCGAACCCGAAGTCCTGCAGGGTCCTGATCTGCTGGAGGAGCCTCAGATCGCCCTCGTCGTACGTGCGGTACCCCTGCTCCGTACGCCGGGCGGTCAGCAGACCGCGGGACTCGTAGTACCGCAGGGTCCGCGTGGTCGTCCCGGCCCGCTCGGCCAGCTCTCCGATGCGCATGTCCCCGACGGTAGGCCTTGACGCCGACGTCAGGGCAAGGAGTCAGTGGGCGGCCGGCGGCAGGAGCGGTTTCCGGATCACCGGGGAGGACAGCACGATCGAGGTCGTGGTCCGGCCGAGCGCCGAGGTCTGCTCCAGGATCTCTTCCAGGTGGATGGTGTCGGTGACGGCGACCTTCAGGATCCAGCAGTCCTCGCCGACCACGTGGTGGACCTCCAGGATCTCGGGGCGCGCGGTCAGCTCCAGGGTGCGGGGGTGCTTCAGGTTGTAGCCGCCGTGCGGGTTCACGCGGATGAAGGCCTGGATGCCGTAGCCGAGCACGGCCGGCGCCACGTGCGCGCCGTAGCCGGTGACCGCCCCGGCCGCCTCCAGACGGCGGACGCGCTCGGTGACGGCCGCGGGGCTGAGCCGGACCCGGCGGCCGAGCTCGCTCAGCTTGATGCGGCCGTCGGTCTGGAGGAGGTCCAGGATCTGCCGGTCGATGGGGTCGAAAGCGGCCGCCGAGGTTTCGTCGGCGGCGGCGCGCGAATGCCGTGGTTCCTTCGGCGGGACGGCCTGCACTCCCATGTTTCCCCCTTCAATCGGCGAGCGCACAACGTAACACTTGTCCTCGAAAGCAAGAGGGTCGGAAGTTGGGGGAGTTGGGAGCCATGGACGTTCTGGTCATCGGCGGGAACCGCTATTTCGGAAAGCGGCTCATCGCGCTCCTCCGGGAATCCGGACACCGGATCACGGTGCTCAACCGGGGTTCTTCCGCCGCCCCGGAGGGAATCGAGCAGCTGGTCGCCGACCGCGACGACGAGAACGCGCTCGAATCCGTGCTCGCCGGCCGCTCCTTCGACGTCGTCGTGGACCAGGTCTGCTACACCCCGCGCCAGGCGGAGATCGCCCGGCGCGTGTTCGCGACCCGCACCCGGCGCTACGTCATGACCTCGACGGTGGAGGTGTACGAGTACGAGGACTCGGCCGTGCCCGTGGCCGAGTCCGCCCTCGACCCGGCCACGGTGACCGTCGACACCGGCCTGCCCTGGGAGGACCCCGAGTTCCTCGGCGCGCACTACGGGGAGGGCAAGCGGCAGGCCGAGGCCGTCTTCGCGGCGGGCACGCCCTTCGCGTGGGCCTCGGTGCGGGTGGGGCACGTCCTGGGCGGCGCGGACGACTTCACGGGCCGGCTGGACCACTACGCGCGGCGGATCCGCGCGGGCGAGCCGATCGCGGTGCCGGTGGTGAACCACCCGGCGACCTATGTGTACGTGGAGGAGATCGCCGCGTTCCTCGCCTGGGCCGTCGCGGCGGAGTTCACCGGACCGGTGAACGCGCACTCCCACGGTCCCCTCACCACGGCCGACATCTGCGCGGAGATCGAGAAGCTGGTGGGCGGCCGGACGGTGTTCCAGGCGGTGGAGGTCGGCGAGGTCTCGCCGTTCTCCTTCGCCCGCTCGTACGGGATGGACAACTCCCGGGCGGTCTCCCTGGGTTACGCGTTCAGGGATTCCGGCGAGTGGCTGACGAAGGCGGTGGCCGAGACGATCGCCGGGACGAACGTCGAGACGAAGGGGGCGGAGCGCTGATGCGGTACCGGATGCTGGGGGACGTACGGGTCGGGGCGATCGGGTTCGGCACGATGCCGCTCTCCATCGAGGGCCGGCCGGACGAGGCGCGGGCCGTGGCCACCGTGCACGCGGCACTGGACGCGGGGGTGACGCTCCTCGACACCGCCGACTCCTACCACCCGCCGAACGGCACACCGGGCGAGGGCGAACTCCTCGTGGCCCGGGCCCTCGCCTCGTACGGCGGCGGCACGGACGGCGTGCTCGTGGCGACGAAGGGCGGCCGGGGGCGGACGGCCGACGGCGACTGGAGCGTGGACGGCCGGCCCGAGCACCTGCGGCGGGCGGCGGAGGGCTCGGCGCGGCGGCTCGGCGGCGACGCGATCGGCCTGTACCAGCTGCACAAGCCGGACCCTGCGGTCCCGTACGCCGAATCACTCGGAGCGGTACGGGAGTTGCTGGACGCGGGCACGGTGAGGCTGGCGGGCATCTCCAACGTGGACACCGGGCAGATCCTGCTGGCCCGCGAGATCCTCGGCGACCGTCTGGTCTCCGTACAGAACCGCTACTCGCCGGCGGTGCGGGACAGCGAGGCGGAGCTGCGGCTGTGCGCGGAGCTCGGGCTCGCCTTCCTGCCGTGGAGCCCGCTGGGCGGGATCTCGCGCAGCTCCCTCGACGGGGCGTCGGCCCTGGAGGAGGACCCCGAGTTCGGCGCCTTCCACCGGGTGGCGCGGGCGCGGGGGGTCAGCCCGCAGCGGGTGGCCCTCGCCTGGCTCCTGGCCCGCTCGGAAACGGTCCTCCCGATCCCGGGCGCGAGTCGCCCGGAGACGGTCCGGGACTCGGCGGGGGCGGCGGATCTGCAGCTCTCGGAGGAGGAACTGGCGGGGCTGGGGGGCTGAAGGAGCCTGGGGGCTGGGGGCTGGAGGCTAGGGGGCTGGTGGAGCTGGGGGCTGGTGGAGCTGGGGGGCTGGTGGAGCTGGGGGCTGAAGGAGCCTGGGGGCTGGGGGCTGGTGGAGCCGGGGGGGCTGGTGGAGCTGGGGGCTGAAGGAGCCTGGGGTGGTGGAGCCGGGGGGCTGAAGGAGCTGGGGGGCCGACGGAGCCGGGGGGGCTGACGGAGCCTGGGGGCCGACGGAGCGGGGGCGTGTCACATGCTCCCGGGCCCGTGGGGGGGGTGCGTCGCGTCCCCCTCGGGCCCGTGGGGGGGGGTGCGTCGCGTCCTTCCGGGCCCGGATCCGGCTCAAGGCCCGGGAACCGGAAGGACGCGAGCCCCCCGAGCGGTCAGACGCCCGCTCGGGCCTTTTCGTCGCCCTCCTCCGCGCGCTGGTCCGGGACGGAGGCCGACACGTGGTCGTCGACCAGGGTCTTCTCGTCGAACGGGACCCGGCCCGCGAGGACCTCCGCCGCCCGCGCCTTGTCGATCTCCTTCGTCCACGTGCCGACGAGCACCGTCGCCACCGCGTTCCCCGCGAAGTTCGTGAGGGCGCGCGCCTCGCTCATGAAGCGGTCGATGCCGACGATCAGGCCCACCCCGTCGACCAGCTCGGGCCGGTGCGACTGGAGGCCGCCCGCGAGGGTGGCGAGGCCCGCGCCGGTGACGCCCGCCGCACCCTTCGAGGCGATGATCATGAAGACGAGGAGCGAGATCTGCTCGCCGATCGAGAGCGGGTTCCCCATCGCCTCGGCGGTGAACAGCGAGGCCATCGTCAGGTAGATCGCGGTGCCGTCGAGGTTGAAGGAGTACCCGGTCGGCACGGTGATGCCGACGACCGGCTTGCTGACCCCCAGGTGCTCCATCTTCGCGATGAGCCGGGGCAGCGCGGACTCCGAGGAGGAGGTGGAGAGGATCAGCAGGAACTCGCGGCCCAGGTACTTCAGGAGCGACCAGATGTTGATCCCCGCGATGAGGCGGAGCAGCAGGCCGAGGACCACGAAGACGAAGAGCCCGCAGGTCACGTAGAAGCCGATCATGATGACGGCGAGGGACTTGAGCGCGGCGGCGCCGGTCGCGCCGACGACGGCCGCGATCGCGCCGAACGCGCCGACCGGAGCGGCCCACATGATCATTCCGAGGATGCGGAAGACGAGCTTCTGGATGTGTCCGATGCCTCGGAGGACCGGCTCCCCGGCCGTACCCATCGCCTGGAGCGCGAAGCCCGCGAGCAGCGCGACCAGCAGGGTCTGGAGGACCTCGCCCTCGGTGAAGGCGGAGACGAGGGTCTTCGGGATGATCCCGAGCAGGAAGTCCGGCGTCGACTCGCTCGCGCCCTCGGCCTGCTTGGCGCCCGCCTCGGCGATCTCCTTGGTGAGGTGGAGGCCGGAGCCGGGCTCCAGGAGGTTGCCGACGAGCAGACCGATCGCGAGTGCGACGGTCGACATCACGAGGAAGTAGCCGAGGGCGAGGCCGCCGACGGCGCCGACCTTCGCGGCCTTCCGGACGGATCCGACGCCGAGCACGATCGTGCAGAAGATGATCGGCGAGATCATCATCTTGATCAGGTTGACGAAGCCGGTGCCGAGCGGCTTGAGCTCGACGGCGACGCCCGGCGCCAGGAACCCGACCGTGATGCCGAGCAGTACGGCGCCGATGACGGCCAGATACAGATAGTGGGTGCGGTCCCGGCGTGCGGCCACGGGGTCCTCCTCGTGCTGATGGGTGTCCACGTCCCGGTGGACCTCCGCGACTATCCATCAGCCTGTGACCCGGGTCACGGTTGCGTACGTTTCGTTCACGACCGAAACGACGGACCCCCTCTCCGGAAGGGCACGATTCGGGAACGCGGCACCCCCCGCGCACGTTCCCACGTGCACACTTACCCGCATGCGTTTCCCCCTCCCCCGCCCCCGCAGCCTCGCCGGCCAGCTCTTCGCGATGCAGGTCGTCCTCGTGGCCGTCGTCGTGGCGGGGTGCGCGGTCTTCGCGTACGTCACGGACCGGGCGCAGGCCGAGGAGACCGCGCGGCGCCAGGCCACGGCGACCGCCGCCGCCGTCGCCGACTCCCCGTCCGTGGCCCGCGCCGCCCGCTCCGCCGACCCGTCGGCCACCCTCCAGCCGTACGCGGAGTCGCTGCGCCGCCACGCGGGCGTCGCCTTCGTGGTGATCATGGCCCCGGACGGCACCCGCTGGACGCACCCGGACCCGGCGCAGATCGGCCGCACGTACCTCGGTCACATAGCGGAGGCCCGGCAGGGCCGGCTCTACTCGGAGACCCACCTCGGCGTCCTCGGCCCCTCCGTGCGGACGGTGGCGCCCGTCTTCGACGGCGGCCGGGTCGTCGCCCTGGTCAGCGCGGGCATCACGATCGACAAGATCAGCGAGCAGGTACGGGAGCAGGTGACCGCCCTCCTCGGCATGGCGGGCGCGGCGCTCGCGCTCGGCGGCGCGGGGACGTACGTCGTCAACGCGCGCCTGCGCCGCCACACGCACGGCATGAACGCCACCGAGCTGAGCCGGATGCACGACTACCACGAGGCCGCGCTGCACGCGGTGCGGGAGGGGCTCGTGATGCTCGACGGGCGGCGGCGGATCGCCCTCATCAACGACGGCGCCCGGGAACTCCTCGGCCTGGACGAAGGGGTCGTCGGCCTCCCCGCCACGGAACTCGGCCTGCCGGCCGCGCTGACCGGCGCGCTGCTCTCCTCGGAGCCGCGCGTCGACGAGACGCACCTGACGGCCGACCGGGTCCTCGTGGTCAACACGCGCCCGGTGGTGGGCGGGGAGCGGCGCGGCACCGTCGTCACGCTCCGTGACCGCACCGAACTCCAGGCGCTGTCAGGAGAGCTGGACTCCGAGCGGGGCTTCACGGAGGCGCTCCGCTCGCAGGCCCACGAGGCGGCGAACCGGCTGCACACGGTCGTGTCGCTCATCGAACTGGGCCGGGTGGCCGAGGCCGTGGAGTTCGCGACGGCGGAGCTGGAGCTGGCCCAGGCGCTCACCGACCGGGTGGTCGACGCCGTCGGCGAACCGGTCCTCGCGGCGCTGCTGCTCGGCAAGGCGGCGCAGGCCAACGAGCGGGGCGTGGAGCTGGTCCTCACCGAGGACAGCCGCATCGACGACGGCCGGGTGCCGGCGGCCCTGCCCTCCCGGGACCTGGTGACGATCCTCGGCAACCTCATCGACAACGCGGTGGAGGCGGCCGGCGGTACCCCGCACGCGCGCGTGACGGTCACCGTCGCGGCCCGCGCGGGCGACGGGGAGCTGCTGCTCCGGGTCGGCGACAGCGGCCCGGGCGTCCGCCCCGCCGACCGGGAGGCGGTCCTCGGACGCGGCTGGTCCACCCGGGGCCCGGGCCGCGGCCTGGGCCTCGCCCTGGTGGGCCAGGCGGTCACCCGGGCCTCGGGCACGCTGCACCTGACGGACGCGGCGGAGGGCGGAGCGGAGTTCACGGTACGACTCCCCCTGCCGGCACCACTGCCACGGGAACCCGTCCGGCCCGACGGCGGGCGTGACGCCACGGAGGACCCGAACGACGACCACGACCTGATCCACACCGCCGCCCCGGACGACCACGACCTGATCCACACCGCCGCCCCGGACGACCACGGGCCTGGCCACGCCGACGACCCGAACGACCGCGAACCCGACCCGGCCGACGGCCCGAACGGCCCCGGTCCGGGCCACGTCGACGGCCCGGGCGTCCCGGCACAGGGCCGCCCGGCGGCCCCCGGCCATGCCGGTGGCCCGGGAGGCCCCGTTGGCCCAGGCGGCCCGGGTGTCCTTGGTCGCCCGAGCGTCCCGGGTGGCCCGGCACAAGGCAGCCCCGGCGCCTCCCGCGACGCCGAAGGCCCGGGAGGCCCGGGAAGCCCGGTTGACCTCGGTGGCCCCGGCGGCCCCGGCGGGGGCAGTACGCCCGGCGCTCCGGGTGTCTCCAGCGACGCCGGTCGCCCCGGCGCGCCCGGGCGGCCCGGTGCGGCCCCCCGTCCCCGTTCCTCCGGGACGGAGGTGGGCGCGTGAGTGCGACGAACCTCCGCGTTCTCGTCGTCGAGGACGATCCCGTCGCGGCCGACGCCCACGCGCTCTACGCCGGCCGCGTCGAGGGCTTCCAGGTCGTCGGGGTCGCGCACTCGCGGGCCGCCGCCGTGCGGATCCTCGACCGGGCGCCCGTCGATCTGATCCTGCTCGACCTCTACCTGCCCGACGGCCACGGCCTCCAGCTGCTCCGTTCCCTGCGGGCCGCCGGTCACTCCGCCGACGTCATCGCCGTGACCTCCGCCCGCGACCTGGCGATCGTCCGCGAGGGCGTGTCCCTCGGCGTCGTCCAGTACGTCCTGAAGCCCTTCGCCTTCGCGACCCTCCGGGACCGGCTCGTCCGGTACGCCGAGTTCCGGGCGGCCGCCGGGGAGGCCTCAGGGCAGGACGAGGTGGACCGGGCCCTCGCCACGCTCCGGGCCCCGCACCCCGCCACGCTCCCGAAGGGGCTGAGCGCCCCGACGCTCGAAGCGGTCACCCGCACCCTCCGCGCCACCCCGGCGGGGCTCACGGCCACCGAGGCCGGTGCGGCCGTGGGGATCTCCCGGATCACCGCGCGCCGCTATCTGGAGCACCTGGTCACGGAGGGCCGGGCCGTGCGCGCCCCGCAGTACGGTCAGATCGGGCGGCCCGAGCTCCAGTACCGCTGGCTCGACGGCCGGGTGCGCTGAGCGACCCCGCGGTTACCCACCGGTTCCCACGTTCCTACGACGACGCACGTTGGGGGAACGCACCGTAGCCAGCCGTCACTTTTGGTATCTACCGTGACGGGGTGCACCAACCCTCCCCTCCCTTCGACGCCCGCGCCGCGCGCCGGCTCCGCGAGGCCCTCGGCATGGCCCCCGGTCATGTCGCGTACGGCCTGCGGGCGCAGTACGGCCTCTTCGTCGACCCCGACACCGTGGTCGCCTGGGAGCGCGGCCTTGCGGTCCCGGGCGAGCAGGAGCTCACGGCCCTCGCGGGCGTCCTGTGGTGCTCTCCCGCGGAGCTGATCGCCGCCCCCACCACCCTGCGCGAGCACCGGGTGGCGCGTGGGCTCTCCGTCGAGGAGCTCGCCCGGCGGACCGGCGTGGCGCCCGCCGCGTACCAGCGGATGGAGAACGAGGGGCGCTGGCGCGGCAACGAACGCCAGACGGTCGCCCTCGCCGAGGCGCTCGGTCTCGGCCCGCGCTCCCTGATCACGGCGACCGGCGGCGACGAGCCCCTCGCCGAGCTGTTGCGCGACGCGGCGACGACCCGCTGGCAGGCGTATGTGAAGCCGGCGGTGAAGCTGGTGCCGCTGCCCAGGCCGGTCGTGGAGTCGGCGCTCCGGGAGCTCCACGCGGAGTACCACGCGCGGATGGCGGCGACCAGCAGCTGGGGCGCCTCCGGGGCGACCGGCGACGAGGGGCGCGCCTTCCTGGACGAGATCACCGGCCACTTCTGGGCGGCGGTCGGCCCGTAGACGGGGAGCCGGCCCGTGGACGGGGAGTCGGCCCGTGGACGAGAGCCGGCCCGTGGACGGGGAGCCGGACCGTGGACGGGGAGTCGGCCCATGGACGAGAGCCGCCCGTAGACGGGGAGCCGGCCCGTGGACGGGGAGCCGGCCCGTGGACGGGAGCCGGCCCGTGGACGGGAGCCGGCCCGTGGACGGGGAGTCGGCCCGTGGACGAGAGCCGCCCGTAGACGGGGAGCCGGCCCGTGGACGGGAGCCGGCCCGTACATTGGCGCCGTGAGACGACACATATCCTTCGACCGACTCCACAACTTCCGTGATCTGGGCGGCTATCGGACCGCCGACGGCGGGACCGTGCGGTGGGAGACCCTCTACCGCTCCGACTCCCTAGGCAAGCTCGCGGACGCCGGCCCGGCCGACCTGGAGCGCTTCCGCGCGCTGGGCGTGGGCACGGTGATCGACCTGCGCTACCCGTGGGAGATCGCCGGCAAGGGCCGTCTGCCGGAGGCCGAGGAGGTCTCCTGGCACAACCTCTCCATCGAGCACCGCCCCTACGACCAGGAGGCGATCGATCCCGCGCTCGATCCCTGGCGCCATCTCGCCGACCGCTTCGCCGAGGTCGCCGAGGACGGGGCGGCGGAGCTGCGCACGGCGCTCGAGGTGATCGCCGCCGCCGAGGGCCCGCTCGTCTTCCACTGCGCGTCGGGGAAGGACCGTACGGGTCTGCTCGCGGCCGTCGTCCTCGGCCTCCTGGACGTCCCCGACGAGGAGATCCTCGCGGACTTCGCGCTGACCGAACTGGCCACGGAGCGGCTGATCGAGGACTGGCGGGCGGCGCATCCGGGCCGGGAACCGCGCTGGCCGGGCTACGGCCGGGCGCCCGCCGACATCATCCGGCTGTTCCTCGAGGACCTGCGGGAGCGGTACGGCTCGGTGTACGGGTACGTCACCGGCCATGTCGGTCTCGACCCGGAGGTGGTGACGGCGCTCAGGGCCCGTCTGGTGGAGATCCCCTAGCCGCCTCCCCCGGCCACCTCCTCCAGCCGCCGCCCCCGGCTCAGTCCGCCCGGTCGAAGTCGAAGAGCTGGCCCGCCGCGTCCGGCGCGCACGGCGCCTGGGCGAGCCGGGCCCAGGCCGCAGAGCGGTCGCCGACGACGGTGACGCAGCTGCCGGGGGTCGCGGAGTCCACCGGGAGGATCCGGTAGCCCTCGACGGGGGTGCCGTACGCCTCCAGGGTGAAGGACTCGACCCGGGTCGGGTCGCCGCACTCGGAGTCCTCGTACGCGGCGTCGGGGATCCGGCCGCCGGAGGGTATGCCGGAGCATCCGGGGCCGAAGTCGGGGTGGTCCGAAACGATCCTCCAGCGGCCGCCGCCCAGCTCCTTCAGCGCGTAGCCGGGGACACCCGCGGCGGCGCACGGCAGCTGGTGGACCTGGCCGCTCCGGGTGCCGCGCCGCTCGCCGAGGCAGAACTCGGTGCCGGTCACCCGGATGCGGACGTCGCCGGCGGCGGGGGCGGTGGGGGTACGGGGCGGGTGCCCGGCGTGACCGTCCTTCAGGAAGGCGACGACGCTGACGCCGGCGAGCACGAGCCCGGCGAGCGCGACCGCCGCGACGAGGCCGCGTCGCATCCGGGACCGGGGTCCGGGCCGGTCCCCGCCTTCGCCGCCGTCGGGGCCTTCGGGGGTCTCGGCGGCGCCCGGCCAGGCGGGCACGGCCGTTTCCACGGCGCCGGGGTCCGGCTCGTACACCCCGCGGGCCGCGAGTGCGTTCCGTACCGTCCGCCAGTCCTCCGCCGCTTCCGGCGCGAGCCCGCAGGCACGGACGAAGGCCGCGAGGAGCTCCTCGCGGGGCAGGGTCGGGCGGGACAGCATGTTCGCCACCGTGGAGCGGGGCAGGACGTCGCCGTGTGCCTCGGCGCGCGCCGACAGCTCGCGGTAGGTCAGTCCCGACCAGTCCTTGAGGGCCTGGAGGCGCCCGAGGAACTCGGCGGGGCTCCGTGCCTCCCGTGGTTCAGGAGCGTGCTCCCCGGGCCTCATCCGCGTCTCCCCCCTCGGCCGGACAGGGTTGGGACATGTCCGGGACAGGCCCCAAGCCTTGTTGATCGCGCGCCGGGGCTCAAGAGTGGAATCCGGCATTTCCGGGGGTGGTGCCGGGCACGGCGGAGTGGCCCCGACCGTTCCACGGGGGGACGGTCGGGGCCACTCGGGCCGTGCGGGGTCCCGGAGGGGATCCGGGAAAGTTCGGGGCGGAGGTCCCGAGGGAGGGACCGGAAGTCCCGAGGGAGGGACCGAAAGTCCCGAGGGAGGGACCGGAAGTCCCGAGGGAGGGACCGGAAGTCCCGAGGGAGGGACCGGAGGACCCGGCCCCCGCCACGTCTCCTAGAAGACCGACTCCGCCTCGCGCATGCGGTGCTCCGGGACCGTCTTCAGCTGGGTCACGGCCTCCGCCAGCGGCACCATCTCGACGTTCGTGCCGCGCAGCGCCGTCATCCGGCCGAAGTCGCCGCGGTGCACGGCCTCCACCGCGTGCCAGCCGAAGCGGGTGGCGAGCACCCGGTCGTACGCGGTCGGCGTGCCACCGCGCTGGACGTGGCCGAGGATGACGGGGCGGGCCTCCTTGCCGAGGCGGCGCTCCAGTTCGTACGCGAGGGCCGTGCCGATGCCCTGGAAGCGCTCGTGGCCGAACTGGTCGATCTCGCCCTTGCCGTAGTCCATCGTGCCCTCGGCGGGGTGCGCCCCCTCGGCGACGCAGATGACGGCGAACTTCTTGCCGCGGGAGAAGCGCTCCTCGACCATCTTGACCAGGTCGGCCGGGTCGAAGGGGCGCTCGGGGAGGCAGATGCCGTGGGCGCCGCCGGCCATGCCGGATTCCAGGGCGATCCAGCCGGCGTGGCGGCCCATCACCTCGACGACCATGACGCGCTGGTGGGACTCGGCGGTGGTCTTGAGCCGGTCCATGGCCTCGGTGGCGACGCCGACGGCGGTGTCGAAGCCGAAGGTGCGGTCGGTGGAGGAGATGTCGTTGTCGATGGTCTTGGGGACGCCGACGACGGGCACGCCGGCCTCGTGGAGCATGCGGGCCGCGGTGAGGGTGCCCTCGCCGCCGATCGGGACGAGCGCGTCGAAGCCGCTCTTCTCGATGAGCTCCTTGGCGTTGTCGCAGGCCGCGCGGAAGCGGTCGCGCTCCAGGCGGGAGGAGCCGAGGATGGTGCCGCCGCGGGCGAGGATGCCGCTGACGGCATTGAGGTCGAGGGCGCGGTAGCGGCCGTCGAGCAGGCCCGCGTAGCCGTCCTCGAAGCCGATGACCTCGTCGCCGTAGTGGGTGACCGCCCGGTGCACGACCGACCGGATCACTGCGTTCAGGCCGGGGCAGTCGCCGCCTGCGGTGAGAACTCCGATGCGCATCGTGCTGTGTCTCCTGCTCGGTCGCGGTCCGTTATGAGCCACCGCAATTCTCACACGCTCCGCCTGACGGGCGCGCTCGTCGCCCGTCAGCGCGTCCCTGCCGGAGGCCCGGCGGAGGCCCGGCGGAGGCCCGGCGGAGGCCCGGCGGAGGCCTTTCGTCCCGGTTCCCGGGGCCCTTCGTCCGGCGGGCGACCTAACCACTGGCGGGGGTATTGTCAAGGGGGTAATGCCGCCCTATCGGGGCTTTCTGAGCACTGTCGATTGACGCACGGGCCGCGCAAAGGTGCCGCGAGGGCACCGCTCGGCCCCTTCCGCAGGACTGGACAGGAGACCACGGCGTGACGCGCAGCGTGTACGTGACCGGGATCGACCGCGGTGACGGCCGCCAGGTCGTCGAGCTGGGAGTCATGGAGCTCCTCACCCGCCAGGTGGACCGGGTGGGGGTGTTCCGGCCACTCGTGCATCACCGTCCCGACCGGCTCTTCGATCTGCTGCGCGCCCGCTACCGGCTCACCCAGGACCCGTCGACGGTCTACGGCATGGACTATCACGAGGCCTCCGCGCTCCAGGCCGAGCGCGGCACCGACGAGCTGGTGTCCCGGCTCGTCGACCGCTTCCACGCCGTGGCCCGCGACTACGAGGTCGTCCTCGTCCTCGGCACCGACTTCGCCGCCACCCAGCTCCCCGACGAGCTCGCGCTGAACGCGCGCCTGGCCAACGAGTTCGGCGCCTCCGTCATCCCGGTGGTCGGCGGCAAGGGCCAGCCCGCCGAGTCCGTACGGGCCGAGGCCCGCAACGCCTTCCGGGCGTACGACGGGCTCGGCTGCGACGTGCTCGCGATGGTCGTCAACCGGGTGGCCGGCGAGGACCGGGAGGCCATCGCCGAGCGGCTCGCGGCCCGGCTCCCCGTGCCCTGCTACGTCCTGCCCGACGAGCCGGCGCTCGCCGCGCCGACCGTCGCGCAGATCACCCACGCGCTCGGCGCCTCCGTCGTCCTCGGTGACGACGCGGGCCTCGCGCGGGACGCGCTGGACTTCGTCTTCGGCGGCGCGATGCTGCCGAACTTCCTGAACGCGCTGACCCCGGGCTGTCTGGTCGTCACCCCCGGGGACCGGGCCGATCTGGTCATCGGCGCGCTCGCCGCGCACTCGGCCGGCACCCCGCCGATCGCGGGCGTGCTGCTGACCCTCGACGAGCGGCCGCCCGCGGCGATCCTCACCCTGGCGGCCCGCCTCGCGCCCGGCACCCCGGTCATCTCCGTGCCCGGCAACAGCTTCCCGACCGCCGCCGAGCTGTTCGCGCTCGAAGGCAAGCTGAACGCCGCCACCCCGCGCAAGGCCGAGACCGCCCTCGGTCTCTTCGAGCGGCACGTGGACACCGCCGACCTCCTCAAGCGGGTCTCGGTCGCGCGCAGCGGACGGGTCACCCCGATGATGTTCGAGCACGAGCTGCTCGAACAGGCCAGGGCCGACCGGCGCCGGGTGGTGCTCCCGGAGGGCGTCGAGGAGCGGGTGCTGCGCGCCGCCGACGTGCTGATCCGCCGTGACGTCTGCGACCTGACGCTGCTCGGCGACGTCGAGGCCATCCGCAAGAAGGCCGTCGACCTGAGCGTGAACCTGGGCGACACGCAGCTGATCGACCCGCAGACCTCGGAGCTGCGCGACGCCTTCGCCGAGCAGTACGCGGCGCTGCGGGCCCACAAGGGCGTCACCGTCGAGCTCGCGTACGACGTCGTCTCGGACGTGAACTACTTCGGCACCCTGATGGTCCAGGAAGGTCTGGCCGACGGCATGGTCTCGGGTTCCGTGCACTCCACGGCGGCGACCATCCGGCCCGCGTTCGAGATCATCAAGACGAAGCCGGACGCGTCGATCGTCTCGTCGGTCTTCTTCATGTGCCTCGCCGACAAGGTCCTCGTGTACGGCGACTGCGCGGTCAACCCGGACCCGAACGCCGAGCAGCTCGCCGACATCGCCGCCCAGTCGGCGGCGACCGCGGCCCGCTTCGGCGTGGAGCCGCGGATCGCGATGCTCTCGTACTCCACGGGCACCTCGGGCTCGGGCGCGGACGTCGACAAGGTCCGGGAGGCGACGAAGCTGGTCCGCGAGGCGCATCCGGAGCTGCGGATCGAGGGCCCGATCCAGTACGACGCGGCCGTCGAGCCCTCCGTCGCGGCGACGAAGCTGCCGGGTTCGGAGGTGGCGGGCCAGGCGACCGTGCTGATCTTCCCGGACCTCAACACCGGCAACAACACCTACAAGGCCGTGCAGCGTTCGGCCGGCGCCGTGGCCGTCGGCCCGGTGCTCCAGGGTCTGCGCAAGCCCGTGAACGACCTCTCGCGCGGCGCGCTCGTCAGCGACATCGTCAACACGGTCGCCATCACGGCGATCCAGTCCCAGGCCCAGGAGCTCCCGGCATGACCCACCCCACGCGCGTACTGGTCCTCAACTCCGGTTCCTCCTCCGTGAAGTACCAGCTCCTCGACATGCGTGACGACAGCCGTCTGGCGCAGGGGCTCGTGGAGCGGATCGGCGAGGAGACCTCCCGTGTCGTCCACACCCCGCTCCAGGGCGGGGGCGCCGGGAAGCGCGAGAAGAACGGGCCGATCGCCGACCACGCGGCCGCGCTGAAGGCGGTCGCCGAGGAGCTGGCGGCGGACGGTCTCGGCCTGGACTCCCCCGAACTCGCGGCGATCGGCCACCGGGTGGTGCACGGCGGGCTGCGGTTCACCCGGCCGACGGTCATCGACGAGGAGGTCCTCGCGGAGGTCGAGCGGCTCGTGCCGGTGGCGCCGCTGCACAACCCGGCGAACCTCGTCGGCATCCGTACGGCGATGGCGCTGCGCCCCGACCTGCCGCAGGTGGCCGTCTTCGACACCGCCTTCCACACGACGATGCCGGAGTCGGCGGCGCGGTACGCGATCGACGTGGAGACCGCCGACGCGCACCGCATCCGCCGGTACGGCTTCCACGGCACCTCGCACGCCTATGTCTCGCGGGAGGCGGCGCGGCTGCTCGGGAAGGAGCCGGAGGAGGTGAACGTGATCGTGCTGCACCTGGGGAACGGCGCCTCGGCCTCCGCGGTGCGGGGCGGCCGGTGCGTGGACACCTCGATGGGTCTGACGCCCCTGGAGGGGCTGGTCATGGGCACCCGCTCGGGCGACATCGACCCGGCGGTGACCTTCCATCTGATGCGGAACGCGGACATGTCGGCGGAGGACGTCGACGTGCTGCTGAACAAGAAGTCCGGTCTGGTGGGGCTCTGCGGCGACAACGACATGCGGGAGATCCGCCGGCGGATCGACGAGGGCGACGAGCGGGCGGCGCTCGCCTTCGACATCTACGTCCACCGCCTGAAGAAGTACATCGGGGCGTACTACGCGGTGCTCGGCCGGGTGGACGCGGTGGCGTTCACGGCGGGGGTCGGCGAGAACGCGGCGCCGGTGCGGGAGGCTGCGATCGCGGGCCTGGAGGAGCTGGGGCTCGCGGTGGACGCGGACCTCAACGCGGTGCGTTCGGACGAGGCCCGGATCATCTCGCCGGTGTACGCGCGGGTGGCGGTCGCGGTGGTGCCGACGGACGAGGAGCTGGAGATCGCACGCCAGAGCTACGCGCTCGTTCTGGACGGGGCGAGCTCGAACGAGTGAACGCTTGAGCGGGCCCGCGCCCATTTGTACTTTCCGCCAGACGGAATATTCCGCAGTGAAACAAACCGATAGGATCCGCCTCATGCGCCGTTCCAAAATCGTCTGCACGCTGGGCCCCGCCGTCGACTCGTATGAGCAGCTGAAGGCTCTCATCGAGGCCGGTATGAACGTGGCCCGATTCAACTTCAGCCACGGGTCCCAGGCAGAGCACCAGGAGCGGTACGACCGCGTCCGGCAGGTCTCCGCGGACACCGGGCGCGCCGTCGGCGTCCTCGCCGACCTCCAGGGCCCGAAGATCCGTCTGGAGACCTTCGCCGAGGGACCGGTCGAGCTGGTGCGCGGTGACGAGTTCACCATCACCACCGAGGACGTCCCGGGCGACAAGTCGATCTGCGGCACCACGTACAAGGGTCTGCCCGGCGACGTCTCCAAGGGCGACCAGGTCCTCATCAACGACGGCAACGTCGAGCTGCGGGTCGTCGAGGTCGACGGTCCCCGGGTCAAGACCATCGTGGTCGAGGGCGGTGTCATCTCCGACCACAAGGGCATCAACCTGCCCGGCGCGGCGGTCAACGTCCCCGCCCTGTCGGAGAAGGACGTCGACGACCTCCGCTTCGCCCTGCGGATGGGCTGCGACATGGTCGCCCTGTCCTTCGTCCGCGACGCCAACGACGTCAAGGACGTCCACAAGGTGATGGACGAGGAGGGCCGCCGGGTCCCCGTCATCGCCAAGGTCGAGAAGCCGCAGGCCGTGGAGAACATGGCCGATGTCGTCGCCGCCTTCGACGCGGTCATGGTGGCCCGTGGCGACCTCGCCGTGGAGTACCCGCTGGAGAAGGTCCCGATGGTGCAGAAGCGCCTCGTGGAGATGTGCCGCCGCAACGCGAAGCCGGTCATCGTCGCCACCCAGATGATGGAGTCGATGATCACCAACTCGCGGCCGACCCGCGCCGAGGCGAGCGATGTCGCCAACGCGATCCTGGACGGTGCGGACGCGGTCATGCTGTCGGCCGAGTCCTCGGTCGGCGCCTACCCGATCGAGACCGTGAAGACGATGTCGAAGATCGTCGCCGCGGCCGAGGAGGAGCTGCTCTCCAAGGGCCTGCAGCCGCTGGTCCCGGGCAAGAAGCCGCGCACCCAGGGCGGCTCGGTCGCCCGCGCGGCCTGCGAGATCGCGGACTTCCTGGACGGCAAGGCGCTGATCGCCTTCACGCAGTCCGGCGACACGGCCCGCCGTCTCTCCCGCTACCGCACGCAGCAGCCGATCCTCGCCTTCACGACCGACGAGGGCACCCGCAACCAGCTCACCCTGAGCTGGGGCGTGGAGTCCTTCCTCGTCCCGTTCGTGGACAACACCGACGCGATGGTCGACATCGTGGACGCCGAGCTCCTCAAGCTCCAGCGCTACAACGCGGGCGACACCATGGTGATCACCGCCGGCTCGCCCCCCGGCGTCCCGGGCACGACCAACATGGTCCGCGTCCACCACCTGGGCGGCACCGAGAGCGCCTGACGCACATGACGAGGGCCCCCGTCCGGATGATCGGACGGGGGCCCTCGTCGTCGTGCGGCTCCCGGAGCGGTACGGGGGTCAGCTGGGCTCGATCGTGTTGCGGAGGCCCGGGACCTTGAGGGTGCCGCCGAACTGGCCCGCCTGCTTGAGCTTCACGCTGGTGAAGAAGGCGAAGGGCACGTCCAGCGGGGGCGGGGACTCGGGGCCGAAGGTGATCGGGATGAGGCCGAAGAGGTTGCCCTTCAGCTCCTCCGTGTACATCGTCACCGTGCCGTTGCGGATGGTCGAGGTCGAGCCCTTGTCGGAGCGGACGTGGCCGGTGCGGCCCTCGGAGTGCTCCGTCAGCTGGTGCAGGTCCTTGATGTCCACCGAGGACGCGGTGAACTTCAGCACCTTCTTGATCTTGCCGCTGCCGGTCTTCACCTCGACGATGCCGTGGTACTTCAGCCCGTTCAGGGTGAGCAGCGAGCTCTCCAGGCGCCACGGCTCGTCCGGCAGGAGGGGGATGCCGGGCTCCAGGTCGGCGTCCGCGAGCGCCTGTGCGTCGTACTCGGGGCACGGGAAGCGGGGCTTGGCCCCGTCGGGTATGTCCGTGTCCTTCTTGGCGTCGAGGCCCTTGGCGCTCTCCGGGAGCTCCTCGACCTCGGCGCCGGCCTTCTGCGCGGCGTCCTCGATCGCCGCCTTCGTCTTCTCCGTGGCCGTGTCCACCTGCCGCTTCGGGGCCGTGGTGGGGGCCGTGGAGGGCGTGCCGGTGGCCGGCGCGTCGTCGGCGGGCGCCTGCGTCGGGGTGGGCGCGGCCGTGGTCGGCGCCGTCGTGGGCGTCGGCGTGGCCGTCGCCTTGTCCGGGCCGTCGAAGAGGTCCTTCAGGGCGTCGCCCAGGCCCAGCGGGTCCAGCGGGTTCTTGGACGCCGTCGGCGAGGGGGTGGCGGTGGGCGCGGGGGCGCTCGTCGCCTGGGTCTGCGTCTGCGGCGCGGCGGTCTGTCCGGTCGCCGTCGCGGTGGGCGTCGGGGTCGCGGACGGCGTCGCGGTGGCGGACGGCGTGGCGGTGGCCGAGGGGGTGTCCGTCGGCCGGACCGTCGCGGTGGCGGTGGGCTTGGCGGTCTCGCCGGTCTTCGGCGTGTCCGAGGCCTCCTCGGTCGGCTCGTCGGAGCGCGTCACACAGGGGCCGGGGGCGAAGGGGATGTCCTTGTCGTCCGCGAGGGCGAGTCTGGGCGTCAGGCCCATGCCCACGAAGACCGCGGTCGGCATGGCCGCGAGCGCCATCGCCTTCCCGGCGGGGCCCTGGATCCTGTTCAGCAGCGACTTGCGCGGGGCCGCGTGCCGCGGGCCCTCCTTCGCGAGCGCCGACTGATTCTCGTCACCCCGCACTGTTCCTCCCGCCGTTGGCGTCGATCGTCGTTTCGGTCGCCTGGTGCTCCGCCTCGCGCTGCTCCGGGACCGCGGCCGCCGGCACGACCTCCGTCTCGGGGTCCGTGGCGGGCTCCGCACCGGCCTCCTCCGAGGCCTCCGGCCGACCGTTGTGCTCTGCTGCGCGCTCGATCTCCTCGACCGGGGGCGCGGGCGCCCAGGCGGCGGAGAGGCCGCCTCCGATGAGGGCGCAGAGGAATCCGATGACGAGGCCGCCGAAGTTCGACACCGGGATGGAGACGAGTGCCAGGACGATCGCCGCGACGCCCGCGAAGACCCGGACGACGGGCTGGAACCACATCGTCAGTCCGAGCGTGATCAGCAGGACGCCGATGATCAGCGCGCCGGCTCCGGCGGTCGTCTGCATGGCGAGCGTGACGTTGCCGAGCCGCATGTCCCCGTACGGGAGGTAGGCGATCGGTACGCCGCCGATCATGGTGAACAGTCCCGCCCAGAAGGGCCGGGTCTGCCGCCAGACCTTGAACCGGTTCTCCTTTTGGGGGACTTCGCGGGAGGCGGGGATCTCGGCGCTCATGGAACAGCTCCCTGGAAGCGGTGTTGCTGAAAGATGAAGAGAAGGAACCTGGCGGGTGGGACCGCACGCGACGGCCCCACCCTCCGGACGGATCGGTCCTCAGGGACCGGCCGGTCCTAGTAGCACTCGGCGTCCGTGCCCCGGCTCAGCGACAGGTGCAGGTCGGGGAGCTTGAAGGTGCCGGCCGTGGTGGCCCAGGCCTTCTGCTGCACGTTGTTCAGCGTGGCCTGCTCGGCGCGCTGGCCGAAGCCGTACGGGTTGGCCTTGGTGTTGGGCTGGATGCCCGGCTTGCCCGGCGACTTCGGAAGGGCACCGGCCGCGACGCCGATGTCGATGTTGCTGAACTCGGCGTCGGCCTTGAGCTCGGAGACATCGAGGTAGATGCCCTTCGCGTAGACCTTGTCCTCGTCCTTGCCGGTCTTGGCGGCCTCGGTGCCGGCCTCCAGGCGGAGGGTGACGTCACCGATGAACGGCACCTTCGGCGTGACGACCGACTGGCACATGTTGGTGATCCAGGCCTCGGAGAAGCCGGACACGGCCACCGGGGCGGCGAAGTCCTTGCCCTCGAGGTCCTTGCCCGCGTCCACGCTGCCGTACTGGACGAAGTCCGTACCGACGAGGCTGTTGGCCTTAACCTTGAATTCCTGGCCGGAGATGCTGAAGGACGCGGCGAGGGCGCCCTGGGCGAGGCCGACACCGATCGCGGCCGTCGCGGCCACGCTCGGGACCATGACGACGGCGAACCGCTTCCATCTGGTCCCGCCACGAACCTGGGACTTCATGAGAATTCCTCCTTCTCGGACGTACATCTCCGGAGGGACCCCCGGGGGGCCACCCTGGGATGGGAGAAGAGCTACGTCCTCGGGAAGGAGAGCGCCGAGGCATCAGGCGGCGCGATGCGCGTCCGAATCACCGGCGATCACCCCCGAGCGACAACCATGGGCCGTGCCATCGGGCACGGCCTGATTGGACAGGCCCCGTTCGGTGAGAGCGGGAACCCCCCTGTCCACGACCGGTGCCGGAACACCGGTCCACTCGGTGGGGACCCTCGCCGTGATCCCGGTTGGTTGCCGGGGTCGTGCGGTTCGGACCGAGCGTCGCCGATCGTGGTCCATTCCGGGCCCCCGCACAAGGGGGTTCGTTACTGGCTAGTAACGGGTGGATAACCACGCCATGGCGGGGCGGGGCCGAACGGGCACGCTGGGTACGTTCGAGCGACAGGGAATGTCAGGAGATCATCGGATGAATGCGGACAGAACGCCGGGTTCGATTTACTGCAAGTAACAGCGGCCGCGATTACCAAGTTTTGGTAAAGCGCGGCCGCGATTTGTCACCCTGCTGCCAAATCGTCAGACGATCCGGCACCTCCGGAGAGCTAGAACAGCACCCGGGCGAGGGCCTGCCGGGCCGCCGTCACGCGCGGGTCGTCGGCACCGATCACCTCGAACAGCTCCAGAAGGCGCAGCCGCGCCGCGTTCCGGTCGTCGCCCGCCGTGCGGCGCACGGTCTCCACGAGACGCCCGAAGGCGTCCTGCACATGACCGCCCACCAGATCGAGGTCGGCGGCGGCGATCTGCGCGGCGACATCGGCCGGATCGTCCGCCGCGTTCCTGCGGACGGCGCCGGGGTCCAGGTCCTGCACCCGCTGGAGGAGTTCGGCCTGCGCCAGGCCGAGCTTCGCCTCCGGGTGGGCCGGGTCGTCGGCGAGCACGTTCTTGTACGCCTGGACGGCACCCGCCAGGTCACCCGCGTCGAGCGCGGACATGGCCGCTTCGAGGAGGGCGTCGTACGGGCCGGCCTGCCGCGCGGCGGGGGCCGAGGCGTCGGCGTCCGCGTCCACGGCGATGCCGGTGAGACCGAAGCGCTCCTCGCCGACCTGGATCAGCTGGTCGAGGGTCTCCCGGATCTGCGCCTCGGGCACCGCACCCTGGAACAGCGGCAGGGCCTGACCGGCTACCACCGCGAAAACGGCCGGAATTCCCTGGATGCCGAACTGCTGCATCAGCATCTGGTTGGCGTCGACGTCGATCTTCGCGAGCAGGAAGCGGCCGCTGTACTCGACGGCCAGCCGCTCCAGGAGGGGGCCGAGCTGCTTGCACGGCTCGCACCACTCGGCCCAGAAGTCGAGGACGACCGGGACCTCGGCCGAGCGCTGGAGCACATCGCGCTCGAAGCCGGCCTCGTCGACGTCGATCACCAGGGCCGACGGGGGCACGGCGGCGGAACCACCCTGCCGGGCGGCTTCGGCGCGCACCTGCTCCGCCTTCGCCTTGGCCTCTCCGGCCGCCTTCACCGCGGCGAGGTCGACGACGCCGCTCATGGACATGTTTCGGGGCTGCATGGATACATCCTCCCCCTTCCGCGCGCGTAACCGGTAAGCCATGGCTGAACCGTGCCGTCCGGGCGTCTCCCGCCGGTGTGCGAGACGCGGGGACGACACGGTTCCTCGTCTTCGACGGCGCCGGGTCCCCACCCGGTGCCTACTTTCGCGCCGGGTCCCCACCCGGCACTCTGTGGTTGTCGCTCAGGCCGCTCAATGCCTTTCGCTACAGGTCGTAGCGTAACTCCGGGGAAGGATCCCGCGGGAGGGCGCGAGCGGGATCCGCACGGTGAACTGCCTCACATCACCGACCCCTGGCGGTATACCTACCGGCGGGTATGGTCGCTTTCCATGTGTAACCGCACCAACCCCCGCAACGGCCGTACCGGGCGCCCCCGCTCCACCGAGGCCGACACGGCCATCCTGGAGGCGACCCGCGCGGCCCTGGTCGAGCTGGGGTGGTCCAAGCTCACGATGGGGGACGTGGCCGGCCGCGCCGGGGTTGCGAAGACGACGCTCTACCGCCGCTGGGCCAACAAGAACGAGCTCGTCGTGGACGCCGTCGCCGTTCTCTTCGACGAACTCGAACTGCCCGACCTCGGCTCCCTCCAGGCCGACATCGAGCATGTGGTGCTGCAGTTCGCGGCGCTCCTCGAACGGCCCGAGACGAAGACGGCCCTGATGGCCGTGGTGGCCGAGTCGACCCGGGACGAGCCGCTGCGCGAGCGCATCCGCGCCTCCATAGTCGACCGGCAGAAGAGGCTGGTCCTGGCGGGCCGCGAGCGGGCGCAGCAGCGCGGCGAACTGCCGCACCACCTCGACCCCGTCGCGGTGGACGCCACCGACGACCTGATCTTCGACGTCGTCGCGGGCGCGGTCGTGCACCGGGCGCTGGTCAGCGCCGAGCCGGTCGACGGCCCCTGGGCGGGCCGCCTCTCGGCGCTGCTGATGGGCGGCCTGGGCGCCGCGGCGGCGGCCGGCTGAGCCGGAGGACGCGTGAGGGGCGGTACGGGAGTCCCGTACCGCCCCTGTCGTGTTCCGGCGGATCAGAAGCCCGGGGGCTCCGTGTAGACGCCCCACTCGTCGCGCAGGGCGTCGCAGATCTCCCCGAGGGTGGCCTCGGCGCGGACGGCCTCCAGCATCGGGACGATCATGTTCGAGCCGTCGCGGGCGGCGGCCAGCATCGCGTCGATCGAGGCGCGGACCTTGGCGTCGTCACGGCGCCCCTTGCGCTCGCCGAGGACGCGGACCTGCTCCCACTCGACCTCGTGGCTGACGCGCAGGATCTCCAGGTCGCCGGTGACGGAACCGTGGTGGACGTTGACGCCGACGACCCGCTTGTCGCCCTTCTCCAGGGACCGCTGGTACTGGAAGGCGGACTCGGCGATCTCGCCGGTGAACCAGCCGTCCTCGATGCCGCGCAGGATGCCGGAGGTGATCGGGCCGATGGGGTGCTGCCCGTCCGGGTGGGCGCGGCGGCCGCGCTCCTTGATCTGGTCGAAGATCTTCTCGGCGTCGGCCTCGATGCGGTCGGTGAGCTGCTCGACGTACCAGGAACCGCCCAGCGGGTCGGCGACGTTGGCGACGCCGGTCTCCTCCATCAGCACCTGCTGGGTGCGGAGCGCGATCTCGGCGGCCTGCTCGCTGGGGAGCGCGAGGGTCTCGTCGAGGGCGTTGGTGTGGAGG
Source organism: Streptomyces sp. NPDC015661 (assembly GCF_043077765.1). NCBI lineage: Bacteria > Bacillati > Actinomycetota > Actinomycetes > Kitasatosporales > Streptomycetaceae > Streptomyces > Streptomyces sp. NPDC015661. Next base: position 173,403 of record NZ_JBIBST010000008.1, on the reverse strand, counting down.
GAGTTGGTGCCGCCGAGGACGGCGGAGAGGGCCTCGACCGCGGTCCGTACGACGTTGTTGTACGGCTGCTGGGCGGTGAGGGAGACACCGGCGGTCTGGGTGTGGAAGCGGAGCCACTGCGCCTTGTCGGTCTTGGCTCCGTAGACCTCCTTCATCCAGCGGGCCCAGATCCGGCGGGCGGCGCGGAACTTGGCGATCTCCTCGAAGAAGTCGAGGTGCGCGTCGAAGAAGAAGGAGAGGCCGGGGGCGAAGACGTCGACGTCGAGGCCGCGGGAGAGGCCGAGCTCCACGTAGCCGAAGCCGTCGGCGAGGGTGTACGCGAGCTCCTGCGCGGCCGTCGCTCCGGCCTCGCGGATGTGGTAGCCGGAGACGGAGAGCGGCTTGTACGCGGGGATGCTCGCCGCGCAGTGCTCCATCAGGTCGCCGATGAGGCGCAGATGGGGCTCGGGTTCGAAGAGCCACTCCTTCTGCGCGATGTACTCCTTGAAGATGTCGGTCTGGAGCGTGCCGTTGAGGACGCCCGGGTCGACGCCCTGGCGCTCGGCGGCGACCAGGTACATGCAGAAGACCGGGACGGCGGGCCCCGAGATCGTCATGGACGTCGTGACGTCCCCGAGCGGGATGTCCTTGAAGAGGACCTCCATGTCGGCGGCGGAGTCGATGGCGACACCGCAGTGGCCGACCTCGCCGAGGGAGCGGGGGTCGTCGGAGTCGCGGCCCATGAGGGTGGGCATGTCGAAGGCGACGGAGAGGCCGCCGCCGCCGGCGGCCAGGATCATCTTGTAGCGCTCGTTGGTCTGCTCGGCGTTGCCGAAGCCGGCGAACTGGCGGATGGTCCAGGTCCGGCCCCGGTAGCCGGTCGGGTGGAGTCCCCGGGTGAAGGGGTACTCGCCGGGCCAGCCGATGCGCTCGAACCCCTCGTAGGTGTCGCCGGGCCGGGGCCCGTAGACCGGCTCGACGGCGTCGCCGGAGAGCGTGGTGAAGTCGGCGTCCCGCTTGCGGGCCTTGTCGTAACGGGCCTGCCAGCGACGGCGGCCTTCCTCGATGGCGTCAGCGTCCATGCTTCAAATTTACTAGGACGTCCTAGTAAATGTCGATGGCAAACCTCCGCACATACGTGCGGAGGGGGTGTGCCGAACCTTGATCAGGCGTTCGCCGGAGCCGTCTGCGCGCCGCTGACCAGCGGAAGCGTCTCGGCGACGACCTTGCGCTCGACGAAGAACGCGGCGGTCGGGATGGTGCCGGAGACCAGCACCCACAGGAGCTTGCCGAACGGCCACTTCGCCTTGGAGCCCAGGTCGAAGGCGAAGACGAGGTAGATGATGTAGAGGACGCCGTGGAGCTGGGAGACCGCGAAGGTCAGGTCCTCGCCGACGCCGAAGCCGTACTTGGCGACCATGCACGCGCACAGGATGAGGAGCATGACCGCGGTCACGTACGCCATGACGCGGTAGCGGGTCAGCACGCTGGATTTCATGCCGTCGAGCGTAACGGCACGTTCCGGGCGATCTTCGCGGGGGGTCAGCCCTCGTCGAAGTCGTGGGCCGCGACCCGCAGGGGGCGCAGGAGGGCGAAGATCTCGGCGCACTCCTCGGCGTCGTACGCCCCGAGGCCGAAGTCCATCTCCATCAGGTCGCGGGTCGCGGCCTCGACGACCTCGCGGCCCTTCTCGGTGATGGAGGCGAGGGTCCCGCGCCCGTCGTTGGGGTTGGGGCGCTTGTCGACGAGACCGGACTTCACGAGCCGGTCCACCGTGTTCGTCACGGACGTGGGGTGGACCATCAGCCGCTCGCCGATCTTGGACATCGGCAGCTCACCGGCCTTGGAGAAGGTGAGCAGGACCAGCGCCTCGTACCGCGCGAACGTCAGCCCGTAAGGCTTGACCACGGCGTCGACCTCCGCGAGGAGGATCTGGTGGGCGCGCATGATCGAGGTGATCGCGGCCATCGAGGGGACCGGGCCCCAGCGCTTCTGCCAGAGTTCGTCGGCTCGGGCGATGGGGTCGAACGGGAGACTGAGCGGCTTCGGCACGCCGTCGACCTTACCGACTGGTCATATGCCGGTCAGCCCCGTCTCGCCTTTCGGTCGCCCGCAGCTCGGCGGCGGCGGCGAGGAGGCAGAGCGTGCCGAGGACGCCGGTCCAGGCCACGACCGTGTGCACGGGGGCGAACTCGGCGGCGATCCCGGCCCCGGCCATGCCGACGCCCTGGACGGTCATCATGCCCGCGGTCATCAGGGTCATGGCCCTCCCCCGCTGCTCCTCGGGGACGGCGGCGACGAACCAGGCGTCGAGACCGAGGGTGTACGCGCCGGTGGCGCCGGCCAGGAAGAGGGCGACGGCCGCGAGGGCGACGCCGGGCCGGGGGCCGTACAAGAGGTACGGCAGGACGCCGGTGACGGCGAGCGGCAGCACGATCCGGGAGCGGGTCGCGGCGGAGAGGAACGATCCGGCGAGGAGCTCGCCCGCGATCGTCCCGACGGGCAGGGCGCACATCAGGAGGCCGAGGGCGGCGGTGGAGACGCCGATCTCGTCCGCGTAGGGGGCGGCGAGGGCCTCGGGGACGACGGCGAAGAGCGGCGGCACCCAGAACATCAGCATCAGGGCCCGCACCCGCCGGTTCCGCAGCACGGCCCAGGTCCCGGAGAGCCCGCTCGGCCCGCCGCCCGCCCTGGCCGGCCGGCGGACGGTGCCGAGCCTCAGCAGGAGCGCGGAGGCGAGGAAGGTGGCGGTGGTGACGGCGAGGGCGCCGCGGGGCGGGACGACGGTGAGGAGGACGCCGCCGACGGCGAAGCCGGTGAGCAGGGCGCTCTGCGACACGATCCGCAGCAGCGAGCGCCCGAGGACGAAGAGCTCGCCCTCGCCGAGGATGTCGGCGAGGGTCGCCATGCGGGTGCCGTTGAAGACGGGCGAGACGACGGCGATGGCGCAGCGCAGGGCGAGCAGGACGGCGACGGGGGTGGCGGGCACGACCATGACCGCGACGCAGCCGGCGCAGACGAGGTCGCAGACGACGAGGATCCGGCGGGGCGGGAGCCGGTCGGTGAGCCCGGCGAGGAGGGTGCCGCCGAGGAGGTACGGCAGGAAGCCGAGCGCGAAGGTGAGCGAGGAGAGCAGCGGCGACCGTGTCATGTCGTACACGAGCACGGTGAGCGCGAGCTCGCTGACGACGACCCCGAGCAGCGAGAACAGGTGCGCCGCGAACACGAACCGGAACTCCCGCACGGCGAAGACGGCACGGTAGCCGGGGCTGGGGGCGGAGGGTGCGGGTGCGGGTGCGGACGGTGCGAGGGCAGGCTCGGGGGACGCCGCCTCCGGCGTTCGGGTGTCGTTCGTGGGCATGGACGCAGCGTGCCCGGGGCGGGGGCCGGGCCCTAGACTTTCGGCTCCAGCCGAATGTTCCGGTCGTTCCAGGGGGCCCCGTGCCGTACCACCTGCATTTCGGCGAGGCCGACCCCCTGCGGATCCGCTTCGCGATCTCCCCGCTCTGGGAGACGCACTCGGCCGTGCGCGTGCTCGCGCGGCCGAACAAGCAGGGGTACCACCTGCCGTGGATGCGGCGGATCGCGGACGCCGCGCGGGAGCTCGACCTCGGGCCGCTGCATCTGCTGATGCCGCTCCACGGCCACAGTCCGGACTTCCTCTATCCGCCGCCGCTGGGTCCCGCCGCCGCCTTCGAGGACGAGATCGCCGCCGTACGGGAGACGGATCCGTCGCTGGTCCTGGACGACTTCGTGCGGGCGCTCGCGGACACCCCGGGGGCGGCCGGCACGGCCGAGGGGCGGCGGCTGCTCGCGGATCCGGCGGGCGCGGTGGGGCGGCTCGCCGACCTGCTCCAGGCGGCGTGGGAGGCGCTGATCGCCCCGGACTGGCCCCGGCTCCGCGCGCTCCTGGAGGCGGACGTGGCGTACCACTCGCGGCGCCTCGCGGAGGGCGGGCTCGAACGGCTCCTGGGCGAGCTGCACCCGGCCTTCGCTTGGGACGCGGGGAGCGCGACGCTCACCGTCGCGTACCACGGTGAGCACATCCGCCCGCTGGAGGGGCAGGGGCTCGTCCTGATGCCCTCGGTCTTCACCTGGCCGGACGTGGTGAGCGGTTTCGATCCGCCGTGGCAGCCGACGGTGGTCTATCCGGCACGCGGGATCGGCGGGCTGTGGTCGGAGGCCGGGGACCGCACCCCGGAGGCGCTGGCCCGGCTGCTCGGGCCGGTGCGGGCGAACGTGCTGTGCGCCCTGGCGGAGCCGATGGGGACGACCGCGCTGGCCCATCTCCTCGGCCGGGCGCCCTCGTCGGTCTCCTCGCACCTGACGGTGCTGCGGGAGGCGGGGCTGCTGACCTCGCGGCGCTACGGCCACCAGGTGCTGTACGAGCGGACTCCGCTGGGCATCGCGCTGTCGCAGCCCGACCCGGTGTGAGCCTCAGGGGTCGACCGGTGTGGGCCTCAGGGTTCGAGACGGCGCCGCAGTGTGTACGTGACGGCCTTCCGCGCCACCGGGTTCAGCTCCTCGACCGCGGCCATCAGGGCGCCGAGCTGCTCCAGGGCCGTGAGCGCGGCCTCGGCGCCCGCCGGGTCGACCCCTTCGTAGAGTTCGAGGCCGACGAAGGAGGCGGCGACCGCGCGGGCGAGCCCGGCGGGGTCGGTGAACTCGGCGAGCGGGGTCCCGGCGAGGACGCGGACGAGGACCTGCTCGATCTCGGCGATCCACAGGTCGAGCCCGGCGGCGGTGGCCGGGGCGAGCCGGGGGTGGGTCTGGGCGCCGGCGAGCAGCTGCCCGAGGACGGCGACATGGCCGGCGTCCCGCTCCTCGGCGTGCATCTCGCGCCCGAAGGCGAGCAGTTCGGAGAGGCTGGAGACGGCGCGCAGCCGCTCGCGGTGGCGGGCGACCCGCAGCTCGGCGCCGTGCCGGCAGGCGGCGGAGAGCAGCTCGTCGACGGAGCCGAAGTGGTAGAAGACGAGGGCCTGGTTGACCCCGGCGGTGGTCGCGATCGCGCGCGCGGAGGCCTTGGCGATGCCCTGCTCGACGAGGGTGCGCAGGGCGCCGTCGAGGAGCTTCTCGCGGGTCTCCTGGCTCCTGGCGTCCTGCCCCGCGGCCTTCGTGGCCTTCGTGGCCCGCACGCCGTCCGCGGTCCGCCCGCTCATGCCCGTACCTCCTCGCGCACCGGGCGCAGCCCCGCGCGCACCCCCCGGGAGCGTACGTCGGCGTAGGTGGCGGCGAAGGACCCCCGGTAGCCGAAGAGCGGCCCGAAGTGGCGGTTGACCACCCGGACGTCGATGCGGAAGCGGCCGGTGCGCTCGTCGAAGGACTCGCGGACCTCGGCCCGGCCGCCCACGAGTTCGGGGACGCGGACGTCGAGCGGGCCCTCGCGGAAGCGGTGTTCGCCGGAGGTGATGAGGAGCGAGCCGTCGGGCCGGGCGGTCGGGTGCAGGTCGCTGGCGAGGTGCTGGTGGGTGCCGAGGTAGTCGAGGACGCAGTCCCGCTCGGGGCTGTGGACCATGGTGGCGTCGAAGCGGCGGGGGCCGCCGGGCAGGGCGAAGGTGCGGACGAAGGTGACGGTCTCCCGCCCGTACGAGTCGGTGTAGGGGACGTTCTCGATGGTGAAGGGGACGTCGCGGCCGGTGCGGGGCAGCAGGATGTTCCGCAGCCCGCCGAGCGCGAGGAAGGGCTTCACGAAGGCCCGGCCGTGCCAGATGTGGTCCATGACGCCCCGGCCGACGCAGAGCTCGCCGCTCGTGAGCCCGACCGAGAAGCGCCGCTGGAGCTCGGGGTGGAGCCGCTCGAACTGGGCGTCGCCCATGGCGGTGCGGAAGATCGAGGTCACGGCTGCTCCAGGGTGGCGAGGAGCCGCGGCTCCCGGTGGCGGGCGGGCGGGGTGCGCAGACAGCGCCGGGCGGCGGGGGTGCGCGACGAGGGCGGTACGAGGACGGCGAGGGCGAGCCCGAGGACGGTGAGCGGGACGGCGGCGAGCGACACGAGGCCCAGCGGGAGGGCGGTCGCGGTCCACGGGACGGCCACGAGCAGGATCCGGGCGGCGAGTTCGAGGAGCCAGCGGTCGCGGGAGCGCTCGGGGGTGATGCCCCGCTCGCACCAGAGCCGCAGCCGGTCGAAGGACCAGGCGGTGGCCCAGCCCATGAGGGGCCGGAAGAGGAGCCGGTCGGCGATGCGGCCGGGGCGGCCCCAGCGGGGCCGGTAGTCGTAGCCGGTGAGGAAGCGGATGCCGTCCGGGGTGGGCACGTACCTCCAGTACCCGCTGCCCTCGGCGAGGAGTGAGAGCGGGTGCGGCGAGGAGAACCGGAGGGCGGAGACCCGGTCGCCGCCGGCCCGGTGGCGCTCCCCCGCGGAGACACCGGTGCCGGCGACGGCCAGGAAGGGCAGGACGCGGGTCGCGTAGCGGAAGTGCTGGGGCTCGCCCTCGGCGCGCGGGAGATACGAGATCTCCGTGAAGCGCAGGTCCCACCGCTGGTGGCGGTCGGGTTCCTGCGTGCGCTCCCAGAGCGTCTCCAGATCCACGCGCACGCGTGTCTCGATGTAGAGGCCCATGGGTGTTCCCCCAGCTCTTCCGGCATTTTGAGCAAGTGCTCAAAACTGCCTCGGGAGGGAAGGTAGCCGATTTTGAGCACTCGCTCAACCGCGGGAAATACGGAAGCCCCCGGTCCTGGATCAGGACCGGGGGCTTCCCGTGGACGACGGAGTGGCGGCGTCAGGCGCCGAGGTGGCGCTCCACCGTCTCGACCTTCTTGGTCAGACCGCCCGTCACACCAGGACGGATGTCCGCCTTCAGGACGACCGAGACGCGCGGGGCGCGCGCCTCCACGGCAGCGACGGCGCGCTTCACGACATCCATCACTTCGTCCCACTCGCCCTCGATCGACGTGAACATGGCATCGGTCCGGTTCGGAAGTCCGGACTCGCGGACCACCCGGACCGCGTCGGCGACGTACTCGCCGACCTCCTCCCCGACGCCGAGCGGGGTCACGGAGAACGCGACGATCATGCCTTCACCGCACCCTGGGCCGCCTCGGCCCGCGCACGGGAGGCGATGACCGCGTCCTCGGCCTCGCGCTTCAGCTTCCGCTCGGCGTAGAAGCCGCCCAGGGGCAGCACCGAGAGGACGAAGTAGAGGGCGGCGGTCCCGAAGCTCCACTTGGTTCGGTTCCACGCGTCCAGCCAGAAGAGGACGTACAGGACGAACAGGATGCCGTGGATCGCACCCATCACCGGCACCGCGTTGAAGTCCGTCGTCCGCTTGAGTACCGAGCAGACGAGCAGCAGCAGGAACGACACCGCCTCCGGCGCGGAGACGAGCCGAAGCCGGTGCAGGGAGGATGCAGTCTTGATGTCCACGACAGGGGTCACCTTCGTTCGATCTTGTGAACGGATACACAAGGGCCCGTCCATCATGACCCAGCCAGGGAACAACCAGCGCTGGAGGGGTGGGGTTCACCTGGACACCCAGCGGAAGCGCTCCCCACAGAAGACCGAGGAGGCGGGGGATCGATACGTGTCTACAAGTTCCGCCTTCGCCCCACCGCCCGGCAGGCCCGGGCCCTGGTCGAGATGCTGCGGGACCACTGCTCGCTCTACAACGGCGCGTTACAGGAGCGTCGGGACGCCTACCGGCATGCCTCGAAAACGAACGTCAAATACGTCGACCAGTCCGCCCGGCTCAAGGAGATCCGGGCGTTCGACCCGGATCGTCAGGGCCGCTGGTCGTTCAGCTCGCAGCAGGCAACGCTGCGCCAGGTGGCATGCAGACCCGCGTGCGCCTGCAAGGCGTCGGGCACGTGCGGACGCACCAGCACCGGCCGGTGCATCCGCTGAAGCGTTGACCGCCGCGCAGCAACACCTTTCGGCGTTCCCCAAGCGCACCAGGCCGAGGCCCGAGAGGCACCGGACCGCAGTCCGCAAAGTCGCCGAGATGCACGGCAGAATCCGGCGTCAGCGACGTGACCATCATCACAAGACCGCGAACCGGCTGATCCGCAACCACGACGTGATCGCCCACGAGCGGCTGAACGTCGCGGGTATGACCCGCGCTCCAAAGGCCAAGCCCGGTCCCGATCAGCCCGGCGCGTTCTTGCCGAACGGCGCCGCCGCGAAAGCGGGCTTGAACCGCAGCATCCTCGACGCGGGTTGGGGACAGTTCCTGTCGATCCTGGCGCAGAAGGCTGAAAGTGCCGCTCGCCGCGTGATCGCGGTGGACGCCCGCAACACCTCCCGTACCTGCCCACGCTGTGGGCACGCCGCCAGGGAGAACCGCGTCACCCAAGCGACGTTCCAGTGCACGGAGTGCGGCTTCCTCGCGAACGTCGACCACGTCGGCGCGCTGAACGTACTCGGCAGGGCCGGGCTGGTCCTCTGCGTGGAGGCATAGCCTCCACGCAGGAAGCCCGCCGCCGCAGCGGCGGGTGGAGTCACTGTGCACGGGGACTTTGCTGTCTCTTTAGCCGGGGGCCCAGTACCTTCCTCGGGTGGCAACGTTCCGACTCCAAGGCAGCAAAGTGCTCGCCGTCTCCATGACCGGCGACGCCGTCAAGGCGAAGAACGGCTCGATGGTCGCCTACGACGGCCAGATGGCGTTCAAGAAGATGAGCGGCGGCGGTGAGGGCCTGCGCGGCATGGTGACCCGCCGGCTCACGGGTGAGCAGATGGAGGTGATGGAGGTACGGGGCCAGGGGACCTGCTGGTTCGCCGACCGGGCCTCCGAGATCAACCTCGTCTCCCTGCACGGCGACAAGCTCTGGGTCGAGGCGAGCAATCTGCTCTGCACCGACGCGGGGCTGCGCACCGGCACCACGTTCACGGGGCTGCGCGGCGGCGCCACCGGCAACGGCCTCTTCACCACGACCGTCGAGGGCACCGGCCAGGCGGCGATCATGTCGGACGGTCCGGCGGTGTTGCTGCGGGTGACCCCGCAGTACCCGCTCCAGGTCGACCCCGGCGCGTACATCGCCCACCAGGGCAACCTCCAGCAGCACTTCCAGTCCGGCGTGACCTTCCGCACCCTCATGGGCGAGGGCGGCGGCGAGGCCTTCCAGATCCGCTTCGAGGGCGACGGCCTCGTCTACGTCCAGCCGAGCGAGCGCAACACGATCGGGGGTGACATCTGATGCCGTTCCGCGAGATCAACTCGAAGATGGTCGAGGCGACCGTCGTCCCCGGGCAGCGGATGTTCAGCCAGCGCGGCGCGATGCTCGCGTACCGCGGCGACGTCAGTTTCACGCCGAACATGGCGGGCGGTCAGGGCGGCCTGATGTCGATGATCGGCCGCCGGGTGGCCGGCGAGGCGACCCCGCTGATGACCGTCGAGGGCAACGGCACGGTGATGTTCGGGCACGGCGGCCACCACATCCAGGTGATCGCACTGACGGGCGACACCCTGTACGTGGAGGCCGACCGGCTGCTCGCCTTCGACGGGACGCTGGAGCAGGGCACGATGTTCATGGGCTCGCAGGGCGGGGTCATGGGCATGGTCCGCGGCCAGGTGACCGGCCAGGGCCTCTTCACCACGACCCTGAAGGGCCACGGCTCGGTGGCCGTCATGGCGCACGGCGGCGTCATCGAGCTGCCGATCTCCCCGGGCCGCCCGGTGCACGTGGACCCGCAGGCGTACGTGGCGCACCACGGCGACGTGCGGAACAAGCTCTCCACGGCGCTCGGCTGGCGCGACATGGTGGGGCGCGGCTCGGGCGAGGCGTTCCAGCTGGAGCTGAGCGGCAGCGGCGCGGTGTACGTCCAGGCCTCGGAGGAGAAGCTGTGAGCACCCCTGTCATCCACGACCCGCACTCCCTGCCGTCGGACGACAACGTCAATCCGTACACCTTCTGCGTCGAGCTCAAGGGCTCGCAGTGGTTTCTGCAGAAGGGGAAGATGATCGCCTACTACGGGCGGATCGAGTTCAACGGCATCGGGCACGGCCGGCTCGACCGGCTGGTGCGGACGTCCTTCCACTCGCCGCTGCACGCGAGCGACTGGGTGGTCGCGGAGGGCAGCGGGAAGATGCTGCTCGCGGACCGGGCCTTCGACGTGAACTCGTACGACCTGGACGAGGGCAATCTGACGATCCGCTCGGGGAACCTGCTGGCCTACCAGCCGACGCTGGCGCTGAAGCAGTCGATCGTGCCGGGCTTCGTGACGTTGATCGGCACGGGCAAGTTCGTGGCGGCGTCGAACGGTCCGGTGGTGTTCATGGAGCCGCCGATGCGGGTGGACCCGCAGGCGCTCGTCGGCTGGGCGGACTGCCCCTCGCCCTGTCACCACTACGACCACGGCTACATGACGGGCGTGATGGGCGGCGTGCGGGCGCTGACGGGGATCGGCGGCACCTCGGGCGAGGAGCACCAGTTCGAGTTCGTCGGCGCGGGGACGGTACTGCTCCAGTCGACGGAGCTGCTGATGCCGGAGCGGGCGATCGGCGGGACCCCGGCGCAGGCCGGTGTCCCGGGCCAGCACGGGGTGCCTGGTTCCGGCCAGGGGCCGCTGGGCTCGGTACCGCGCCTTCCCGGCCAGCTGGGCGACCTCCAGCGTCGCTTCGGCCTGTAGCCGGTAGTCTGCGGAGTGTGACGTCCTCGAACGTCTGCCCCGGTGCCTGGAGGCCCGGACACCTGACGCGGTGCGCGGCGTCACACTCCGAAACTTCGTCAAGTATTCAACTTCTTAGGTAGAATCCATATATGGAGACCGAGACGGCCACCCCCTGGCTCACCGACGGCGAGCAGTGCGCCTGGCGCACGTTCCTGGACGTCCAGAGAATGCTGACGTACCAGCTGGAGCGGGACCTCCAGCCCTTCGGCCTGACGATGAACGACTACGAGATCCTGGTGAACCTCTCGGAGTCGGCGGAGCGGCGGCTGCGCATGAGCGACCTCGCCGCGGCCACCCTCCAGTCGAAGAGCCGGCTCTCCCACCAGATCACCCGCATGGAGAACGCCGGGCTCGTCCGCCGCGAGAACTGCGAGTCCGACCGGCGCGGGCTCTACGCCGTCCTGACCGACGACGGCATGGAGACCATGCGCAAGGTCGCCCCGCACCACGTCGAGTCGGTGCGCAGGCACTTCATCGACCAGCTCAGCGGCGAGGCCCTCGGCGACCTCCACGAGTCCCTGAAGCCGGTCGCCGAACAGCTCCGCGGCCGCCGCGGCAAGCCGTGACCTGACAGAGAACGGAAGGGCCCCTCCGGCGACCGGAGGGGCCCTTCTCGTACGTCCGGGGGATCAGTTTCCGGTCAGGCTCGCGACCAGCTCGTCCGAGGCCGCGTACGGGTCGAGGGCGCCCGCCACGATCCGCTCGGCGAGGGCGTCCAGGCGCCGGTCGCCGTGCAGATCGCCGATGCGCTCGCGCAGCGCGGTGACCGCGATGGTCTCCACCTCGCGCGCGGCACGGGCCCGGCGGCGCTCCGCCAGGACCCCGTGCTCCTCCATCCAGGCGCGGTGCTTCTCCAGCGCCTCCACGACCTCGTCGATGCCCTCGCCGCGCGCCGCGACCGTCTTCACGATCGGCGGCCGCCAGTCGCCCGCGGCCCGCGCCTCGCCCAGACCCAGCATGTGGTTGAGCTCCCGGGCGGTCGCGTCGGCGCCGTCCCGGTCGGCCTTGTTCACCACGTACACGTCGCCGATCTCCAGGATGCCCGCCTTCGCGGCCTGGATCCCGTCGCCCATGCCCGGCGCCAGGAGCACGACCGAGGTGTCGGCCTGGGAGGCGATCTCGACCTCCGACTGCCCGACGCCGACGGTCTCCACGAGGATCACCTCGCAGCCGGCCGCGTCCAGGACGCGGATGGCCTGCGGCGCGGACCAGGCGAGCCCGCCCAGGTGGCCGCGCGTGGCCATGGAGCGGATGTAGACCCCCGGGTCGGAGGCGTGCTCCGACATCCGGACCCGGTCGCCCAGGAGCGCTCCCCCGCTGAACGGCGAGGACGGGTCGACGGCGAGGACGCCGACCCGCTTGCCCGCCCGGCGGTACGCGGAGACCAGCGCGGACGTCGACGTGGACTTGCCCACACCCGGCGAGCCGGTCAGACCCACCACGTACGCGCCGCCGGTGAGCGGCGCGAGCGCCGCCATCACCTCGCGCAGCTGCGGGGACGCCCCCTCCACGAGCGAGATCAGCCGGGCCACGGCCCGCGGCCTGCCCTCCCGTGCCTGGGCGACGAGTTCGGGGACGTCCACCATCTGCGCTGCTCCTTAAGGACGGGACTACTTGGCGGTGCCGGAAACGCCGGGAACACGGACGATCAGCGCGTCGCCCTGGCCGCCGCCGCCGCACAGGGCCGCCGCGCCGACGCCGCCGCCGCGCCGCTTGAGCTCCAGGGCCAGGTGCAGCACCAGGCGGGCGCCGGACATGCCGATCGGGTGGCCGAGCGCGATGGCGCCACCGTTGACGTTCACCTTTTCGGGGGTGACGCCGAGGTCCTTCATGGACTGGTGCGAGACGGCGGCGAAGGCCTCGTTGATCTCGATCAGGTCGAGGTCGGAGACGTCCAGGCCCTCCTTCTTGAGGGCGTGCAGGATCGCGTTGGACGGCTGCGACTGGAGGGAGTTGTCCGGGCCGGCCACGTTGCCGTGGGCGCCGATCTCGGCGATCCACTCCAGGCCCAGCTCCTCCGCCTTGGCCTTGCTCATCACGACCACGGCGGCGGCGCCGTCGGAGATCTGCGAGGCGGTGCCGGCGGTGATGGTGCCGTCCTTGGTGAAGGCCGGGCGGAGCTTGCCGAGGGACTCGGCGGTGGTCTCCGCGCGGATGCCCTCGTCCTTGGAGAAGACGACCGGCTCGCCCTTGCGCTGCGGGATCTCGACCGGGGTGATCTCGGCCTCGAAGATGCCGTTCTTCTGGGCGGCGGCCGCGCGCTGGTGCGAGAGGGCGGCGAGCTCGTCCTGCACCTCGCGGCCGATGCCCAGCCGGGTGTTGTGCTTCTCCGTGGACTCGCCCATGGCGATGCCCTCGAAGGAGTCGGTGAGACCGTCGTACGCCATGGCGTCGAGCATCTCGATGGCGCCGTACTTGAAGCCCTCGCGGGACTTCGGCAGCAGGTGCGGGGCGTTGGTCATGGACTCCTGGCCGCCGGCGACGACCACGTCGAACTCGCCGGCGCGGATCAGCTGGTCGGCGAGGGCGATGGCGTCGAGACCCGACAGACACACCTTGTTGATGGTGAGCGCGGGGACGTTCATCGGGATGCCGGCCTTGACGGCGGCCTGACGGGCGGGGATCTGCCCGGCGCCCGCCTGGAGCACCTGGCCCATGATCACGTACTGCACCTGGTCGCCGCCGATGCCGGCCCGGTCCAGGGCCGCCTTGATGGCGAAGCCACCGAGGTCGGCGCCCGAGAAGGACTTGAGCGAGCCGAGCAGGCGACCCATGGGCGTGCGGGCGCCCGCGACGATCACTGAGGTGGTACCGGTCGTTCCAGACATGAGGCACGGCCCCTTGGGATGAGGAGTGAACGAGGGTTTACCGCCAATGTACTGAGCGGTGCGGCGCCGGGTCATCGGCCCGATGGTGTGATCGCGCGCACGTTGCGTAACCACCTTTCCAGCGGTGCACTGGATCCATGCTGACGCGTATCGACCACATCGGGATCGCCTGTTTCGACCTGGACAAGACCGTCGAGTTCTACCGTGCCACGTACGGTTTCGAGGTCTTCCACTCCGAGGTCAACGAGGAGCAGGGCGTCCGCGAGGCCATGCTCAAGATCAACGCCACCGACGACGGCGGGGCCTCCTACCTCCAGCTCCTGGAGCCCACCCGGGAGGACTCCGCGGTGGGCAAGTGGCTCGCCAAGAACGGCGAGGGCGTGCACCACATCGCCTTCGGCACCGCGGACGTCGACGGCGACGCCGAGGCCATCCGCGGCAAGGGCGTCCGGGTCCTCTACGACGAGCCGCGGATCGGCTCCATGGGCTCCCGGATCACCTTCCTCCACCCCAAGGACTGCCACGGCGTCCTCACGGAACTGGTCACCTCGGCCAAGCCGTCCGCTGACCACTCCTCAGCGGAGCACTGACCCCCGGATTCCTGGCCCGGTAGAGTGGGCGACTCCGGGCCGGGGCAGGTCGGGGCCGCTTCGTGCGGCACCGAAGTCGGGATGTCGGGGTCGTCCGATCTGCCACGATTCCCCGGGGGCCCGTCCTCGGCCGAGAGGGCGTGCTCGCAGGAGGTGCGACCAGGGTTGGGGTATCCCCTGCTCGAAGAGCTCGGGGAAGGATGGGACCGCGCAGTGCGGGGCTACGAACGCCAGGAGAGCCACCGAGCTGAAGACGACCATCTCGCCAGGTTCGAAGCCGAGATGGACCGGCTGAAGACCGAACGCGAGAAGGCCGTCCAGCATGCCGAGGACCTCGGCTACCAGGTCGAGGTCTTGCGCGCCAAGCTCCACGAGGCGCGCCGCACCATCGCGTCCCGGCCCGCGTACGACAGCGCCGACATCGGCTACCAGGCCGAGCAGTTGCTGCGGAACGCGCAGGCGCAGGCCGAGCAGCTCCGCCAGGACGCCGAGCGCGAGCTGCGCGAGGCCCGCGCCCAGACCCAGCGCATCCTCCAGGAGCACGCCGAGCACCAGGCCCGGCTCCAGGCCGAACTGCACAACGAGGCCGTCCAGCGCCGCCAGCAGCTCGACCAGGAGCTCAACGAGCGCCGCCAGACCGTCGAGGCGCACGTCAACGAGAACGTCGCCTGGGCGGAACAGCTGCGCGCCCGCACGGAGTCCCAGGCCCGCCGCCTGATGGAGGAGTCCCGCGCGGAGGCCGAGCAGTCCCTCGCCACCGCCCGCACCGAGGCCACCCGGCTCGCCGAGGAGACCAGCCGCCGCGTCGGCGCCGAGGCCGAGTCCGCCCGTGCCGAGGCCGAAGCGATTCTGCTGCGCGCCCGCAAGGACGCCGAGCGGCTCCTGACCGCCGCCTCCAGCCAGGCGCAGGAGGCCACCAGCCACGCCGAGCAGCTCCGCTCGAGCACCGCCGCCGAGACCGACCAGGCCCGCCGCCAGGCCACCGAGCTCTCCCGCGCCGCCGAGCAGCGCATGCAGGAGGCCGATGAGAAGCTGCGGCTCGCCCGCGCCGAGGCCGAGAAGGCCCTCACCGAGGCCAAGGAGAGCGCCGCCAAGCAGCTGGCCTCCGCCGAGTCGGTCAACGAGCAGCGCACCCGCACCGCCAAGACGGAGATCGCCCGGCTCGTCGGCGAGGCCACCAAGGAGGCCGAGGCGCTCAAGGCCGAGGCCGAGGAGAAGCTCCGCGAGGCGACCGCCCAGGCGGAGAAGCTCGTCACCGAGGCCTCCGAGAAGGCCGTCACGGCCGCCGCCGAGGACTCCGCCGCCGCCCTCGCCAAGGCCGCCCGCAACGCCGAGGAGATCCTCACCAAGGCCTCCGAGGACGCCCGGGAGACCACCCGCAAGGCCGCCGAGGAGGCCGAGCGGGTCCGCCGCGAGGCCGAGACCGAGGCGGACCGGCTGCGCGCCGAGGCCGGGGAGCAGGCCGACGAACTGCTCGGCTCGGCGAAGGACGACACCAAGGAGTACCGCGCCAAGACGGTCGAGCTCCAGGAGGAGGCCCGACGGCTGCGCGGCGAGGCCGAGCAGCTGCGCGCCGAGGCCGTCGACGAGGGCGAGCGGATCCGCTCCGAGGCCCGGCGCGAGGCCCTCCAGCAGATCGAGGAGGCGGCGAAGACCGCCGAGGAGCTCCTCACCAAGGCCCGTACGGACGCCGAGGAGCAGCGCGCCAAGGCCGGTGCCGAGGGCGAGCGGGTCAAGTCGGAGGCGATGGAGCGCGCCCAGACGCTCCGCACCCAGGCCGAGGAGACCCTGGAGCGCACCCGCGCCGAGGCCGAGCGGCTGCGCGCCGAGGCCGAGGAGCAGGCCGAGTCGGTGAAGGGCGCGGCCGAGGAGGCCGCCGCCGGGCTGCGCGCGGACGCCGAGCGGGCCGCCGAGGCGCGCCGCGCGGAGGCCGCGGAGGAGCTGACCCGGCTGCACACCGACGCCGAGGCGAGGGTCGCGGCCGCCGGCGAGGAGCTCACGGACGCACGGGCCGAGGGCGAGCGGATCCGGCGCGAGGCCGCCGAGGAGACGGAGCGGCTGCGGACCGAGGCCGCCGAGCGGATCCGTACGCTCCAGGAGCAGGCGGAGCAGGAGGCCGAGCGGCTGCGCGCCGAGGCGTCGGCGGACGCGTCCAGCACGCGTACCGAGGCCGAGTCCGCGGCGGTACGGCTCCGCACGGAGGCGTCCGAGGAGGCCGAGCGGCTGAGGTCGGAGGCCCAGGAGACCGCAGACCGGGTGCGCGCGGAGGCCGCGGCCGCCGCCGAGCGGGTCGCCGCCGAGGCCGCCGAGGCGCTTGCCGCCGCGCAGGAGGAGGCCGTCCGGCGCCGCCGGGAGGCCGAGGAGACCCTGGAGTCGGCCCGCTCCGAGGCCGGCCGGGAGCGCGAGCACGCCCGGGAGCAGTCCGAGGAGCTCCTCGCGGCCGCCCGCAAGCGGGTCGAGGACGCGCAGGCCGAGGCACAGCGCCTGGTCGAGGAGGCGGACGCGCGGGCGACCGAGATGGTCACCGCGGCCTCGCGAGCCGCCCAGGAGGTGCGGGACTCGGTGGCGGGTCTGCGCGAGCAGGCCGAGGAGGAGATCGCCGGGCTGCGTTCCGCCGCCGAGCACGCGGCCGAGCGGACGCGGACCGAGGCGCAGGAGGAGGCGGACCGGGTCCGCTCCGACGCGTACGAGGAGCGGGAGCGGGCGTCCGAGGACGCCGTCCGCACGCGGGCGCGTGCCCAGGAGGAGTCGGAGGCCGCGAAGGCCCTGGCGGAGCGGACGGTCACGGACGCGCTCGCCGAGGCGGAGAAGCTGCGGGCGGACACCGCCGAGTACGCGCAGCGGGTACGGACCGAGGCGACGGACTCGCTGGCCTCGGCCGAGCAGGACGCGGCCCGTACGCGGGCGGACGCCCGGGAGGACGCGAACCGGATCCGTTCGGAGGCCGCCGAGCGCGCCGAGTCGACGGTCGGCGAGGCGCGTGCCGAAGCCGAGCGGATCGGGGCCGAGGCCGCCGGGCTCCGCGCGGAGGCCGAACAGCTCAAGACCGACGGCGAAGCGCACGCCGAGGCGCTGCGCGACGCGGCGATCGCCGAGGGCGAGCAGGTCCTGGACGAGGCCCGGCAGGCCGCGGACAAGCGGCGCGCGGACGCGGCCGAGCAGGCCGACACCCTCATCGGCGAGGCGACCGCCGAGGCCGAGCGGATCGGCGCCGAGGCCGCCCGGCTGCACGCGGAGGCGGAGCAGGCCCGGGCGGACGGCGTGGCCCAGGCCGAGGCGCTGCGGGCGGAGGCCCGCGCCGAGGGCGAGCAGGTCCTCGACGAGGCCCGCAAGGCCGCCGACAAGCGCCGCGCGGACGCCGCCGAGCAGGCCGACACCCTCATCGGCGAGGCGACCGCCGCGGCCGAGCGGCTCACCGCCGAGGCGGTCGAGCTCATGGAGACGGCCGAGCAGGACGCCGCGCGCCTCCGGACCGAGGCCGAGCAGGTCAAGGCCGACGGCGAGGCGCAGGCGGAGGCCCTGCGGGCGGAGGCCCGCGCCGAGGGCGAGCAGGTCCTCGACGAGGCCCGCAAGGCCGCCGACAAGCGCCGTACGGACGCCGCCGAGCAGGCCGACACCCTCATCGGCGAGGCGACCGCCGAGGCCGAGCGGCTCACCGCCGAGGCGGTCGAGCTCATGGAGACGACCGAGCAGGACGCCGCGCGCCTCCGGACCGAGGCCGAGCAGGTCAAGGCCGACGGCGAGGCACACGCGCAGGCCCTGCGCAACGCCGCGCTCGCCGACGCCGACCAGATCCTGGACGAGGCCCGCAAGGCCGCCGACAAGCGCCGTACGGACGCCGCCGAGCAGGCCGACACCCTCGTCGGCGAGGCGACCGCCGAGGCCGAGCGGATCGTGAACGAGGCGGCCGAGCTGGCCGATTCGGTCGGCGCGGACGCCCGCGCCGAGGCCGGCCGTACCGTCGCCGCTGCCTCGGAGGAGGCCGAGCGGCTGCGGGCCGAGGGCGCCGAGGCGATCGCCGAGGCCCTGCGGGACGCCGAGCGGATCCGTACCGAGTCGGAGCGGGTGAAGTCCGACGCCGCCGAGGCGGGCGAGCAGATGCGGGCGGAGGCCCGCGAGGAGGCGGACCGGACGCTCGACGAGGCCCGGGAGGCCGGCGCCAGGAAGCGTTCGGACGCGGCCGAGCAGGCCGACCAGCTCGTCGCCAAGGCCCAGGAGGAGGCGCTGCGCGCCACCACGGAGGCCGAGTCGCAGGCGGACACCATGGTCGGCGCGGCCCGCAAGGAGGCCGAGCGGATCGTCGCCGAGGCGACCGTGGAGGGCAACTCGCTGGTGGAGCAGGCCCGCACGGACGCGGACGAGCTCCTGGTCGGGGCGCGCAGCGACGCGACGGCCATAAGGGAGCGGGCCGAGGAGCTGCGGGGCCGCGTCGAGGGCGAGATCGAGGAGCTGCACGAGCGGGCGCGGCGCGAGTCGGCCGAGCAGATGAAGACGGCCGGCGAGCGTGTCGACAAGCTGGTGAAGGCGGCCGAGGAGCAGCGCGCCGAGGCGGACGAGAAGGCGAAGGAGCTGGTCTCCGAGGCGAGTTCGGAGGCGAGCAAGGTCCGGATCGCGGCGGTCCGCAAGGCGGACGCGCTCCTGAAGGAGGCCGCGCAGAAGAAGGCCTCGATCATCGCGGAGGCCGAGGCACTCAAGGCGGAGGCCGAGCGGATCCGTGCGGAGGCCGCGGCCGAGGCCGAGAAGACGGTCGCGGAGGGACAGCGCGAGCTGGAGACCCTGACGCGGCGTCGCAAGGACATCAATGCCGAGATCTCCCGTGTCCAGGACGTGCTGGAGGCGTTGGAGTCTTTCGAGACGCCGTCCGCCGGAAAGGACGGGGTCAAGGCGGGTGCGTCGGCGGGGTCCACTCGTACGGGTGGCAAGTCCCAGGACGGCTAGCCACTCAAAAGGCTGGACATTCTCCAGATCAAACGGGCATACGCTCGATGACACGCCGCTTCGGCCCCTAGGATTCCCTCTAACACCTCACCGGTCTCATTCGACAGGAACCCCATGAGCGACACTTCCTCCCCCTTCGGCTTCGAGCTCGTGCGGCGCGGTTACGACCGCGGTCAGGTGGACGACCGCATTACCAAGCTCGTGGCCGACCGCGACAGTGCCCTGTCCCGTATCACCTCGCTGGAGAAGCGCATCGAGGAGCTCCACCTCGAGACGCAGAACGCCCAGGCGCAGGTCACCGACGCCGAGCCGTCGTACGCGGGGCTCGGCGCCCGGGTCGAGAAGATCCTCCGGCTCGCCGAGGAGGAGGCGAAGGACCTGCGTGAGGAGGCCCGTCGCGCCGCCGAGCAGCACCGCGAGCTGGCCGAGTCGGCCGCCCAGCAGGTGCGCAACGACGCGGAGTCCTTCGCGGCCGAGCGCAAGGCGAAGGCCGAGGACGAGGGCGTCCGGATCGTCGAGAAGGCGCAGGGCGAGGCCAACTCGCTGCGTGCCGAGGCGCAGAAGGACGCGCAGTCGAAGCGTGAGGAGGCGGACGCCCTCTTCGAGGAGACCCGCGCCAAGGCCGCCCAGGCCGCCGCGGACTTCGAGACGAACCTGGCGAAGCGCCGCGAGCAGTCGGAGCGGGACCTGGCCTCGCGCCAGGCGAAGGCCGAGAAGCGCCTCGCGGAGATCGAGCACCGCGCCGAGCAGCTCCGCCTGGAGGCCGAGAAGCTGCGGACGGACGCGGAGCGCCGGGCCCGTCAGACGGTGGAGACCGCGCAGCGCCAGGCCGAGGACATCGTGGCCGACGCGAACGCCAAGGCCGACCGGATCCGTTCGGAATCGGAGCGCGAGCTCGCGGCGCTGACGAACCGCCGCGACTCCATCAACGCGCAGCTGACCAACGTCCGCGAGATGCTGGCGACGCTGACCGGTGCCGCGGTGGCGGCGGCCGGCTCCCCGATCGACGACGAGCGCACGGCCGGCGTCCCGGCCCAGCAGTCCCGGTAACAAGTACGACGCTCCCCCCGTCATTCCGGTGGCGGGGGGTTTTGCGTGCCCGTAGGTTGGTGCGCATGATCGAGCTTGAGGGCCTGACGAAGAGGTACGGGACGAAGACCGCGGTCGACCGTCTCTCCTTCCAGGTCCGCCCCGGCGTGGTCACCGGCTTCCTCGGGCCGAACGGGGCGGGCAAGTCGACGACGATGCGGATGATGCTCGACCTGGACAACCCGACGAGCGGGACGGTCCGGATCGACGGCAAGCACTACCGGGACCTGGCCGAGCCGCTGAAGTACATCGGGGCGCTGCTCGACGCCAAGGCGATGCACGGCGGCCGCTCCGCGTACAACAACCTGCTGTGTCTGGCGCAGTCCAACCGCATCCCGGCGAGCCGGGTGGGCGAGGTGCTCGACCTGGTGGGTCTGACGCCGGTCGCGAAGAAGAAGTCGAAGGGATTCTCCCTCGGCATGGGACAGCGGCTCGGGATCGCGTCCGCGCTGCTCGGTGATCCCGAGATCCTGATGTTCGACGAACCCGTCAATGGTCTGGACCCCGAGGGAATTCACTGGATCCGCAATCTGATGAAGGCGTTGGCGGCCGAGGGCCGGACGATCTTCGTTTCCAGCCATCTGATGAGTGAAATGGCGCTGACGGCCGATCATCTGATCGTGATCGGGCAGGGAAAACTGCTGGCCGACACGTCGATGGCGGATTTCATCCAGCAGAATTCCCGGAGTTATGTGCGGATGCGCTCCCCGCAGCAGGAACGCCTGCGGGACGTGCTCCACGCCAACGGTCTTGTCGCGGTCGAGGCGGGAAACGGGACCCTTGAGGTGGACGGGTCGACGACCGAGAAGCTGGGCGAGCTGGCGGCGGAGAACGGGCTCGTGCTGCACGAGCTGAGCGCCCAGCGCGCCTCCCTCGAAGAAGCGTTCATGCAGATGACGGCCGGCGCGGTGGAGTACCACGCGCACGGCACCGACGTACACAGCGGCGCCTCGGCGCCCGGCCCCCAGTGGGGCACGACCTCCGAGGGAGCCTGAACGATGGCAGCGGCATCCGCGGTCCTGCAGTCCGAGTGGACCAAGATCCGGACGGTGTCGTCGACCGTCTGGACGCTGGCGAGCGCCCTTCTCGTCACGGTGGCGATGAGCGCGGCGCTGTGCGCCCTGTTCAAGTCGACCTTCGACGATCTCAGCGACGTCGAGCGGGCCACCTTCGACCCGACGTTCGCCAGCTTCTCCGGGATGATCCTCGGCCAGCTGGCGATGGTGGTCTTCGGCGTCCTGGTGGTGGGGACCGAGTACTCCTCGGGCATGATCCGCACCTCGCTGGCCGCCGTGCCGCAGCGCGCGACCTTCCTCTTCTCGAAGATCGCGGTGGCCGGGGGGCTCGCCCTGGTCGTGGGCCTGGCGACCAGCTTCCTCTCCTTCTTCCTCGGCCAGGCGCTGCTCGGCGGTCACCGCACCACCCTCGGCGCGGACAACGTGCTGCGCGCGGTGGTCGGCGGCGGTCTCTACATGGGGCTCATCGCGATCTTCTCGATGGGTGTGGCGACGATGCTGCGCTCCTCGATGCTGTCGCTCGGCATCCTGGTGCCGTTCTTCTTCCTGATCTCGCAGATCCTCTCGGCGGTCCCGAAGGCCAAGGAGGTCGCCAAGTACTTCCCCGACCAGGCCGGCTCCAAGATCATGCAGGTGGTGCCGGACGCGATGGGCTCGGAGAAGGCCCCGTACGGCCCCTGGGGCGGGCTCGGGATCATGCTGCTCTGGGTGGTGGCCGCGCTGCTCGGCGGCTACCTGGTGATCAAGAAGCGCGACGCCTGACCCGCGACGCCGCACGGGAGAATCACGGTTCCGCTTCGGCGGAACCGTCAACGGCTGGATAAGCTCCTAGCTCATACGGGGGGCTCCGGCCGACGGCCGCCACGCCCCGACATGGATGCGACCGACCTGTCGATGGGGCTGGAGAATGATCGAGGCAGTCGGCCTGACGAAGCGCTACGGCGCCAAGACGGCCGTGTACAACCTTTCCTTCCAGGTGAGGCCCGGTGTCGTCACCGGATTCCTGGGGCCCAACGGCTCCGGCAAGTCGACGACGATGCGCATGATCCTGGGCCTCGACCGGCCCACCGCGGGCCATGTCACGATCGGCGGCCACCCCTTCCGGCAGCTGCCGAACGCCCCCCGGCAGGTCGGCGCGCTCCTCGACGCCAAGGCCGTGCACGGCGGCCGGAGCGCCCGCAGCCATCTGCTGTCGCTCGCGCAGCTGGCCGGCATCCCGGCGCAGCGCGTCGACGAGGTGCTCGGCGTGGTCGGCCTCCAGGACGTCGCCAAGCGGCGCTCGAAGGGCTTCTCGCTCGGCATGGGCCAGCGGCTCGGCATCGCGGCGGCCCTCCTCGGCGACCCTCAGGTGCTGCTCTTCGACGAGCCCGTCAACGGCCTGGACCCCGAGGGCATCCTCTGGGTGCGGAACCTGATGAAGAAGCTGGCGGCCGAGGGCCGCACGGTCTTCGTCTCCAGCCACCTCATGAGCGAGATGGCGCTGACGGCCGACCACCTGATCGTGATCGGCCGGGGGCAGCTGCTCGCGGACATGAGCGTCACGGACTTCATCTCGGCGAACTCCGCCGACTTCGCCCGGGTGCGGACCCCGGGCACCGAGCCGGCCCAGCGGGAGAAGCTGAGCTCGGTCCTCATCGAGGCCGGCGGCCAGGTGCTGTCCGAGCCGGACGGCGCGCTGCGCGTCACGGGCCTGCCGCTGCCCCGGATCAGCGACCTGGCG
Source organism: Streptomyces sp. NPDC015661 (assembly GCF_043077765.1). Lineage (NCBI taxonomy): Bacteria > Bacillati > Actinomycetota > Actinomycetes > Kitasatosporales > Streptomycetaceae > Streptomyces > Streptomyces sp. NPDC015661. The sequence goes on along the minus strand of NZ_JBIBST010000008.1, from coordinate 150,641 downwards.
CACGGTGCGGACGTACGGCTCTGGGAGCTGTCCCCGCACCAGGCCTCGCTGGAGGAGGCGTACATGCGGCTGACGCAGGGCGCCGTGGACTACCGCTCCAGCGACGACCGTCTCGCCCACCTCCAGCCGCCCGTCCAGCCCGGGCACCCCGGGTACGGGATGCCGCCGCAGCCGCCGGTCCAGGACGTGCCGCAGCAGGGCTGGTACGCCCCGCCGCCGCCCGGACAGAACCCGTACGGCGCGGCCCCGCAGGGCCCCTACGCCGCCGCGCCGGGCCCGTACGCCGGAGCCCCGCAGGCCCCGGCCCCGCAGGCGCCCGGTCCGTACGCCCCTCCGGCCGCTTCGCAGCCGGGCGCCCCTCAGCCGAACAGCCTGCAGCCGAGCGACACCCCGAAGGACGCCCGATGACCGCCCCCGCTCCCCACCACGCCCCGGCGCCGCACGCCTACGTCTCCCCCATCCCGGTCCGTGCCGCGCACCTCGGTGACGCGCTCGCCTCCGAGTGGACGAAGATCCGCTCGGTGCGTTCGACGTTGTGGACGCTTGGGGTGATGATCCTGCTGATGCTCGCCATCGGTCTGGGCATCGCGGCCATCGCCGCGGCCTCCCCCGCCCCGCTCGGCGAGGAGTCCGCGCTCACCTTCGGCTTCTTCGGGATGCTGCCGGCGTCGATCTGCGTGATCACGCTCGGCGTCCTGACGATCGCCTCCGAGTACGGCACGGGCATGATCCGCACGACCCTGACGGCCTGCCCGAGCCGGGCGCGGGTGCTGACGGCGAAGGCGATCGTCTTCTTCCTGCTGGTCTTCTCGGTCACCACGCTGATGGCGACCCTGGTGGCGGTGGTGCAGGTCGCCCTCGTGGACACGGCGGCGACACCGACCGGGGACGAGTGGCTGCGGGCGACGGTCGGCGCGGGCGCCTACCTGGCCCTGCTCGGGCTGCTGTCGCTCGCGGTGGGGACGCTCATCCGGCACTCGGCGGGCGCGATCACGGTGATGATCGGTCTCCTGCTGCTGCCGCTCGTCGCGGGCATGTTCATGTTCACCGAGGCGCTGCAGCCGGTGCGGGACTTCCTGTTCACCTACGCGATCCCCTCGCAGATGATCGCGCTCTACAGCAACACCCCGTCGCTCGGCGACTCGGGCCCGGCGGGCTGGGAGGCGCTGCTGATCATGGCGGCGATCGCGGCGGCCGCACTCGGCGGCGCGTACGCCCTGCTGAACAGCCGGGACGTGTAGGCCCTAGTATCTCGGCGCGTTGCGGGACCGCTGCACCCTGCTGGTGCGGCGGTCCTTCGCGTTCCAGCAGGCCTTGTGCCAGTGCCGGCGGTCGTCCACCCCGCCCCACTCCGGCCAGGCCACCACGTGCGGGGCGCCGGACGGGATCTCCTGGTCGCAGCCCGGGCAGCGGTAGCGCTTGCCGGGGGCGCTCGCTCCGGCGACGAGCCGGACGTACCACTCCTCGCCCTGCCAGGTCTCGGTGCGCTGCGCACCGCCGTACCGGTCGCCGTGGTCGCCCTGCTGCTCGGGCTTACCGCCGCCTCGGGAGCGGTTGTGACGCGGGGACACGGGCACACCTCACGGGGTCTGGGAACACGGACCGTTCCCTCCAGCCTACGGGCCGCCACCCGGTGCCCCCGGCCCCGTCCGGGACGGCTTAGCCGAAAATCGCAAGAACTTCATGAACGGCCGTTGCCTTTGGCACGTGTCAGACGTTGGTGCCAGTGCGAGGGGAGATACGCGTCGGCCGCAAGGAGGCAGAAGGCGATGCGCGTGGGTACGTTCGTTCTGGCAGCCCAGTTCCCGGGCCAGGGCCAGGGGGAGGCACTGCACCGGGCGGTGCGGACCGCCGAGGTCGCCGAGGAGGCGGGGCTCGACTCCGTCTGGCTCGCCGAGCACCACTTCGTGCCGTACGGGGTCTGCCCCTCGGCCGTGACACTGGCCGCGCTGCTCCTGGGCCGCACCCGGCGGCTCCGGGTCGGCACGGCGGTGAGCGTGCTGCCGGCCGTCCACCCGGTCGCCCTGGGCGAGCAGGCGGCGCTGCTCCACCTGACCTCGGGCGGCAGGTTCACCCTCGGGGTGGGCCGGGGCGGGCCCTGGGTCGACCTGGAGGTGTTCGGCGCGGGTCTGGAGGCGTACGAGAAGGGGTTCTCCGAATCGCTCGACCTGCTGCTGCGCTGGCTCAGCGAGCCGCGCGTCGGCGCCGAGGGGGAACGATTCGCTTTCCGTGAGGTGCCCGTGGTGCCCCGGCCCGACGAGCTGATCGGCGGCGCGCCCTCGCCCGAGGTGGTGGTGGCCTGCACCTCGCCGAAGAGCGTGCGGCTCGCGGCGGAGCGCGGGCTGCCGATGCTGCTCGGCATGCACTGCGGCGACGAGGACAAGGCCGAGATGGTCGCGGCCTGGGCCCGGTGCGCACGGGAGGCCGGGCGGGACCCGGACGAGATCGCGCGGATCGGCACCGGCCATGTCTCGGCGGGGGTGGCGCAGCTCGCGGACCGGGGGGTGGACGCGGCGGAGGCGCTGGTGAAGGCGATGCCGGGCTGGCTGAGGCAGGGGCTCGACGCGCATGTGACGGTGGACGGCCGGCACCGGGCGATGCGGGACCCCGTCGCGTACACGGAGCTGCTGTGCGGGCTGCACCCGGTGGGCACGCCCCGGCAGGCGGCGGACCGGCTCGCGGCGACCGCGGAGCGTACGGGCATCACGCGCTTCGCCCTGCTCGCCGAGGGCTCGGGCGACCTCGCGGCGACCGAGGAGAACGTCCGGCGCCTGGGCGCGGAGGTCCTGCCGCTCCTGGTGTGAGCACCGTCACGGGAATCCTGTCCGGGACTGTGCTGCCGCTCCTGCATCTGTCGGCGGCGACGCGCGTCGGCTCGCATCGATCGCCTTCTCCCGCGATGCGGAGCGGCAGCACCATGTCTCAGCAGTCGCGCAGTTCCGGCGACTGGTTCAGCAGCTGTCCCCGTACGGACGTGAAACGGGCGAGCCGCTCGTCCACCGCCGGGTCCAGCGGGAAGACCGCCACGCGGTGGCAGTTCTGGAAGGCGAGACGCACCCCGAAGTGCCGCTGCAGCGCGCCACGAATGGCATCGCTCGCGAGCGCGCGCAGCAGCTGACCACGTGCCTGCTCATTCGGCGGCGGCGTCTGGTTGTCGGCGAACTCTCCGCCGTCGACCTTCAGCTGTGCCACCAGAGAACTGATCATCTCCCATGCGTAGGGCAGGGAGGTCCGGACGCAGTCGACGAAGTCGGCTTCGTCGACCTCGCCTCGCTCGGCCTGTTCCAACAGTGCCGGTGAGACGTCGAGCGACATGGGTTCTCCTCTCGCGACCCCGCGGACGGGGTCTTGCGGGCAGGGACGAAGGCCGGGCCGTGCGCCACGCAGCGTGCACGGACGACGACCTCCAGCTTCCACGGTAAGCGCGCGGTCCGGGCGACACCAGAAGAATGGGCACACAACCGGCTGATAACCGACGGGTGTTCGGCCAACGACCACCCCCGTCGCGTGCCCGGCCGATGCCCGAATCGCGCGGAAGAGCGCCCGTCTTGTAGCGTTGGCGACCATGCGTCTCGTCATTGCCCGTTGCTCCGTGGACTACGCGGGTCGACTCACGGCCCACCTGCCCTCCGCGCCCCGTCTGATCCTGGTCAAGGCAGACGGCAGCGTCTCCATCCACGCGGACGACCGGGCGTACAAACCGCTCAACTGGATGTCGCCGCCGTGCACCCTGAAGGAAGGCACCGAAGGAGCAGACGGTGAGGCGGGCATCTGGACCGTGATCAACAAAGCGGGCGAGAAACTGATCATCACGATGGAGGAGATCCTCCACGACTCCTCGCACGAGCTGGGTGTGGACCCGGGTCTCATCAAGGACGGCGTCGAGGCGCACCTCCAGGAGCTGCTCGCCGACCGCATCGAGACCCTCGGCGAGGGCTACACGCTGATCCGCCGCGAGTACCCGACCGCGATCGGCCCGGTGGACATCCTGTGCCGGGACGCCGACGGCGCGACGGTGGCGGTGGAGATCAAGCGGCGCGGCGAGATCGACGGTGTCGAGCAGCTGACCCGCTACCTGGAGCTGCTCAACCGCGATCCGCACCTGGCGCCGGTGAAGGGCGTCTTCGCGGCCCAGGAGATCAAGCCGCAGGCGCGGGTCCTCGCGACGGACCGCGGGATCGGCTGCGTGGTCCTCGACTACGACGCGCTGCGCGGCATCGAGGACGACAAGCTGCGGCTGTTCTGAGACCTGACGTCGGGCGACGGCCCCGGGTGCGCTGAGCGCGCCCGGGGCCGTCTTCGCGTGCGTACGGGGGTCAGGCCGGCGACTCCGAGCCGGCGGGGCTGCCGGAGGAGGGGGCACCGAGGGTCGTGGTCTCGCCGGTCGCCGGAGGGGCGGTCGTCGTCGGCGGGGCCGTGGTGGTCGGCGGGGGTGTCGTGGTCGGCGGGACCGTCGTCGGCGGCGGCGTGGTCGTCGGCCTCGGCGGCGCGGTGGTCATGGCCGGCGGCCGGGTGGTCGTCGGGGCCTTCGTGGGTGCCTTCGTCGTGGGCGACGTCGTCGCCGTCGGGCTGTCCGAGGGCGACGGGGAACCGGACGCGGACGGGTCCGTCGAGGCGGACGGCGACGCGGTGCCGGAGCCGGAGGGGCTCGGGGAGTCCGAGCGGGTGGCCTCGCCGGTCTCGTCCGGGCCGGCCTCGCCGTCGGCGGGCGGCTCCTCGCCGTCGAGGCCGTCGGAGCTGCCGCTGTCGCTCGCGGTGCTGTCGGAGGTGACACGGTCGCCGGCGGGGGTGTCGCCGTTGCCGGAGGTGGCGCCGAGGGTGACGACGGTGCCGAGGACGGCGACGAGGAGCGCGCCCGCGCCGACGGCGACGAGGTTGCGGCGGGCGCCGCTGAGGATGCCGCCCTTGAGGCCGGAGCGGCGGTCGCCGCTCTCGGCGGTGTGGGTGCGGGTGACGAGCGTGGGGCCCGCGTCGGCGAAGTCGGGGAACGCGGACGCCGGGGACGCCGCGGGGGTCTTGAAGGTTCCGCCGGGCAGCGCGGCCGTGACGGGCTCCGGTCTCGGCAGAGCGGGGCGGGCGGCCGGGCCGCGCAGGGCGGGGGTGCCGCGCGGCGGGGAGACGGGCTCCTCGGCGCGGGGTGCGGCGGCGTGTTCTCCGGAGAGGTCGGCGACGAGGGCGAGGGCCCGGCGGCCGGCGACGGTGCCGCGCTTGTCGGCGAGCACCCCGCGCATGGCGATGGAGGCCTCCAGCTCGGCGCGGGCGCGCTCCAGGTTCCCGGCGCAGATCGCGAGGACGCCGAGCTCGTGGTGGAAGTAGGCCTCCTCGGCGACCTCGCCGGCGAGGCGGGCGGCTTCCTGTCCGGCGCGCAGGGCGCGCTCCCAGGCGCCCCAGTGCAGTCCGGCGGCGAAGGCGGGTGCGGCGGCGCGGGCGAGGAGGACGGCGGTCGCCCGGTGCTCGGCGGCGTCGTCCCCGGTGCCGGGGATCAGCGTGGTGAGGGCGGCGAGCAGGGCGTCGGCCTCGACGGCGGCGCGTTCGGGGGTGACGGAGGGGTGGGCGGCCCACCAGGCGTAGTGCTGGGCGACGGTGTGGGCGCGGTCGGCGGCCTCGTGCTCGTACCCGTGGGCGAGGAGCTGGGTGAGGACGCCGGTGGCGAGCCGGTAGCGGGGGCCGACCGGGGTGAGCAGTCCGCAGGCCATGAGTTCGCCGAGGGCGGCGTCGGCGTGGGTGTCGCCGACGAGGGCCGGGAGGTGGGCCTGGTGCGGGACCTCGCCGCCGAGGGCGACGGCGAAGCGCAGGGCGGTCTGGGCGGAGCGGCTGAGGCGGGAGGCGAGGAGGGCCGCCGGGGCGGCGCCTTCGCCGAGGCTGGGCAGCGGTATGTCGCGCAGTTCGATGTCGGGGTCGTCGATGCCGTCGAAGGCGGCGGCCGCGGCGGTGGCCGCCGCGGTGGGGTCGGCGGGGCCGAAGGCCTCTTCGAGGGCGCCGAAGGCGTCGAACTCGGCGGGGGTGACGCGCAGCCGGTCGCGCTGGCGGAGGAGGGCGCCGGCCTGGACGAAGCGGAGCGGGAGTCCTTCGGACTCGAACCACAGGTCGCCGGCCCAGTTGGCCTCCTCCTCGGTGAGGGTGCGGCCGACGGCGCTCTCCAGGAGGTCCAGGGCGGCGGCGCGGCCGAGGCCGGCGAGGAGGACCTCCTCGACGGGGGCGTCGGCGGAGGGGGCGGGGGTGTCGGGGCCGGCGGCGAGGAGGAAGGCGCACTCGGGGGCGGCGGCGAGGAGTTCGTCGAGGGCGGCGCCGCCGAATTCCAGGTCGTCGACGACGACCACGGCGCCGATGTCGCGGATCCGGTCGAGGAGGCCGGCCCGGTCGGGGCGCTGCCCGGGGGCGTACCGGACGGCGGTGAACAGCTCGTGAAGCAGTTCGGTGGGGGTGCGGTGGTGGCCGGAGAGGCGGACGACGCCGTCGGGGGCGAGGTCGGCGCAGTCGGCGGCGACGGCGTCGAGGAGGGCGGTGCGGCCGGATCCGGGGGCGCCGAGGACGCGGGCGCAGCGGCCCTGGCGGAGGATGCCGGTGAGCCGCTCGCGCTCCTCGTGGCGTTCGAGGAGGGGCAGCTCGGGTGCCGCGGGGCCCGACGGGACGGGCGGGGCGACGGCGCGGGCGGCCTCGGCTCGCTCCTCGGGGGTGCGGGCGCGGGGGGTCTCCGGTTCCTGCCCGGGCGGGCAGGGTTCGATCTCGCTGCCGTCGACGGGGTTGACGGTGAGGAGGAGCTCACCGGAGACGAGCCGGACGACGCGGGCGCGCGCGGGCGTCGCCGCGGGCACGCCACGGCCCTGGCGGGCCTCCTCGCCCTCGGCGTCGTGACCGTACTCCTCCGACCCAGGGTTGATCGGGTCCATGGTCCAAGCCCCCAAGAAGCGGTGTCCGGTGCCCGCCGGGTGGTTCCGTCAATGTGCAGGCGACCGAACCCTAGACCGTGGTCAGACGGTCGGGAACAGGCGGGGTGCTCCCGAGACCAAGACGTCACGGTCTTGTGAGGATTGGGTGTGACGCCTGTTTCTCACAGCTGCTTCACACGTGACGGGCGCCCCCGGGGGTCATACGCGGGGCAGGGACTCCAGGGCGAGGCCGCCCTCGATGGCGAGGATGCGGTGCAGCCGGGTGGCGACGAGGAGCCGCTGCATCTGGGGCGGCACCCCGCGCAGGACGAGGCGCCGGCCGCAGCGGCCGGCCCTGCGGTGGGCGCCCATGATGACGCCGAGTCCGGTGGCGTCCCAGGAGTCGAGGCCGGTCAGGTCGAGCACCAGGTCGCCGACTCCGTCGTCGACGGCCGAGTGCAGGACCGTACGGGCGTCCGCCGCGCTGCGGACGTCGAGGCGGCCCCCGACGACCAGCTCGACGTGGTCGCCCCTGATGTGCATATGCGCTCCCCGAGAGTGCTCCGTCTTCGCAACAACTGACTGCCGCACCGGCAGATACGTTGCGCCTTGTCAGCGAACCGATACCGAAATTCACCCCACGGAGTGAGGCGGGGTGGCGGGTGCGGCTCAGTACTTGTAGAAGCCCTGCCCGCTCTTGCGGCCGATGTCACCCGCGTCCACCATCCGGCGCATCAGCTCCGGCGGCGCGAACTTCTCGTCCTGGGACTCGGTGTAGATGTTGTTGGCGGCGTTCACCAGGATGTCGATGCCGGTGAGGTCGGCGGTGGCGAGCGGGCCCATGGCGTGGCCGAAGCCGAGCTTGCAGGCGATGTCGATGTCCTCGGCGGTGGCGACGCCCGACTCGTGGAGCTTGGCGGCCTCGACGACGAGGGCCGAGATGAGGCGGGTGGTGACGAAGCCGGCGACGTCGCGGTTGACGACGATGCAGGTCTTGCCGACGGACTCGGCGAACGCGCGGGCGGTGGCGAGGGTCTCGTCGCTCGTCTTGTAGCCGCGGACCAGCTCGACGAGCTGCATCATCGGCACGGGCGAGAAGAAGTGGACGCCGACGACGGCCTCGGGACGCTCGGTCACCGCGGCGATCTTGGTGATCGGGATCGCGGAGGTGTTGGAGGCGAGGACGGCGCCGTCCTTGGCGATCTTGTCGAGCGAGCGGAAGATCTCGTGCTTGACGTCGAGGTTCTCGAAGACGGCCTCGACGACGACGTCCGCGTCGGCGACGGCGTCGAGGTCGGTGGTGGCGGCGATGCGGCCGAGCGCGGCCGCGGCGTCCTCGGCGCCGAGCCTGCCCTTGGCGACGAACTTCTCGTACGACGCCTTGATGCCGTCGGTGCCGCGGGTCAGGGCTGCGTCGGTGACGTCACGCAGGACGACGTCCCAGCCCGCCTGTGCGGAGACCTGTGCGATGCCGGATCCCATGAGTCCGGCCCCGATGACGGCGAGCTTCCTGGCCACGATCTTCCACCCCTCCACAGCTGTTCACTTCTGCTCTCCGGCGGAGATTAGCGGTCGCGGGGCGCCATGTGACCGCGAAGTAATGCGCGTCACGCCCTCTTTGACGGACGTCACACTCACGACACCCCCTGAACGCCCCCTGACGCCCCCGTACGGTCGCGACATACCCCTAGGGGGTATAGACTTCGGCATCCGTCAGGCGGTCGACGCCTGGAGAGGAGGTGTCGTCATGCGTCCGTACGCCCTGGGAGCCGCGCCCGCCCCACTGCTGCTCCTCACCGGCATGGTCAGCCTGCAGTTCGGATCCGCCTTCGCCAAACGACTGTTCGAGGAGACCGGACCGGCCGGCGCGACCCTGCTCCGCCTGCTCGTCGCCGCCGCCCTGCTCTGTCTCATGTCCCGGCCCGCGCCACGGCTCCTGCGCACCCACTGGCGGCTGCTGCTCCCCTACGGGGCGGTCCTCACCGTCATGCAGTTCGCCTTCTACGAGGCCACCTCCCGGCTGCCCCTCGGCGTCGTGGTGACCCTGGAGTTCAGCGGGCCGCTGCTGCTCGCCGCGCTCACCTCGCGCCGCGCCCTTGACCGGCTCTGGGTCGCGCTCGCGGCCGCCGGCCTGCTGGTGCTCGGCGGGACGCGGGGCATGGACGATCCGGTCGGCCTCGCCGCGAGCCTGCTCACCGGCGCCGCGCTCACCGGATACATCCTGCTCGGCGCCCGCGTGGGCCGCGCGGTCCCCGGCGGCTCCGGCCTCGCCCTCGGCCTGACCGTCGCCGCCGTCCTCGCCCTGCCCACCGCGCCGGCGCTCGGCCTGCCCTCCCCCGAGGTCCTCCTGCGGCCGGGGGTGCTCGGGGCCGCGCTCGCGGTCGCGGTCCTGACGACCGTCGTCCCCTTCTCGCTGGAGTTCGCGGCGCTGCGCCGGATGCCGCCCCGGGTCTTCGCCGTGCTGTCCACGGTGGAGCCGGTCATCGCGGCCCTGGTGGGCCTCGTCCTGCTGGGCGAGCACCTCTCCCCCGCCCAGTGGGCCGCCGTGCTCGGTGTGGTGGCGGCGGCCGTCGGCACGGCGGTGCCCGCGTCCACCGCGCCGCCCGACACGCCCCCGGCACCATCCGATCGATCCCCGTCCCGGAAGAACGGAGTGCACAGTTGAACACCCTCGCCACCCCCCGGACCCGCACCGTCCCGCCCCGCGTCGAACCCCTCCTGGAGACCGTCGACCGCACGGTCCGCTCGGCGTTACTGGTCGCGGGCGGCTACTTCGAGACGGCCGCCGGCATCGGGGAGTTCTCGCTGAGCTCCTTCGCCCTGGCCCAGGAGACCGGCGCCGCCGCCCGCCGTCTGCACCGCGGCAACAAGGTGGTCTACGACGTCATCGTCAACGACCTCGGCATGTCCTGTTCCGACGAGGTCTGTACGCTGCCGGCCGCCCCGTCCGCGCCGGCCGACGTCTCCCCGCTCACCGCCGTCGCGGCCGGCGCCGGGACCTCCTTCACCGTCACCCGCGAGCGGACGCTGCGCAATCGGGCCGCCCGCGCCATGAAGCGCCGGCTGCGCGAACCCGCGGAGCATCCGCTGTTCGTCCTGGAGGGCGACGAGATCCTCTTCCGCTCCCGCCAGTACGCGAAGGTGCTCGCCGGGACCGTCAAGGACGACCACGTCGTCCCCCGCTGCCCGCTGATCGTCGCCGAGTACTTCGCCCGCTACTTCACCCGGCTGCGGGCCGCCTTCCCCGACTGCGCCCGCCGCCACGTCGTCGACATCAACTCGCTCGCCGACCGCGACAAGGTCACCAAGGGCGCCGAGATCTACCTCCGCACCCAGGCGGACCCCGCCGAGGAGATCGTCCTCGTCTTCGCCGACGCGGCCTGCGCCGATCCGATCGCCCTGCCCTACACCGCGTACGACTTCTGACGGGCTTCGAGAGGAGTACGGATTCGAGGGGAGTACAGATATGGCCACGATCTATCTCGACCACCAGGCGACCACCCCGGCGGACCCGGCGGTCGTCGAGGCGATGAGCTTCGCCGCCACCCACTGCTTCGCCAATCCCTCCAGCCCGCACGCGGCCGGCATCCGCGCCTTCCGCGAGGTGGAGCGGGCGCGCGGGGCGGTCGCCCGGCTGATCGGGGCGGCCCGCAGCGAGATCTACTTCACGTCCGGCGCGACCGAGGGCAACAACCTCGCGATCAAGGGGGTCGTGACGCCCGGCGAGCGCCGCCATGTGGTGACGACGGCGGTGGAGCACAAGTCCGTACTGGACAGCTGCCGTTCCCTGCGGGCGGCGGGGCACGAGGTGACCGTGCTGCCCGTCGACGGCGAGGGCCGCGTCTCGGCGGACCAGGTCGCGACGGCGCTGCGGCCGGACACCGCGCTGGTCTCGGTGATGCTGGCGAACAACGAACTCTCCACCATCCAGCCGGTGGCGGAGATCGGCGCGGTCACGCGCGCCGCCGGAGTGCCGCTGCACTGCGACGCCACCCAGGGCGTGGGCTCGATGCCCGTCGACGTCCGGGCGCTCGGGGTGGACCTGCTCACCTTCTCCGGGCACAAGATCTACGGCCCGAAGGGCGTCGGCGTGCTGTACGTGTCCAACGGCCTGTCGGACCGGGCCCCGCTCGCGCCGCTCCTGCACGGCGGCGGCCAGGAGCGCGGGCTGCGGGCGGGCACGGTGAACACGGCCGCCGTCATCGGTCTGGGCGCGGCCGTCGGCGTCCTCGCGGCGGGCCGGGAGGAGGAGTCGGTCCGGCTCGCCGGGCTGCGGGAGCGGTTCCTCGCGACGCTCGCGGAGCTCGTGCCGTACCGGCTGAACAGCGGTACGGGCCCGGGGTTCCTGCCGCACGCGGTGAACCTGTCCTTCGAGGGCACGGACGCCCAGCAGCTGCTCCTGGAGGTCACGGACATCGCCGTGTCGACGGGTTCGGCGTGCAACAGCTCGGCGCAGGAGCCCTCGCACGTCCTGACGGCGGCGGGTCTGGCGCCGGAGCGGATCCGGGGCAGCATCCGGGTGGGCTTCGGCCGCTTCACCACGGAGGAGGACGCGGTCCGCGCGGCCCGCGCGCTCGCGGCCGGGGTGTCGGGCCCGCCGGTCGGCGCGGCCGCCTGACACCCGGCTCCTGACGTACGCGGCGCACGCACGGCGGAGGTCTCAGCCCTCGCGCACCGCGTACGTCAGGACCTTCTCGCTCAGCAGTTCCTCGATCTCGTCGAGGAGGACGAGGGCTTCGCGGGAGACGGTCGTCGCCTTGCGTCCCGCGGTCATCTCACCGGTGATGTAGCCGACGACGGTGGCCTCGATCCAGGCGAGCTGGCCGCCGACGAGCAGCGGCAGCGGGTCGTCGTCGGCCGCGCCGGTCTCCTCGCGCAGGGTGGTCACGACGGCCTCCTGGACCTGGTCCCGCAGCCGGAAGAGGCGGGCCTTGAGGGTGGGCGCGTGCTCGATGACGTGCATGAAGCGGTCGAAGCCGTCCATGAGTCCGTACGCCGGGGAGACGGCCCCGATGTCCTGGCGGAGCTCCCGCAGGACCGCCTGGGCGGCGGACTCGCCGCGGTCGCGGCCGCGGATCATCCGGGCGAGGCGCTGGGTGACGCCGTCCATCCGGTCGAGGAAGAGGTCCTCCTTCGCCGGGAAGTAGTTGTACACGGTGTTGACGGAGACGTCCGCCGCCTCGGCGACGTCCGCGACGGTCACGGTGACGAAGCCGTGCTCCAGGAAGAGCCCGGTCGCGATGTCCGAGATCCGCTGCTTCGTCTCGCGCTTCTTGCGTTCCCTGAGTCCCTCGGCCATGACCCCATCGTAGGCAATCGTAGGCTCCCTGAAATTTCGGTGCCTCTGAATTTTTGGTGGCGTTGCAAAATTTCAGTGACTCTGTTTTTGTGGTCGCCATGCCCATCATCAGCACGTCCGGGCTCGCCCGGACCTTCTCGACCAAGAACGGCCCCGTGGAGGCCGTCCGGGGGATCGACCTCACCGTCCGGCCCGGCGAGATCCTCGGACTCCTCGGCCCCAACGGCGCCGGCAAGACCACCACCCTCCGGATGCTCACCACGCTCCTCCCGCCCACCGGCGGCGCCGCCACCGTCGCGGGCCACGACCTCGTCCGCGATCCCGCCGCCGTACGCCGGCGCATCGGGTACGTCGCCCAGTCCGGCGGCCTCGACCCCCAGGAGACCGTCCGCTCCGAGCTCGTCATGCAGGGCAGGCTCTACGGCCTGGACCGGACGACCGCGGCGGCCCGCGCCCAGGAGCTCGCCGCCGACCTCGGCCTCACCGAGCTCCTCGACCGCGGGACCCCGGCGCTCTCCGGCGGCCAGCGCCGCCGGCTCGACCTCGCGATGGGGCTCACCCACCGCCCCGAGGTCCTCTTCCTCGACGAGCCGACGACCGGCCTCGACCCCGGCAGCCGTGCCGACCTGTGGGCGCTCGTGCGGCGGCTGCGCGACGAGCACGGCACCACCGTCGTCCTCACCACGCACTACCTCGACGAGGCCGACGCGCTCGCCGACCGGCTCGTCGTCGTGGACAAGGGCACGGTCGTCGCCGAGGACAGCCCCGCGGGCCTCAAGGCCGCGCACGGCGTGACCACCCTCCAGGAGGCCTTCCTCGCCGTCACCGGCCGCGGCCCCGCCCCCGTCGACACCACCCCCGTAGCGGTCTAGGAGACCCGTGATGCTGCTCCGCGACACCGCGCTGCTCTTCGGGCGCTACGCCCGCCAGACCCTGCGCTCCCCGTTCCAGATCTTCTTCGGCGCCCTGATGCCGCTGCTCTACCTCCTCTTCTTCGGACCGCTGCTCACCGGCCTCCCGCTGGGCCGCGAGGGCGACTCCTGGCAGATCCTCGTCCCCGGACTGCTGCTCCAGCTCGGCCTCTTCGGCGCCTCGTTCGCCGGCTTCTCGATCATCATGGAGAAGAACTGGGGCGTGTTCGACCGGATGCGGGTCACCCCGGTGAGCCGCCTCGCCCTGCTCCTCGGCCGGGTCCTGCGGGACGCCGCGCTCTTCGTCTTCCAGGCGGTCCTGCTCGTCCTGGTGGCGATCCCCATGGGCCTGCGGGCACCGGTCGCCGGGATCCTCGCCGGCTTCGGTTTCGTCGCCCTGCTCTCCGCCGCCCTCGCCTCGCTCTCGTACGCGCTGGCCCTGAAGCTGCGCACCCCGCAGGAGTTCGGACCCGCGATCAACACGCTCGCGATGCCGGCGATGCTGCTCTCGGGCCTGATGCTGCCGATGGCCCTCGCCCCCGGCTGGCTCGACGTGGTCTCGCACCTCATGCCGTTCCGCTATCTGGTGGACGCGGTGCGGGAGGCGTACATCGGCCACTACACGACGCCGACCATGCTGTACGGGGTGCTCGTCGCCCTCGGACTGACGGCGCTCGCCGTGACGGTCGGCACACGCACGTTCCGGAGCGCCGGGGCGTAACTACGCTGGACCCATGGTCAATCTGACGCGCATCTACACCCGTACCGGCGACAAGGGCACCACGGCGCTCGGCGACATGAGCCGGACCGCCAAGACGGATCTGCGGATCTCGGCCTACGCCGACGCCAACGAGGCCAACGCCGCCATCGGGACGGCCATCGCCCTCGGCCGGCTCGACGAGGAGCTCGTGAAGGTCCTCGTCCGGATCCAGAACGACCTCTTCGACGTGGGCGCCGACCTGTGCACGCCGGTGGTGGAGAACCCCGAGTACCCGCCGCTGCGCGTGGAGCAGGGCTACGTCGACAAGCTGGAGGCCGACTGCGACCGCTTCCTGGAGCAGCTCGACAAGCTGCGCTCCTTCATCCTGCCGGGCGGCACGCCCGGTGCGGCCCTGCTGCACCAGGCGTGCACGGTGGTCCGGCGGGCGGAGCGCTCCACCTGGGCGGCCCTCGAAGTGCACGGCGAGACGATGAACGCCCTGACCGCCACGTACCTCAACCGGCTATCGGACCTGCTCTTCATCCTTGCCAGGACGGCGAACAAGGAGGTCGGGGACGTGCTCTGGGTCCCGGGCGGGGACCGCTGAACCCTCGTCCGGGTCCTTCTTCCGCCAGACGAGGTAGCTGAGCGCGATCAGGCCGTGGATGCCCACGGCCCGCCACGCGGCGAACATCCAGCTCCACAGGCTGTCGGTGTTCCCGTCGTCGCCGACGTACCACACGGCGAGCAGCAGCAGGACGGTGGCGACGGCGCCGCCGGCCAGGGAGCCCAGCCAGATCCTGCCCTCGTGGCGGGCGCGCGCCATGCCGTACCTCGGGGGCTTCGGGGGCGGCGGCGCGCCGCCGAGGCGGTGGGCGGCATGACCGTCGAGCCACTTCACGGTGCGGTGGCCGTGGCCGACGGTGTAGCCGATGTAGAGCGCGGCGAGGCCGTGCTCCCAGCTGGGGTCGGCACCGTTCTTGAGGTCGATCGCAGTGACGACGAGGAGGACGACCTCCAGGGCCGGCTCGCACAGCAGCAGCGCCATACCCGTGCGGGGCATCCTCAGGAGGTAGCGGGTGGCGAGGCCGGCGGCCAGCAGGACCCAGAAGCCGACCTCGCAGAGCACGATCAGCGTGACGATCACGGCGGTTCCCCTTTCGGTGCCCCTTCAGCGTCCCGTGGGGCCGGGCCCGGTTCGTCGTCGCCGGTGAGGAACCGCTTCTACATCCTTCGGCGGAGGGACGGATCGGCCCGGGCGAGGAGGTTCCGGCCCGGTGCGGCATGTTGGATGAGTACGTGACACTCCCCCGCCCGCACCGCGTCGACCTGCTCATCGCCGCCACCGGTCTCCTCGGCGGCCTGCTCCTCTGGTCGTTCGGTCTGCACACCCAGGTGGACCGGCTGTTCACCCAGCGCTGGGCGACGCTCGTGCCGCTCGTGGTGATGGCCGGGTGCGAGGCGATGCGCCGGACGGCGCCCAGGGCGGCGCTGACGGTCGGCACGCTCGCGATCGTCGCGGACCAGTTCACGTACGGAAGCCTGGCGACCGTCCTGATGTTCACGGACGTCGTCTACGCGGCCGTCGTGTACGGGCCGACCGCCCACGCCCGCCGCGTCCCCTACTCCACCGGTCTCGTGACGGTCGGGGTGACGATCGGCTTCCTCGTCTGGTGGCAGAACGCGTACGCGCTGCTCGTCGGGGTCATCACCGGCATGATCTCCTTCCTCCCCGCGATCACGGGCGCGATCGTCCGCAACCACCGCGAGGCGGCGGACGCCGCCCGGCTGCGCGCCGAACAGACCGCGCTGCTCGCCGAGATGGACCGGGCGCAGGCGGTGGTGGCGGAGCGGGCCCGGATGGCGCGCGAGCTGCACGACATGGTGGCGAACCACCTCTCGGCGATCGCGATCCACTCCACGGCCGCGCTCTCCCTCGACGAACCGGCCACCACCCGGCAGGCGCTGACGGTGATCCGGGAGAACAGCGTGGCGGGTCTCACCGAGATGCGGCGGCTCATCGGACTGCTGCGGGACAGCGGCGGGGACGCGGAGCCGGGGGCGGTGCCGAGCCTCGACGCACTGGACGGTCTGCTCGACCGCGCCCGCACGAACAGCTCGTCCGGCGCTCTGGAGTTCGTCCTGGAGGACACCCGGCCCGCGGACGGCGCCGCCCTGCCGGCGCCGGTGGAGCTGGCCGCGTACCGGATCGTGCAGGAGTCGCTGACCAACGCGGTGAAGCACGCCTCGCCCGGTACGGTCACGGTGCGGGTCGGCCGCGGCGACGGGGTCCTGACCGTGGCCGTCGACTCGCCGTACGGCAGACGGCCGGGGCCGTCGGCGCCGGGGACGGGTTCGGGTCTGGTGGGCATGCGGGAGCGGGCGGAGCTGCTCGGCGGGGAGTTCCGGGCGGCGGCCGCGGGAGCGGTCTGGCAGGTGCGGGCCGTACTGCCCGCCGAGGAGAAGGCGGGGAACGCATGACGATCCGGGTGGTCGTGGCCGAGGACCAGTCGGCGGTACGGGCGGGGCTCGTGCTGATCCTGGGCAGCGCGCCCGACATCGAGGTGGTCGGCGAGGCCGCGGACGGCGAGCGGGCGGTGGAGCTGGCGCGCGAACTGCGCCCGGACCTGGTCCTGATGGATGTGCAGATGCCCCGGATGGACGGGGTGACGGCGACCCGACTGGTGGTGTCGGAGGGTCTCGCCGACGTGCTCGTCCTGACGACCTTCGACCTGGACGAGTACGTCTTCGGGGCGCTGCGCGCCGGGGCCTCGGGCTTCCTGCTGAAGGACACGGACGCGAAGGACCTGATCACGGCGGTGCGGACGGTCGGGCGCGGCGAGGGCCTGATCGCCCCTGCGGTGACGCGGCGGCTGATCGCGGAGTTCGCGGCCCCGAGCGGTCCGGTGGCTGACTCCGCCGTACTGGACGTACTGACACCCCGGGAGCGGGAGGTGCTCTCGGCGCTCGGCCGGGGTCTGTCGAACGCCGAGATCGCGGTCCGTCTGGACATGGCGGAGGCGACGGCGAAGACACACGTCAGCAAGGTGCTCGGCAAGCTGGAGCTGCGCAGCCGGGTCCAAGCGGCCGTGCTGGCACAGGAGTTGGGGGTTTAGAAGAACTTTGCCGACGCTGGTCTGGACCTCTTGACGATTGGTCCAGACCTTCCTACGCTCGCGGGGCGCGCGCATCTCCACGGACCACCCCCACCTTGTCCGTCCGCAACTTGAGGAGCACCGTTGAGCACTCAAGCACCGACGCGCAGAGCAGGGTTCAGACACCGGACCGCCGCCGGACTGACCGCCCTGATCCTGCCGCTGGCCGCCATGGTCGGCCTCGCCTCCCCCGCCGAAGCCGCCACCTCGGCCACCGCGACCTACACCAAGACCCAGGACTGGGGCACCGGCTTCGGCGCCAACTGGACCATCAAGAACACCGGCACCACCACCATCAACTCCTGGACCGTCGAGTGGGACTACCCCTCCGGCACCTCGGTCACCTCCGCCTGGGACGCCACCGTCACCAGCTCCGGCACCCACTGGACCGCCAAGAACGTCGGCTGGAACGGCACCCTCGCCCCCGGCGCCTCCGTCTCCTTCGGCTACAACGGCGCGGGCCCGGGCGCGCCCAGCGGCTGTAAGATCAACGGCGCTCCCTGCGACGGCACCACCCAGCCGGGCGACAACCCGCCCTCCGCCCCCGGCACCCCGGTCGCCTCGAACATCACCGACACCTCGGCGAAGCTCACCTGGACCGCGGCCACCGACGACAAGGGCGTCAAGAACTACGACGTCCTGCGCGACGGCACCAAGGTGACCACCACCACCGGCCTCACCTTCACCGACAGCGGTCTCACCGCCGGCACCGACTACGCGTACACCGTCGTCGCCCGCGACACGATCGACCAGACCGGCCCCGCCGCCGGCCCGGTCGCCGTCCACACCACCGGCGGAGGCGGCGGCCAGCCCCTCCCGAACGCCGTGAAGATGGGCTACTTCACCAACTGGGGCGTCTACGGCCGCAACTACCACGTGAAGAACATCGTGACCTCGGGCTCCGCGTCCAAGATCACCCACATCAACTACGCCTTCGGCAACGTCACCGGCGGCAAGTGCACCATCGGCGACTCCTACGCCGACTACGACAAGGCCTACACCGCCGACCAGTCCGTGGACGGTGTCGCCGACACCTGGGACCAGCCGCTGCGCGGCAACTTCAACCAGCTCCGCAAGCTGAAGAAGGCCTACCCGAACATCAAGATCCTCTGGTCCTTCGGCGGCTGGACCTGGTCCGGCGGCTTCGGCCAGGCCGTGCAGAACCCGGCCGCCTTCGCCCAGTCCTGCTACGACCTGGTCGAGGACCCGCGCTGGGCCGACGTCTTCGACGGCATCGACCTGGACTGGGAGTACCCCAACGCCTGCGGTCTGTCCTGCGACACCAGCGGCGCGGCCTCCTTCAAGAACATGATGCAGGCCATGCGCGCCAAGTTCGGTGCGAACGCCCTGGTCACCGCGGCCGTCACGGCCGACGCCTCCACCGGCGGCAAGATCGACGCCGCCGACTACGCGGGCGCCGCGCAGTACATGAACTGGTTCAACGTCATGACGTACGACTTCTTCGGCGCCTGGGCGGCGCAGGGCCCGACGGCCCCGCACTCCCCGCTCACCTCGTACGCCGGCATCCCGCAGCAGGGCTTCAACTCCGCCGAGGCGATCGCCAAGTTCAAGGCGAAGGGCGTCCCCGCCAACAAGCTGCTGCTCGGCATCGGCTTCTACGGACGCGGCTGGACCGGCGTCACCCAGTCGGCCCCCGGCGGCACGGCGACGGGCCCCGCGCAGGGCACGTACGAGCAGGGCATCGAGGACTACAAGGTCCTCAAGAACTCCTGCCCGGCCAACGGCACCGTCGCGGGCACCGCGTACGCCCACTGCGGCACCAACTGGTGGAGCTACGACACCCCCGCCACCGTCAACTCGAAGATGAGCTGGGCCAAGAACCAGGGCCTCGGCGGAGCGTTCTTCTGGGAGTTCAGCGGTGACACCAGCAACGGCGAGCTGGTCGGCGCCATCAACACCGGCCTGAACTAGCGCACAACGAAGAAGCGGGGACGGCGCAGCACGCCGTCCCCGCTTCCTCATGCCCTACGCGACATTGACCCTCTGCCCCGGAGGCGCCGCCTCCAGCCAGGCCATGAAACCCGTCCGGGCGTCCTCGCTCATCGCGAGCTCCAGGCGGACGCCCTCGTACATACAGGGCTGGATCACGGCGTCGGAGAGCAGCGCGAGCTCCTCCTCGCCCTCCGGCATCCGGCGCTCCAGGGCCACGATGGACGAGCGCTCCAGCACCCGGCGCGGGCGGGGCGCGTACGAGAAGACACGGAACCAGGCGATCTCGTCACCGCTGTAGCGGGCGACGCCGTACACCCAGCCCTTGCCGGTCGGATCCGGCTCGTCGGGGATGTTCCAGCGCAGCGAACAGTCGAAGGTGCCGCCGGCGCGCTGGATCAGTCTCCGGCGCAAGCCGAAGACGAAGAGCCCGATCACCACCAGTGCGACGACCAGGCCGCACACGAGCAGAGCGAGGAACATCTTCACCGACCTCCTCGCTGCGTCCCGTAGCCGGCACCGCCGGCAGAACCGAATACAACCTGCATCTGCATCGCCTCAGCCGCGACACGGTCCGGAAAATTCCGGATCGTGCCGCGGCTGAGGGCACTCCTGCTCGGCGCGGTCCGCTAGCGGACCGATACCGCGCGCAGCCGGACCTCGGCGCGCCGCTCGGCGGCGGCGTCCGACTCCGTCTTCGCACGCTCCAGCGCGCGCTCGGCGCGCTGGGCGTCGATCTCGTCCGCCAGCTCGCAGATCTCCGCGAGCAGAGACAGCTTGTCGTCGGCGAACGAGATGAATCCGCCGTGGACGGCGGCGACGACGGTCGCGCCCTCGCTCGTACGGATGGTCACCGGGCCCGACTCCAGCACACCGAGCAGCGGCTGGTGGCCGGGCATGACGCCGATGTCGCCGGAGGTGGTACGCGCGATGACCAGGGTGGCCTCGCCGGACCAGACACTCCGGTCCGCGGCGACCAGCTCGACGTGCAGCTCAGCAGCCAAGGGTGGCTCCTCGGGTCACCACCCGGCGGTCGTGCCGGGTGTTGGGGTCAATTCTAGGGGGCGTGGAGAGGGGGACGAGACGGATCCCGTCCCCCTCGGGCGAGCACGGGGCTCAGGAGACGCCGAGCTCCTTGGCGTTGTTCTTGAGGTCCTCAAGGCCACCGCACATGAAGAACGCCTGCTCCGGGAAGTGGTCGAACTCACCGTCGCAGATCGCGTTGAACGCGGCGATCGACTCGTCGAGCGGAACGTCCGAACCGTCCACACCGGTGAACTGCTTCGCCGCGTGGGTGTTCTGGGACAGGAAGCGCTCGACACGGCGGGCGCGGTGGACAACGAGCTTGTCCTCCTCGCTCAGCTCGTCGATACCGAGGATCGCGATGATGTCCTGGAGGTCCTTGTACTTCTGCAGGATTCCCTTGACGCGCGTGGCGGCGTCGTAGTGGTCCTGCGCGATGTAGCGCGGGTCCAGGATCCGGGACGTGGAGTCCAGCGGGTCCACGGCCGGGTAGATGCCCTTCTCGGAGATCGGACGGGAGAGAACCGTCGTCGCGTCGAGGTGGGCGAAGGTGGTCGCCGGCGCCGGGTCCGTGAGGTCGTCGGCGGGGACGTAGATCGCCTGCATCGAGGTGATCGAGTGACCACGGGTCGAGGTGATGCGCTCCTGGAGGAGACCCATCTCGTCGGCCAGGTTCGGCTGGTAACCCACCGCGGAGGGCATACGGCCGAGCAGGGTCGAGACCTCGGAACCGGCCTGCGTGAAGCGGAAGATGTTGTCGATGAAGAACAGCACGTCCTGCTTCTGCACATCGCGGAAGTACTCCGCCATGGTCAGACCGGCGAGGGCCACACGGAGACGGGTGCCCGGGGGCTCGTCCATCTGGCCGAAGACCAGCGCGGTCTTGTCCAGAACACCGGACTCTTCCATTTCCGCGATGAGGTCGTTGCCCTCACGGGTGCGCTCGCCGACGCCGGCGAAGACGGAAACGCCCTCGTGCAGCTTGGCCACACGCATGATCATTTCCTGGATCAGAACGGTCTTGCCGACACCGGCACCACCGAACAGACCGATCTTTCCACCCTTGACGTACGGGGTGAGAAGGTCGACGACCTTCAGGCCGGTCTCGAACATCTCGGTCTTCGACTCGAGGTCCGCGAACGCCGGGGCCTTGCGGTGGATGGACCAGCGCTCGCTGACCTCCGACTCGGCCTCGGGCTCGTTCAGGATCTGGCCCAGCGTGTTGAACACGCGACCCTTGGTGACGTCACCGACGGGCACCGTGATGCCGTCGCCGGTGTCGACCACGGGGGCCTGGCGGACCAGACCGTCGGTGGGCTGCATCGAGATGGTGCGGACGATGCCGTCACCGAGGTGCTGCGCGACCTCGAGGGTCAGCGTCTTCAGCGCGCCGTCCTCGGCCGGGTCGGCGACCTGGACGTGGAGGGCGTTGTAGATCTCCGGCATCGCGTCGACGGGGAACTCCACGTCGACGACCGGGCCGATGACCCGGGCGACGCGGCCCGTGGCGGCGGCCGTCTCAACAGAGGTCGTCATTACTTGTCACTCCCCGCGGTCGCGTCGGCCAGGGCTGCGGTGCCACCGACGATCTCGCTGATTTCCTGGGTGATTTCGGCCTGTCGGGCCGCGTTGGCAAGTCGGGAGAGGTTGTTGATCAAGTCTCCCGCGTTGTCGGTGGCCGACTTCATCGCGCGGCGCGTGGCGGCGTGCTTGGAGGCAGCCGACTGGAGCAGCGCGTTGTAGATCCGGCTCTCGACGTAGCGCGGCAGGAGGGCGTCGAGGACGTCCTCCGCCGACGGCTCGAAGTCGTACAGCGGGCGGAGGGTGTCCGGCTCGCCGGCCTCCTTCGCCACCTCGTCGAGGCTGAGAGGCAGCAGCCGGGCCTCGACCGCCGTCTGGGTCATCATCGAGACGAACTCGGTGTAGACGATGTGGAGCTCGTCCACACCACCCTCGGCCGTGTCCTTCTCGATCGCCTCGATCAGCGGGGCCGCGATCTTCTTGGCGTCCGCGTAGCTGGGCTCGTCCGTGAAGCCCACCCACGTGTCGGCCATCGCCCGCTCACGGAAGTTGAAGTGCGAGACACCGCGGCGACCGACGACGTAGATGTCGACAGCGCGGCCCTCACCCTCCAGCTTCTTGATGAGCAGTTCCGCCGCCTTGATGGCGTTGGAGTTGAAGGCGCCGGCCAGACCGCGGTCGCTCGCGAGGAGCAGGACCGCGGCACGGCTCGGGTTCTCCGCCTCGGTGGTCAGCGGGTGCTTGTCGTTCGCACCCGTGGCCACCGCCGTGACCGCGCGCGTGAGCTCGGTCGCGTACGGAGTCGACGCCTGCACCTTGCGCTGCGCCTTGACGACACGCGAGGCGGCGATCATCTCCATCGCCTTGGTGATCTTCTTCGTCGCGGTGACGGATTTGATGCGACGCTTGTAGACCCGGAGCTGCGCTCCCATGAGTCAGGTCCCTTCCGTCGTCACTTCGAGACGTTGACGGCGGGAGCGTCCGCGCCGAGCAGCTTGCCGTCAGAGGTCTCGAACTGCTGCTTGAACTCCGCGATGGCGTCGGCGACGGCGGTCAGCGTGTCGTTCGACATCTTCTTGCCCTCACGGATGGAGGTCATGAGACCGGAGTGGTTCTGGCGCAGGTACGCCAGGAGCTCGGCCTCGAAGCGACGGATGTCGGCGACCGGGACGTCGTCCATCTTGCCGGTGGTGCCGGCCCAGACCGAGACGACCTGGTTCTCCGTGGGCATCGGCTGGTACTGAGCCTGCTTGAGCAGCTCGACCATGCGCTGACCACGCTCCAGCTGCGCCTTCGAGGCCGAGTCCAGGTCGGAACCGAAGGCCGCGAAGGCCTCCAGCTCACGGAACTGGGCCAGGTCCACGCGGAGGCGGCCGGCGATCTGCTTCATGGCCGGGTGCTGGGCGGAGCCACCGACTCGGGAGACCGAGATACCGACGTTCAGGGCCGGACGCTGGCCGGCGTTGAACAGGTCGGACTCCAGGAAGCACTGGCCGTCGGTGATGGAGATGACGTTGGTCGGGATGAACGCGGAGACGTCGTTGGCCTTCGTCTCGACGATCGGCAGACCGGTCATCGAACCGGCACCCAGCTCGTCCGAGAGCTTCGCGCAGCGCTCGAGGAGACGGGAGTGCAGGTAGAAGACGTCACCCGGGTAGGCCTCACGGCCCGGCGG
This sequence comes from Streptomyces sp. NPDC015661, assembly GCF_043077765.1. Classification (NCBI taxonomy): domain Bacteria; kingdom Bacillati; phylum Actinomycetota; class Actinomycetes; order Kitasatosporales; family Streptomycetaceae; genus Streptomyces; species Streptomyces sp. NPDC015661. The sequence goes on along the minus strand of NZ_JBIBST010000008.1, from coordinate 127,538 downwards.
GCGGCGCAGCAGCAGGGACACGGCGCGGTAGGCGTCGGCCTGCTTCGACAGGTCGTCGAAGACGATCAGGACGTGCTTGCCCTGGTACATCCAGTGCTGACCGATGGCGGAACCGGTGTACGGCGCCAGGTACTTGAAGCCGGCCGGGTCGGACGCCGGGGCGGCGACGATCGTCGTGTACTCGAGCGCGCCGGCCTCTTCCAGGGCGCCGCGAACGGACGCGATGGTCGAGCCCTTCTGGCCGACGGCGACGTAGATGCAGCGAACCTGCTTGTTCACGTCGCCCGAGCGCCAGTTGTCGCGCTGGTTGATGATCGTGTCGACGCACAGCGCGGTCTTGCCGGTCTGACGGTCACCGATGATCAGCTGACGCTGACCACGGCCGACCGGCGTCATGGCGTCGACGGCCTTGTAGCCGGTCTCCATCGGCTCGTGCACCGACTTACGGGCCATAACGCCCGGGGCCTGCAGCTCGAGGGCGCGGCGGCCCTCGGTCGCGATCTCGCCGAGACCGTCGATCGGGTTACCGAGCGGGTCGACGACGCGACCCAGGTAGCCCTCACCGACACCTACGGAGAGGACCTCGCCGGTGCGCTGCACCGACTGACCCTCCTCGATGCCGCTGAACTCGCCGAGGACGATCGCACCGATCTCGCGCTCTTCGAGGTTCAGCGCGAGACCGAGGGTCCCGTCCTCGAACTTCAGCAGCTCGTTCGCCATGGCCGAGGGAAGACCCTCGACCTTCGCGATGCCGTCACCGGCCAGGCTGACCGTGCCGACCTCCTCGCGCGAGGCCGCGTCCGGCTGGTACGACTGGACGAAGTTCTCCAGTGCGTCCCGGATCTCCTCCGGCCGGATCGTGAGCTCCGCCATCTGGGTTCCCTGCTCTCCTTGTTGGGCCCGAAGTTTCTTAAGGGGTCTGGGGGCCGACCCCCAGGAATCTTCTGCAATCTCTGCACGGCCCAACCGGGCCGCTGGTGATGCTGTGTTGCTGTACTGCTGGTGCTGCTGTGGTCGCTGCCGTCAGCCGGCCAGTCGACGGGTCGCCTCGCCGAGGCGCTCCGCGATGGAACCGTCGATGACCTCGTCGCCGACCCGCACCGTGATCCCGCCGAGGACCGCGGGGTCCACGTCCAGGTTCAGGTGCATCTCGCGGCCGTACAGCTTCGCCAGTACGGCACCGAGGCGCTGCTTCTGCCGGTCCGACAGCGGCACCGCCGAGGTGACGACGGCGACCATCCGGTCCCGACGCGCCGCGGCGAGCTTGGACAGGGACTCGAGTCCCGCTTCCAGGCTACGTCCCCGGGGCTGGGTCACCAGACGGACGACCAGACGCTCGGTGGTCGCGTGGGCCTTGCCGCCGAGCAGGTCACGCAGCAGCGCGCCCTTCGCGGTGGCCGTGGCGGCCTTGTCCGTCAGCGCCGAGCGGAGCTCGGTGCTGGAGGACACGATCCGGCCGAACCGGAACAGCTCGTCCTCGACGTTGTCCAGGGCGCCCGCCTTCTGCGCCGCGGTGAGGTCGGCGGTGTTCGCCAGTTCCTCGGTCGCGTCGACCAGGTCACGCGAGCGCGACCAGCGGGAGCGGACCATGCCCGAGACCAGGTCGACGGTCTCGCCGCCCACCTGTCCGCGCAGGAGTCGCTGCGCGAGCTCGGCCTTGGCCTCACCCGACTGCGCGGGGTCGGTCAGGACCCGGCGCAGCGACACCTCGCGGTCGAGCAGCACGGTGACTGCGGCCAGCTCGTCCGCGAGCTTCGTCGCGTCGACCGGCGTGTTGTCGGTCAGCGCGTCGAGGGACTCACGGGCGGCGGACAGTGCCTCGCGGCTCGCTCCGTTCATCGGACAGCCTCGGCCTTCTCCTCGAGCTCGTCGAGGAAGCGGTCGATGGTGCGGCTCTGGCGGGCGGCGTCCTCGAGGGACTCGCCGACCAGCTTGCCGGCCAGGTCGGTGGCGAGCTTGCCCACGTCCTGACGCAGCGACGCAGAGGCGGCCTTGCGGTCGGCCTCGATCTGCGTGTGGCCGGCCGCGATGATCTCCTCGCGCTGGCGCTGGCCTTCCGCCTTCATCTCCTGGATGATCGCGGTGCCCTGCTCCGTCGCCTCCTGGCGAAGACGCGCGGCCTCGTGGCGGGCCTCGGCGAGCTGGGCCTTGTACTGCTCCAGCACACTCTGAGCCTCGATCTGGGCCGACTCGGCCTTCTCGATGCCACCCTCGATGGCCTCACGGCGCTCGTCCAGAACCTTGTTGATGTTCGGGAGGAGCTTCTTGGCGAGGAAGCCGAAGACGATGACGAAGGCGATCAGGCCGATGACGAGCTCGTCGAGATGCGGGATCAGAGGAGGCTGAGGCTCCTCCGCTGCCGCAAGAAGCAGAGCGTTCACATCAGTGCCTTCCGTAAAAAGAATCGGGCAGTCGGTCCGGCTTACTGGTAGACGAAGCCCATGACGATGCCGATGAGGGCGAGCGCCTCACAGAAGGCGAAGCCCATGATCTGGTTGGTACGGATGAGACCGGCGGCCTCGGGCTGGCGGGCGAGCGCCTGCGTACCGTTACCGAAGATGATGCCGACGCCGACGCCGGGGCCGATCGCGGCGAGGCCGTAACCGATCGACGCGACGTTGCCGACGACGTTGGTCTTGGCGCTGCCACCTTCGGCGGCAAGGTTGATCATGTCGAGAGCAGCGGACATGCCGTTACTTCCTTCTCTGTTCAATGACCCGATGGGGGTTGGCCACCGGACGACTGATGGTTTCGGGGGTGGAGCTACGGGGCCGGGAGGCTCAGTGGTGCTCGGAGAGCGCGCCCTGGACGTAGCTGCAGGCCAGGAGGACGAAGACGTACGCCTGGACGGCCTGGATGAAGAGCTCGAAGGCGGTCATCACGAGGACCATCACGAACGAGGCGCCGGCGTAGACGAAGCCCAGGCCGTTCATGAGGTACCAGGTGGCCAGCGAGAACATCACGATCAGCAGGTGACCGGCGAACATGTTCGCGAACAGTCGCACCGCGTGCGTGAAGGGCCGGATGAGGAGGTTCGAGAAGAACTCGAGGACGACGACCATCGGGAGGATGGCACCGAGGGACTTGTCGTAGCCGACGATGTTCTTCCAGCCGCCCACGAAGCCGTGCTTCTTGAAGGTGAGCGAGATCCACATGAAGTACACGATCAGCGCGAGACCGGCCGGGAAGGCGATCAGCGAGGTGACCGGGAACTGGGCGAGCGGAATGATCGACCAGAGGTTCATGATCCAGACGAAGAAGAACAGCGACACCATGAAGGGGACGTACTTCTCGCCGTCCTTCTTGCCGATGATCTCGTAGACGATGCCGCGGCGCACGAAGTCGTAACCGGCCTCGCCGACCATCTGCATCTTGCCGGGGATCAGCTTGGGCTTGTTGAAGGCGGCCCAGAAGAACCCGACGACCACGATGGAGCCGAGAACGGCGAGCAGCATCGGCTTGGTGATCTCGATGCCGGCCACCGTGGCGATGGGCTCGTACATGAACGTGTGCAGGCCCGGCGCCGGGAAGCCACATCCAGAGAAGATGTGGCAATCCGGGTCGAAGGCAAGCGTCTGGTCAGCACTCACCGCGGGCTCCTTCAGCGTGGCGCATAGGTACGGCAACCTCGTTGTGTCGGCGCGGCGCGCAGCCGCGGGTCGGCACTGGACTGGTCTTACGAATAAGGGGGCGGCGGTTCGGCATCGAGCCTCTCGCTGGGACAGGCGCCGTTTCGGATGCCCGCGTCCGCAGTGCCGCAGTTGGCACCGGACGATAGCAGGAAGCCGAACGCGGCTTTATCCCGGCCCTACCCTTCACGACTTGGACCCCGTGTTTCCGGGGTCGATGTACGTGATCTTGGCCTTCATGTAGGCCCGGGCCTGTGCGGCGACCCACACCACGGTCGTCGCGAGCAGCGTGAAGGCGAAGGCCTTGAAGTCGAACAGCGTCGTGTTCTTCAGCAAGGCCAGGAAGATGAAGAGCACCAGCAGCTGGGCCGTGTAGAGCATCAGCCCCATGGCCTGGAAGAGGTGCGGAAGCGACTTCGCCGTCCGCTGGAGAACCAGCTGCCCGATCCCCATGAAGAGGAGGACCACCAGGGTGCCGACGACGGCACCGAGCGCACCCTTGCCACCGGCGACCACCCCGCTGATGACCGTGGCGACGGCGCCGACGGCTGCGGTGGGTACGGCGGTGTGCAGAAGGATGCGTGCGTCGTTCGACGGCATGGCGGTGTCTCCGCTTGCTCTTGGAGGGGGCGATGGTGTCGTCATGGACGAGCGTAAGCCCGGTCCGAGGTGGGTCTCGGGGCCAACAGACCGTCGCACTACGGTCTTTCGGCACTGTCGCCGGGTCTCGTGAACCGTATCACAAACTATTTGAATAGGTCTTTACCCATAAGGTGTGCCAACGGTCACACATGAGAGTGACCCTGCGCGTGTGTGCGCGACAGGGGGGCACCTTGTCTGCTATTGGCCCCGAATGGGGCTTTCGTCAACCGCGCGCCCCGGCCTTACTTCTGTCGGAGAAGCGCGAACGGTGACCGATGGCGGTCGCCCCGTTGACCCCGGCGGGCACCGGCTCCCGCTCCTCCTCGACCGTCTCGACGGCCCCGGCGGCCTCCGCGGCCCCGTGCGCCCCGGCCGGCACGACGGCCGGCTTGCGGCGGCGGTAGCGGGGCGGCACGACGGACTGGGCCCAGCGGGGGGCGCGCGGCGTGAAGCGCGGCAGCAGGAGCAGCACCAGGCCGATCGCGCTCAGCGCGACGACCCCGAGGACGATCCACATCGACGTCGAGTGGACCGAGTAGGCCAGCGTGCCGAAGGCGATGAGCGCCGACCAGAAGTACATGATCAGCACCGCGCGGCTGTGCGAGTGCCCGATCTCCAGGAGCCGGTGGTGCAGATGGCCGCGGTCGGCCGCGAAGGGCGACTGGCCCTTCCAGGTGCGGCGCACGATCGCGAGGATCAGGTCCGCCATCGGGATCGCGATGATCGTGAGCGGCAGCACGAGCGGGATGAAGACGGGCAGGGCGGCGTGCGTGGCCTGCCGGGTGGAGCCCTCGAAGAGCTTCAGCACGTCCGGGTCGACCTGGCCGGTGATCGAGATGGCGGAGGCCGCCAGGACCAGGCCGATCAGCATCGAGCCCGAGTCGCCCATGAAGATCCGCGCCGGGTGCATGTTGTGCGGCAGGAAGCCCAGGCACATGCCCATGAGGATGGCGGCGAAGAGCGTCGCGGGGGCGGCAGCCTCGATCGTGTAGCCGTACCAGAGGCGGTACGCGTACAGGAAGAAGGCGGCGGCGGCGATGCAGACCATGCCGGCGGCGAGACCGTCGAGGCCGTCGACGAAGTTCACGGCGTTGATGGTGAGGACCACCAGGGCGACCGTGAGGAGCGTGCCCTGCCAGGGGGTGAGCGCGACCGTGCCGACACCGGGGATCGGCAGCCACAGGATCGTCAGACCCTGCGCGACCATCACGCCCGCCGAGATCATCTGCGCACCCAGCTTGATGAGCGCGTCCAGCTCGAACTTGTCGTCGAGGACACCGATCAGCCAGATCAGCGCGGCGCCGGAGAGCAGTGCGCGGGGCTCGTTGGACAGCTCGAAGACACTGCTCAGGTTCTGCAGGTGGTCGGCGACGAGGAGTCCCGCGCACAGCCCGAAGAACATGGCGATGCCACCGAGCCGCGGAGTCGGTTCTCGGTGCACGTCGCGGGCGCGGATCTCCGGCATCGCGCCGGTCGCGATGGCGAACTTCCGCACCGGACCGGTGAGCAGATAGGTCACCGCGGCCGTGACACAGAGCGTCAGCAGGTAATCACGCACGGGCTGCCCCACAGGAATCGCTGGCCATCTCAGCCCCACACCCTAGCCGTGCCGTCCATGTGCTTGGAGACACACGTGCCTCCCGAACGGTTGCGCTCGGTCTCCCGTCAGGGCCCATACGGGGGAAATCGGGAGGTCAGCTCCCGTACTTCCGCACGTACCCGAGCCGTTTCCGCGGCGTCGTCCCGCAACGCGACGGTGAACAGTGCGGCAATTCTCGCCATCTCCGGGGCGCCCATGCCCTGCGTGGTGACGGCGGCGGTGCCGAGCCGGATCCCGCGCACCTCCCCGTAGGGCAGGGCACAGGTGTCGAGCACCATGCCGGCGGCGGCCAGCCGGGCGCGGGCGGTGCGGCCGTCGACACCGAGCGGGGTGGGATCGGCGGTGATGAGATGCGTGTCCGTGCCGCCCGTGGTCAGCGCGAAGCCCTCGGCGGCGAGCGCGGCGGCGAGGACCCTGGCGTGTTCGACCACCTGATGGGCGTACGTGGTGAACGCCGGGGTGGACGCCTCGCCGAAGGCCACCGCCTTCGCCGCGATGGTGTGCATCTGGGCGCCGCCCTGGGTGAACGGGAACACCGCCCGGTCGATCCGCCCCGCGAGCTCCTCGCCGCACAGGATCATTCCGCCGCGCGGCCCGCGCAGCACCTTGTGCGTCGTCGCGCAGACCACGTCGGCGTACGGGACGGGGCTGGGGGCCGCTCCCCCGGCGACGAGGCCGATGGGATGGGCCGCGTCCGCGATCAGATACGCGCCCACCTCGTCGGCGATCTCACGGAAGATCGCGTAGTCGAGGTGGCGGGGATACGAGATCGACCCGCAGACGATCGCCTTGGGACGGTGATGGCGGGCGAGGGCGGCGACCTGCTCGTAGTCGACGAGCCCGGTCTCGGCGTCGACGCCGTACGGGACGAAGTCGAACCAGCGGCCGGAGAAATTGGCGGGCGAACCGTGCGTGAGGTGCCCGCCGTGCCCGAGCCCCATGGCCAGAACCGTGTCACCGGGCCTGAGAAGGGCCGCGTACGCCGCCAGGACGGCCGAGGAGCCGGAGTGGGCCTGGACGTTCGCGTGGTCGGCTCCGAAGAGCGCGGTGGCCCGCTCGACGGCGATCCGCTCGACGGCGTCGGCGTACTCGCAGCCGCCGTGGTGCCGGGCGCCCGGATACCCCTCCGCGTACTTGTTGGCGAGCGGCGATCCGAGGGCGGCGAGGACGGCGGGCGACGTGAAGTTCTCGGCCGCGATCAGCTGCAGACTGTCGGCCTGCCGCCGCGCCTCACCGAGCAGCACATCGGCGACCTCGGGGTCCTGCCGGCGCAGGACGTCGAGTTCCTCATCGGGGGGCGCGGTGACCGGCATGCCACCAATGTAGGCGCGCCCCCGCACCCCCGCCCGCTGGAGGAACCCAGCCGGAGGACCACCTTCACAACGCCCGTCAGGGCCGTGACCACCGGGACTCCGTCCTCGACGCGCCCCTCGCACCGCTCGGCCCCGCAGGGCCTCCCGGGCTTCGGGACGCTGCGGCGGCCTCCGACCGCCGAGCGGGGCCGAGGCCCTCCCCCCGCGCCGCCGTCAACGGCGGGCGCTCACGCCCGTCAGGGCCGTGACCACCGGGACTCCGTCCTCGACGCGCCCCTCGCACCGCTCGGCCCCGCAGGGCCTCCCGGGCTTCGGGACGCTGCGGC
>NZ_JBIBST010000008.1:0-119930 GCF_043077765.1 Streptomyces sp. NPDC015661 | reverse complement strand
GCGGCCTCCGACCGCCGAGCGGGGCGGAGGCCCTTCCCCCGCGCCGCCGTCAACGGCGGGCGCTCACGCCCGTCAGGGCCGTGACCACCGGGTCCAGCGCCTCGTTGATCTCGTCGCCGATCGAGCGGAAGAAGGTGATCGGCGCGCCGTACGGGTCGTTGACCTCGTCGGCGTCCACCGAGGGGGCCAGGAGCCACCCGCGTAGAGCCGCTGCCGCGCGGACCAGGGCACGGGCGCGTTCCACCATGCCCTCGTCCCGCGGGTCCGGCAGGGTCGCCGGGTCGATCGCGCGGACCAGCCGGGTGAACTCCTTCAGGGTGAAGGTGCGCAGGCCCGCCGAGTGGCCCATCGAGATGACCTGCGCCCGGTGGTCGCGGGTGGCCGTCAGGACGAGGTCGGCGCGGATGACGTGCTCGTCGAGGAGCTCGCGGCCCACGAAGCCGCTGTAGTCGGCGCCGAAGTCGGCGAGGACCATTTCGGCGTTGGTCTCCATGGGGGCGCCCTCGTGGCCCCAGGTACCCGCGCTCTCCACGATCAGGCCGCCGCCGAGGGGGTCGCCGAGGCGGACGCTCAGGGCATGGCGGGTCAGCCGCTCGGTGATCGGCGAGCGGCAGACGTTGCCGGTGCTGACGTGGAGGATGCGGAAGGTGTCGCTGTCTTCGTGCCCCGCTATGCCACGCCCCTCAGGGGCGGTCAACTGGCCACCTCGAGGTCGGGTACGACCTTCCGGAGCTCCTCCGGGGAGAGCGAGCCCTCGCGCAGCAGCACCGGCACCTTGCCCGTGACGTCGACGATGGACGAGGGGACGATGCCGGGCGTCGGGCCGCCGTCGAGGTAGACGGAGACGGAGTCGCCGAGCATGCCCTGCGCCGCGTCGCAGTCCTCCGGCGCCGGGTGGCCGATGAGGTTGGCCGAGGTGACGGCCATCGGGCCGACCTCGGTGAGCAGTTCGATCGCGACCGGGTGCAGCGGCATCCGGATGGCGACGGTCCCCCGGCTGTCGCCGAGGTCCCACTGGAGGGACGGCTGGTGCTTGGCGACGAGGGTGAGCGCGCCGGGCCAGAAGGCGTCGACGAGCTCCCAGGCCTGCTCGGAGAAGTCGGTGACCAGGCCGTGGAGGGTGTTCGGGGAGCCGATGAGCACGGGCGTGGGCGTGTTGCGGCCGCGGCCCTTGGCGGCGAGCAGGTCGCCGACGGCCTCGCTGCTGAAGGCGTCCGCCCCGATCCCGTACACGGTGTCGGTGGGCAGCACGACCAGCTCGCCCCGGCGGACGGCGGACGCGGCCTCGCGCAGACCGGTCACGCGGTCGGTCGCCTCGTTGCAGTCGTATCGCCGTGCCATCAGTTCCCGGCCTCCTCGTACGCGTCGTTCGTCATGGCGGTCATGGCATCGCCTTGCGGGCGGTCGCGAAGCGCGGCCGGTTGTTCAGGTCCGGGTGGTCGGCGGCGTCGGCCCAGCCGGCCTCCTCGTTGAAGATCCACGGCACCTGCCCGCCCTGGGTGTCCGCGTGCTCGATGACGACGAGGCCGCCGGGGCGGAGGAGTCGGTGCGCGGTCCGCTCGATGCCGCGGATGGTGTCGAGGCCGTCCTCGCCGGAGAAGAGGGCCATCTCCGGGTCGTGGTCGCGGGCCTCGGGCGCCACGTACTCCCACTCGGTGAGCGGGATGTACGGCGGGTTGGAGATGACCAGGTCGACCTGGCCGTCCAGCTCGGGGAGCGCGGTGAGCGCGTCGCCCTCGTGCAGCACGACGCGGGAGCCCTCGACGTTCTTGCGGGTCCACGCGAGCGCGTCCTCGGACAGCTCCACGGCGTGCACCCGCGAGCGCGGCACCTCCTGGGCGAGCGCGAGGGCGATGGCCCCGGAGCCGGTGCACAGGTCGACGATGAGCGGTTCGACGACGTCCATGGCGCGTACGGCGTCTATGGCCCACCCGACGACCGACTCGGTCTCCGGGCGGGGCACGAAGACGCCGGGCCCCACCTGGAGCTCCAGGTAGCGGAAGAACGCCCGGCCGGTGATGTGCTGGAGCGGCTCGCGGGCCTCTCGGCGGGCGACGGCCTCCCAGTAGCGGGCGTCGAAGTCCGCGTCCTTGACGTTGTGCAGCTCCCCCCGCTTGACGCCGTGCACGAACGCGGCGAGCTCCTCGGCGTCGAAACGCGGTGAGGGAACGCCGGCGTCGGCCAGCCGCTGGGTGGCCTGGGCCACCTCGGCAAGCAGCAGGTTCACGCTGGTCCTCCGTGGTGCGGGGTGGGGCTTGAGGGGGGCCTTGTGCTGCGGTGTTACGCCGCGGCGAGCTTCGCCGCAGAGTCGGCGTCGACGCAGGCCTGGATCATGGGGTCCAGGTCGCCGTCGAGCACCTGGTCCAGGTTGTACGCCTTGAAGCCGACGCGGTGGTCCGAGATCCGGTTCTCCGGGAAGTTGTACGTACGGATCTTCTCGGAGCGGTCGACGGTGCGGACCTGGCTGCGGCGGGCGTCGGCGGCCTCGGCCTCGGCCTTCTCCTGGGCGGCGGCGAGGAGCCGGGAACGAAGGATGCGCATGGCCTGCTCCTTGTTCTGGAGCTGGCTCTTCTCGTTCTGGCAGGAGGCGACGATGCCGGTCGGCAGGTGCGTGATGCGGACGGCGGAGTCGGTGGTGTTGACGGACTGGCCGCCGGGGCCCGACGAGCGGTAGACGTCGATGCGCAGGTCGTTGGCGTGGATCTCGACGTCGACCTCCTCGGCCTCGGGCGTGACGAGCACGCCGGCGGCGGAGGTGTGGATGCGGCCGGCGGACTCGGTGGCGGGCACGCGCTGGACGCGGTGCACCCCGCCCTCGTACTTGAGCCGGGCCCAGACGCCCTGGCCGGGCTCGGTCGCGCCGTTGCCGCCCTTGGTCTTCACCGCGACCTGGACGTCCTTGTAGCCGCCGAGCTCGGACTCGGTGGCGTCGATGATCTCGGTCTTCCAGCCGACGCGCTCGGCGTACCGCAGGTACATCCGGAGGAGGTCGCCGGCGAAGAGGGCGGACTCGTCGCCGCCTGCGCCCGCCTTGATCTCCAGGATGACGTCCTTGTCGTCGCTCGGGTCGCGCGGGACGAGGAGCAGGCGGAGCTTGTCGGTGAGCTCCTCGCGCTGCTTCTCGAGCTCCTTGACCTCGGCGGCGAAGTCGGGGTCGTCGTGCATCAGCTCGCGCGCCGTCTCGATGTCGTCACCGGTCTGCTTCCAGGAGCGGAAGGTGGCGACGATCGGGGTCAGCTCGGCGTAGCGCTTGTTGAGCTTGCGCGCGTTCGCCTGATCGGCGTGGACCGAAGGGTCCGCGAGCTTCGTCTCGAGGTCGGCGTGCTCGCCGACCAGTTCCTCGACCGCCTCGAACATCGGGGGCTCCTGGGGTTTTCGTCAGTTGCTACGGGACGGCAAAGCGCCGGTCCCGGCCACCCGCGCGGGGCGACCGAGGACCGGCGCAGGGGCTCGCTACTTGGCGGAGCCGGCCTTGCCGAAGCGGGCCTCGAAGCGGGCCACGCGGCCGCCGGTGTCGAGGATCTTCTGCTTGCCCGTGTAGAACGGGTGGCACTCGGAGCAGACCTCGGCACGGATGGTGCCCTCGGTCAGGGTGCTACGAGTGGTGAACGACGCGCCGCAGGTGCAGCTGACCTGGGTCTCGACGTACTCGGGGTGGATCTCGCGCTTCAAGGTGTCTCCTAGTTTCGGGAGGGCGCCGGGTCGCCGCCGCGGGTTGCGGACAGCGTGAACCGGGGCCGACGTACCAGTCTGCCAGGACCGGCCGCATCTCCCAAAACGGGGGTCGGCCCGGAGGTATTCCCCGACTGTCCCCCAGGGCTCCCCCAGGGCTCCCCCCGGGGCTCCCCCACCGCTCTCCCGGGGCTTTTTTGGTGTTTTTCCGGCGCTCCCCGGGTCTACTTCACGACGCCTTCGGCCTTGCCGGCGGCGGTGTCCTTCGTGGCCGATGCGGGGATCGGCAGATCGCCCTTGAGGGCCTTCCAGACCTGTGCGGCCTTGGCTTCGAGGGGGACGACGCGGTTGGGGTCCCGGGGGTCGTACTCGACGGGCAGGGTGACCATGTGGACGTTCTGGGCGCCGATGCCGGAGAGTCCCTTGGCGAAGCCCGTCAGCTCCTGGACCGAGTCGAGCTCGGAGTCGGGCGTGATCGCCTTGGTGGCGGCGTCGGCGAGCCCGTACAGCTTGGCCGGGTTCGAGAAGACGCCGACGTCCTTGACCTGGTTCAGGAAGGCCTTCATGAAGGCCTGCTGGAGCTGGATGCGGCCGAGGTCGCTGCCGTCGCCGACGCTCTTGCGGGTGCGGACGAGGCCGAGGGACTGCTCGCCGTCGAGGGTGTGCGTGCCCGGGGCGAGGTCGAGGTGGCTCTTGGAGTCCTTGATGGCCTGCGTGGTGGTGATCTCGACGCCGCCGAGTTCGTCGATGAGCTTCTTGAAGCCGGTGAAGTCGACCTCGATGTAGTGGTCCATGCGGATGCCGGACATCGACTCGACGGTCTTGACGGCGCAGGCGGGGCCGCCGACCTCGTACGCCGTGTTGAACATGGCCCGCCGCTCGGCGGGGACGGCGCCCCCCTGCGCGTCGGTGCAGGAGGGCCGGTCTATGAGGGTGTCGCGGGGTATGGAGACCACGTTCGCCTTCTTGTGGCCCTCGTAGACGTGCACGACCATCGCGGTGTCGGAGCGGGCGCCGCCCTCGTCCTTGCCGTAGGCGCCGTTGTCGCCGGAGCGGGAGTCGGAGCCGAGGACGAGGATGTCGAGGGAGCCGTTGTCGACGTCGTCGGGTCGCTCGGTGCCCAGCTGGGCGTTGATGTCGACGCCCTTGAGGTTGCCGTCGAGCTTGAAGTAGACGTAGCCGAGTCCGGCACCGCCGAGGACGAGGACCGCGACGGCCCCCGATATCAGGATCGGCGCCGTGCGCCGCTTGGCGGGCTGCTTGCGGCGTCGGCCGCTGCCCGCGCCGCGTGCGCGGCCGGTCTTGCTCTGCTCGGTCATCGTCTTCCCTCGGCCCTCGAATGCACCCTGTGTGACGCCCTCGGATTTACCTTCTGTGACGGCGAAGCACCCGAAAGGGTTGCATACAGGCCTGTGAGGTTTGGGTGAGCTCCGCCCGGAAACGACACTGCGCCCACCGTGCGGGGCACGGTGGGCGCAGTGGTTCACGCAGGTCACGACGGGGTTACGGGCCCGGGGCCCGGCTCTCGTCGTGTGACGCAGCTCTCGCGTCAGTCGTTGCTGCCGCCCGGCGTCGTCTTCTGGATCTGGAGCAGGAACTCGCCGTTCGACTTCGTCTGCTTGAGCTTGTCGAGCAGCAGCTCGATCGCCTGCTGCTGGTCGAGCGCGTGGAGCACGCGACGCAGCTTCCAGGTGACGGCGAGCTCGTCGCTGCCGAGGAGGATCTCCTCCTTGCGCGTGCCCGAGGCGTCGACGTCGACGGCCGGGAAGATGCGCTTGTCGGCGAGCTTCCGGTCGAGCTTGAGCTCCATGTTGCCGGTGCCCTTGAACTCCTCGAAGATCACCTCGTCCATGCGTGAACCGGTGTCCACCAGAGCAGTCGCGAGGATGGTCAGAGAACCGCCGTCCTCGATGTTGCGCGCGGCACCGAAGAAGCGCTTCGGCGGGTAGAGCGCGGTCGAGTCGACACCACCGGACAGGATGCGGCCGGAGGCCGGCGCCGCGAGGTTGTACGCGCGGCCCAGGCGGGTGATGGAGTCGAGCAGGACGACCACGTCGTGACCCAGCTCCACGAGGCGCTTGGCGCGCTCGATGGCCAGCTCGGCGACGGTGGTGTGGTCCTCGGCCGGACGGTCGAAGGTCGAGGAGATGACCTCGCCCTTGACCGACCGCTGCATGTCGGTGACCTCTTCCGGACGCTCGTCGACCAGGACGACCATCAGGTGGCACTCGGGGTTGTTGTGCGTGATCGCGTTGGCGATCGCCTGCATGATCATGGTCTTGCCGGTCTTCGGCGGGGCCACGATCAGACCGCGCTGACCCTTACCGATCGGCGACACGAGGTCGATGATGCGGGTGGTGAGCACGCCCGGGTCCGTCTCCAGGCGGAGGCGGTCCTGCGGGTAGAGCGGGGTCAGCTTGTTGAACTCCGGGCGGCCGCGGCCGGAGTCGGCGGCCATGCCGTTCGCGGAGTCCAGGCGGACCAGCGCGTTGAACTTCTCGCGGCGCTCGCCCTCCTTCGGCTGACGCACGGCGCCGGTGACGTGGTCACCCTTGCGCAGGCCGTTCTTGCGGACCTGGGCGAGGGAGACGTACACGTCGTTCGGGCCGGGCAGGTAGCCGGAGGTCCGGATGAACGCGTAGTTGTCGAGGATGTCGAGGATGCCCGCGACGGGGATCAGGACGTCGTCGTCGGCGACCTGCGGCTCGCCGGCCTGGAAGTCGTCACGGCCACGACGGCCACGACGGTCGCGGTAGCGCCCGCGACGGCCACGACGGCCGCCCTCGAAGTCGTCCTCGTCCTGCGGACCGGCCTGCTGGCCGCCCTGCTGGCCCTGCTGTCCCTGGCCCTGACCGCCCTGGCGCTGGCGCTGGCCGCCCTGGCCACCGCCCTGCTGCTCGTCGCCCTTGCGGTCGCGCTGACGGTCGCGGCGGTCACGGCGGTCGCCGCGCTCCCCGCGCTCGCCGCGGTCACGGCGGCCGCGGCCCTCGGCGCCGTCGACGGCGGTCTCGGCCTTGGCGTCGGCCTGCGGCTCGGCCTTGACCTCGCGGGTCTCGGTACGGGCCTCGGTCTTGACGACCTGGGCGGCCTCCGCCTTGGCCTCGCCCTCCGGGGAACCGGCGGGGGCGGTGGCGCGACGACGACGGCGCTCACCGGCCGGGGCGTCGTCGGCGGCGGGCTGGCCCGGGATGTCGATCTGCTGCTGGGCGACGGCCTTCTCGGCCTTCTCCGCCTTGGGCGCGGCCGCCTCGGCGGACTCGCCCGTGCGGGCCTTGGAGGTGGCGCGGCGCTTCGGCTTGGTCTCGGCGGCGTCGGCGGCCTTGGCGGGGGCGGCGGAGCCTCCGGCCTGCGCCTCCTTGATGACCTCGATCAGCTGGCTCTTGCGCATCCGCGCGGTGCCCCTGATGCCGAGGCCGGACGCGACCTGCTGCAGCTCGGCCAGGACCATGCCCTCGAGGCCGGTGCCGGAGCGGCGGCGCCGTGCGGTGCCGGTGGCACCTGCGGCGGGCGCGGCGGTGTCGACACTGTTGTCGGCAGTCACGCCCATCAGATCGGTGGTGTCGCTCACGAAGGGTCCTTCCCTGGAGCGGACGTCGGCCATCTGGCTCGGCGACCGGTTGTGCTGTCCGGCAGCGGTCCCATGTTCGGTGGACCGTGTCCGGGGCGGTGGTCCCGCCGGGTGCGGCGGAAGAGGAGAAACGTGCTGTGGGTCCGGCCCGAGCGCCCCCTGCTCGGCCCTCGGCTCGAAAGAAGAGCGAGGGGTGTCGTGCCGGTTCCGGAGCGTGCTCGAAACTGCTCAGGCAGGCTGCTCAGGCAGTTGGGGAGGCTCCCGGAAGAATGGTGGTCCCTGATGGGGACACTCCGCACCGCTCCACAAAGAGGTCAGGTGCAGACTTGAGGTTAACACTACCGGCTCCAACAAACATTCCCCCTCTCCCTCACCGGCAATCTCATGTCCGAGGCGCTGCCCGGCGCCCCGGCCGCCACACGCCTAGGGCGCCAGCGGCAGGACACTCGCTCCGGACGCGTCGAGGTCGAGCCGGTTCGCGGCCCAGCCCTCGCCCGCGAGGCGGGCGACCTTGTCGGCCGTCCCGTGTTCGGCCAGCGCGAGGACCGTGGGGCCCGCGCCGGAGATGACCGCGGGGACGCCGTCCGCGCGCAGCCGGTTCACCAGGGCGATGCTCTCCGGCATCGCGGGGGCCCGGTACTCCTGGTGCAGCCGGTCCTCGGTGGCCGGGAGCAGCAGCTCGGGGCGCCGGGTCAGGGCCTCGACGAGGAGGGCGGCACGGCCGGCGTTGGCGGCGGCGTCCACGTGCGGGACGGTGCGCGGCAGGAGTCCGCGGGCGGTCTCGGTCAGTACGGGCTTTCCGGGGACGAAAACCACCGGAACGATGGAATCCGAGGGATCCATCCTGATCGCCCGCGCGGCACCGGACTCGGTCCAGGCGAGCGTGAATCCGCCGAGCAGACAGGCGGCGACGTTGTCGGGGTGGCCCTCGATCTCGGTGGCCAGCTCCAGGAGGGCGGCCTCGTCGAGCCTGGCGTCCCCGCCTATGGTCACGGCGCGGGCGGCGACGATGCCGGCACAGATGGCGGCGGAGGAGGAGCCGAGGCCGCGGCCGTGCGGGATGCGGTTGGCGCAGACGACCTCGAGGCCGCGCGGCTGCCCGCCGAGCAGGTCGAAGGCCGTGCGCAGGGAGCGTACGAGCAGGTGGCTCTCGTCGCGCGGGAGCGTCTCGGCGCCCTCACCGGCGATGTCGACGTGCAGCCCGGAGTCGGCGACCCGGACGACGACGTCGTCGTAGAGCCCCAGCGACAGGCCGAAGGCATCGAAGCCCGGGCCGAGGTTGGCGCTGGTGGCGGGGACGCGCACCCGTACGGCGGCGGCGCGGAACGCTGGACCGGCCATCGCTCGTTGACTCTCCTTGTATTGCGAAAACGGTGTTTCGGACAACGGGTATGACAAGAGAAGCACTCGGGGACCCGGACCCCGGGGGGCCGTTTCGGCCTCGGAGGCGACAACGGCAACGACACCGCGCATATGCGTCGGGGCGGGTTCGGTACAGCCTATCGAAGGAAGGTTCTGTGGCGACATAGGGCGCACAGGAGGCGCACGATGCGTGTCGCGAGCCATCCTGTGCGCCTATGTAGGTTCCTGATCGGGTTTCACCCGATCAGGAACCGGCGGGCCTTGCTTGTTTTCAGGCCAGACCGAGGCGCTCGGCGGCGGCCGCGGCGTCGACCGGGACGGTGACCGGCTGCGGCGCGCCGGCGACGGCCCAGTCGGGGTCCTTGAGGCCGTTGCCGGTGACGGTGCAGACGATCGTCTGGCCGGGGTCGACCTTGCCCTGCGCGGCGGCCTTCAGCAGACCGGCGACCGAGGCGGCCGAGGCGGGCTCGACGAAGACGCCCTCCTGAGCGGCCAACAGGCGGTATGCCTGCAGGATCTCACGGTCCGTCACCTCGTCGATGAAGCCGCCCGACTCGTCGCGCGCGGCGATCGCGTAGTCCCACGAGGCCGGGTTGCCGATGCGGATCGCGGTGGCGATCGTCGACGGGTCCTTGACGACCTCGCCGCGCACGAGCGGGGCGGAGCCGGAGGCCTGGAAGCCCCACATGCGCGGGCGGTGGGTGGCGAGACCGTCGGCGGCGTACTCGCGGTACCCCTTCCAGTACGCCGTGATGTTGCCGGCGTTGCCGACGGGCAGCACGTGGATGTCGGGGGCGTCGCCCAGCATGTCCACGATCTCGAAGGCGGCGGTCTTCTGGCCCTCGATGCGGACCGGGTTGACCGAATTGACCAGCGCCACCGGGTAGTTCTCGGAGAGGCTGCGGGCCAGGGTCAGGCAGTCGTCGAAGTTGCCGTCGACCTGGAGGATCTTCGCGCCGTGAACGAGCGCCTGGCCCATCTTGCCGAGCGCGATCTTGCCCTGCGGCACCAGGACGGCGGAGACCATCCCGGCGCGGACCGCGTAGGCGGCCGCGGAGGCGGAGGTGTTGCCGGTGGACGCGCAGATGACGGCCTGCGCGCCCTCCTCCTTGGCCTTCGAGATGGCCATGGTCATGCCCCGGTCCTTGAAGGAACCGGTGGGGTTGGCGCCCTCGACCTTGAGGTGCACCTCGCAGCCCGTGCGCTCGGAGAGGACCTGAGCGGGGACGAGCGGCGTGCCGCCCTCACGGAGCGTGACGACCGGCGTCGTGTCCGTGACCGGAAGGCGGTCCCGGTACTCCTCGATGATGCCGCGCCACTGGTGGGTGCCCTTGTGGGTCATGGGTCCTTACTCCCCTTCAACACGCATGATGCTGGCGACACCGCGCACGGTGTCGAGCTTGCGCAGCGCCTCGACGGTCCCGGAGAGGGCGGCGTCGGGCGCGCGGTGGGTGACGACGACGAGGGAGGCCTCGCCGTCCTTGCCCTGCTGGCGCACCGTATCGATGGATACGCCGTGCTCGGCGAAGACCGTCGCGACCTGGGCGAGGACGCCCGGCTTGTCGGCCACGTCGAGGCTGATGTGGTACCGCGTGACGACCTCGCCCATGGAGCTCACGGGCAGCTGGGTGTACGCGGACTCGCCGGGGCCCGTCGCCTCGTTGAGACGGTTGCGGCAGACGGCGACGACGTCGCCGAGCACGGCCGAGGCGGTCGGCGAGCCGCCCGCCCCGGGGCCGTAGAACATGAGCTGCCCGGCGGCCTCCGCCTCGACGAAGACCGCGTTGTACGCCTCGCGGACGGAGGCGAGCGGGTGGCTGAGCGGGATCATCGCGGGGTGCACGCGCGCGGTGACGGACTCGCCGTCGGCGGCCCGCTCGCAGATCGCGAGCAGCTTGATGGTGCAGCCCATCTCCTTGGCGGAGGCGAAGTCGGCGGCGGTGACCTCGGTCATGCCCTCGCGGTAGACGTCGTCGAGACGCACGCGCGTGTGGAAGGCGATACCGGCGAGGATGGCGGCCTTGGCGGCGGCGTCGAAGGCCTCGACGTCGGCGGTCGGGTCGGCCTCGGCGTACCCGAGGGCGGTGGCCTCGTCCAGGGCCTCCTGGTAGCCGGCGCCGGTGGAGTCCATCTTGTCGAGGATGAAGTTCGTCGTGCCGTTGACGATGCCCATCACACGGTTGATCTTGTCGCCGGCGAGGGACTCGCGCAGCGGCCGGATGAGCGGGATGGCACCCGCGACGGCGGCCTCGTAGTACAGGTCCTGCCCGTGCTGCTCGGCGGCGGCGTAGAGGCTCGCGCCGTCCTGGGCGAGCAGCGCCTTGTTCGCGGAGACGACGGAGGCGCCGTGCTCGAAGGCGGTGGTGATGAGGGTGCGGGCCGGCTCGATGCCGCCGATGACCTCGACGACGACGTCGATGTCCCCGCGTTTGACGAGGGCGGTCGCGTCGGTGGTGATCAGCTCGGCGGGGACTCCCCCGCGGACCTTGTCGGGCCGGCGGACGGCCACGCCGGCGAGCTCGACCGGCGCGCCGATGCGCGCGGCGAGGTCGTCGGCGTGCGTCGTCATGATGCGCGCCACCTCTGAGCCGACCACTCCACAGCCCAGCAGCGCCACCTTCAGCGGACGCGTACGCATCATCCGACCTCGTTTCTCGTACTACTTCGTATCTCTACGGTTTCGTATCTCTACGGAGAACCAGTCTCACTCACCGGACGAGGGATTCCTCCCCCTGTCCGGATCCTGAGACATCGATTTCATCACTCGACTATTTCACCACGCGACTATTTCATCAGCCCACGTCGAGACGCAGGAGATCTTCCTCCGTCTCGCGCCGGACGATGACACGCGCCTCACCGTCGCGGACGGCGACGACGGGCGGCCGGAGGGCGTGGTTGTAGTTGCTGGCCATGGAGCGGCAGTACGCACCGGTGGCCGGCACGGCGATGAGGTCGCCGGGCGCCAGGTCCGAGGGCAGGAAGGCGTCCCGTACGACGATGTCGCCGCTCTCGCAGTGCTTGCCGACGACGCGGGAGAGCATCGGCTCGGCCTCGCTGGTCCGCGAGACGAGGCTGACGCTGTACTCGGCGTCGTAGAGGGCGGTGCGGATGTTGTCCGACATGCCGCCGTCGACGCTCACGTACGTCCGCAGCCCTTCGAGGGGCTTGACGGTGCCGACGCGGTAGAGGGTGAAGGCCGTGGGGCCGACGACGGCCCGCCCGGGCTCGACGGAGATACGGGGGGTCCGCAGCCCCGCGGCCTCGCACTCCCGCGTGACGATCTCGCTGAGCGCCTTGGCGATCTCGTGCGGCTCGCGCGGGTCGTCCTCGGAGGTGTACGCGATACCGAGCCCACCCCCGAGGTCGATCTCGGGCAGCTCCACCCCGTGCTCGTCCCGCACCTCGGCGAGCAGCTGGACGACGCGCCGCGCGGAGACCTCGAACCCGGCCATGTCGAAGATCTGCGACCCGATGTGGGAGTGGATGCCGATGAGCTCCAGGCCGTCCAGCTTCAGCGCCCGGCGCACGGCCTCGGCGGCCTGGCCGCCGGCGAGGGCGATGCCGAACTTCTGGTCCTCGTGGGCGGTGGCGATGAACTCGTGCGTGTGCGCCTCCACGCCCACGGTCACCCGGATCTGCACGCGCTGCCGCTTCCCGAGGGACTGCGCGATGTGGGCGACCCGGACGATCTCCTGGAAGGAGTCGAGCACGATCCGTCCGACGCCGGCCTCGACGGCCCGCCGGATCTCGTCCTCGCTCTTGTTGTTCCCGTGGAAGGCGATCCGCTCGGCGGGCATTCCGGCGGAAAGGGCAGTGCTCAGTTCCCCGCCGGAGCACACGTCGAGATTGAGCCCCTCCTCCTTGAGCCACCGCACGATGGCGCGGGAGAGGAAGGCCTTCCCGGCGTAGAAGACGTCGGCGTCCTTGCCGAAGGCCTCGGCCCAGGCGCGGCAGCGGGCGCGGAAGTCCGTCTCGTCGAGGAAGTAGGCGGGCGTGCCGAACTCCTCGGCGAGCGCGTCGACGGCGATTCCGCCGACGGTGGCGACCCCACGCTCGTCCCGGCTCACGGTCCGGGCCCAGACCTTGGGGTCGAGGTGGTTGAGGTCGGCGGGCGGGGCGGAGTAGTGCCCCTCGGGCAGGACGTCGGCGTGGCGGGGCCCGGCGGGATGGGCGGAACGGCTCATGGCGACTGGCTCTTTCAGATCTGGTCGGGTGCGCTGATGCCGAGCAGGGCGAGGCCACCGGCGAGCACCGTCCCGGCGGCTTCGGCGAGCGCGAGCCGGGAACGGTGGGCGGCCGAGGGTTTCTCGTCGCCGAGCGGCAGAACGGTGTGCTGGAACGCGAGCAGCGCGTCGGCGGTGGCTTCGAGGTGCCGGGCGACCCGGTCGGGGGCGCGGTGGCGGGCGGCGGCGAGGAGGACGAGGGGGTGATCGCCGAGGACGCCGAGAAGCTCGGAAGCAAGAAGGTCGGACTCGTACGAGGTCTCGGACGGAATCCCGTAGGCATAGGAGGGGGTGAACCCGAGCTGCAGCCCATTGACCAGCAGCCGCTGTACGCGCGCGTGGGCGTACCGGACGCGGAAGAGGGAGTTGCGCTCGTGCTGGAGGAGAAGCGGAGGCCCGTCGAGGGCGCGGTCCGAGGGGGCGGCGCGCAGCAGGGCCCAGCGCGCGGCGTCGACACCGAGGACGTCGGGCAGATAGGCGGCGGGCCGCACATGCATCCGCTCGCCACCGCCGAAGGAGGCATCGGCCCCCTGGCTCCGCAGCAGCCGGAGGACAACCCCGGTGACGACCTGCCCGCGGGACTCCGTCACCTCGGCGAACCGGACGGTGGTCCCGGCGAGGGCGGTGCCGTGCCCGTACGCGGCTCCCTCGTCCCGGATCGCCCGAACGAGGTCACCGCCGGCATCGGGACGGAGGGTGAAGTTCAGAAACCCGGGACCGGTGATGTCGACGGCGAGGATTCCGGGAACTCCCTGGAGCCGCTCCTTCAGAACCCCGGCGACATCGAGAGGGGTGCGCCCGGCGGGCCGGGCAAGGCTGAGCGCGACGCTGCTGGCGTACTCACCGGTACCCCCGGGCCGGGCCCGTTCGACCTTGACGCGCGGGGGGACGTCGACCCGCAGCGCACCGTCGTCGACCGCACGGCGCACGGCGTGCTGCACGGTGAGGGAGAGGTCCGCGGGGGTCACGGGACAAGCCTAGGGGAGGAGGGGGGTCGAAACGCGAACCGGTTTCGGCATGCGGGCACCTTGAGGGCGAACCCTCAGACGACCCCACGCGCGCTTCCGGCCCGACGGGGGTCGTGCGGCGGCCGGGAATCCCGCAGCGGGACGTCGTGCGAAGGCCGGGAGTCCTGCTCCTGCGCTCCGTCGACTGCGGCCGGCTCCTCTCCCGCGTCCAGCCCTTCGGACCCGGGGGCCTCGGGACGCTCCCGCCGCTCGCGGTGCATCAACTGCCGCACCACCCGCACGAGCTCGGAGGGCTCGAAGGGCTTGGCGAGGAAGGCGTCGACACCGGAGGAGACCCCGCCGACCTCGTGCTCGCCGCAGGCACTGATGATCGCCACGGGCAGATGACTGGTCCGGGGATCGGCCCGCAGCCGCTCGGCGGTCTTGATCCCGTCCAAGCGGGGCATGACGACGTCCAGGGTGACGACATCGGGACAGACCTGATGTACGACATCCAGACACTCGGCACCATCGGCCGCGGTCACCACCTCGAACCCCTCGAGTTCGAGATTGACCCTGATCAACTGCCGGATCACCTTGTTGTCGTCCACAACGAGCACCCGACCGGACACGCCTGACACACGAACGAGAGTAGGACGCCCAGAACGGCTGCGTCCGGGTTTTACCCACTTCTGACCCGTGCGGGGGACCCGGCCCCTGGTGACGCCCCGGAAATACCTGTTCACAGGCACGCCCGGAGAGCTGGTAGGGTTCTACCCGTCGCCGAGAAACACGGCGGACGCCCCCGTAGCTCAGGGGATAGAGCAACGGCCTCCGGAGCCGTGTGCGCAGGTTCGAATCCTGCCGGGGGCACTTCGCAGGAAGTGCCAAAAGACCCCGTGATCAGCGGAAACGCTGGACGCGGGGTCTTGTTGTATGTGCAGGCGTTTGCCGCGCTGGGCGATCGTACGTCGGGGCCCGTGGACCATTCGTGGACAGATTCTCGGGGCATCGGCGCAGGTCAATCCAGGGAACGACGAAGGCCCCCGGGCAGGTCCAGGGGCCGTGGAGCCACGTACTCAGGGGCTCTCACTCGTACTCGCGCAGCGGGTCCTCCGATGCGCCGATTCGCCATTTCCTGACGGCCGTCGAGGCACTTCGCGTACCGGCTCAGCAGCACCTCCACGCTGTTGTCAGCGCGCTCGGCGACCTCGGTGGCGTCCACCCCCGCGTTCAGCCACGTCGAGAGGGCCGAGTGCCGGAGGTCGTAGGGGCGCCGGGCGAGCGGTGAGGCGACCGCGGCCGGCGAAAGCGCAAGCTCCCGAGCTTCCCGACACGCCCGGTAATACGTCGCGGAGGAGACCATTCCCCCGTTCTCGCTGAAGAACAGACGCCCGTCCTCGGCCGTCCCGAACGTCTCGATGTGCTCCCGCAAGACGGCCGCGAGGTGGGGCGGGATCGGCACCCGGCGGACGTCCTCGGTCGGGAGGTCCTTCAACCCGCGGTCGTCATGGCTCTCGCCCGTGTCGGTCCACTGCTTCCCGACGCTCGGGCGAGTCCGGTGTAGCAGTGCGGAGCCCCATCCGGAGTCGGGCTGTGAGAGATCCGGTGCTGCCAGGTCCACGGCTTCGGCGGGCCGGGACCCTCCGAAGTACGTGCCCACGAACAGGCCGACCAGGCGTCGGCCCCGGGCACGTCGGTATCCGCCGATGTAGTGGTCGAGCTGCACCGGACGACGTACACGGCTGACGGCACCGTGGTCGAGTTCGCCATCGGCATCCATGCCGCCTCCCGCTTTGCCTGGGAGTACGACTTCAAGGTTCCCGACTCGGCAAAGGACAAGGAAGCTCAGCAGTGATCCCTCCGCAGGACTGGGCCGACCCCCAACGCCTCTGGGACTACCACCAGATGGGCCACACCCCCCGGCCGTACTCGGTGGCGATCGGACAAGGCAGCCACGACCTAGGTGTGGCCGACGCCGCCGTCGCCCTGTACAAGCGCGGCATGGCGCCACTCCTCGTGTTCACCGGGGCGAGCAGCCCAACCACACGCGAACGCATGCCCCACGGCGAAACCGTGCACTACCAAGAGCGGGCGATCGGACTGGGCGTTCCAGCCTCAGAGGTGATGGTGGATCCTCGGGCCCGGAACACCGGCGAGAACATCCGCTTCTCCCGGGACCTCCTGAACGAGGCCGGCATCACCGTGTCCTCCGTCCTGCTGATCAGCAAGCCCTACGAGGAACGACGGTCGTACGCCACGGCACGGAAGCTGTGGCCCGGAGTCGAGATCGTCAGTGCCTCCAGCCGGATGACGCTTCAGGACTACGTCGACTCCATCGGAGACGCCCGCTTGGTCGTCGACATGCTCGTGGGAGCCCTCCAGCGACTGCTGGTCTACCCGGAGCAGGGCTTCGTGATCAGCCAGAAGGTGCCCGCTGAAGTGATCGCCTCGTACGACCGCCTGTGTCAGAGCGGATTCACGAGCCGCCTTCTCCGAGGCGCCGAGGGGCAGATTCTGACAGGCTCCCACCAGGAGTTCTAGCGGTTGACGGGGCTGCAGCTCGCCAAGTCCTGGGAACCCACCTTCTCGAACCTCTCCAGTTCGAGGTATTCCGTTACCACACGTGTTCCCCTCCTCACCTGCACGCTCACCTTGCCCACCGTGAGGTCAGGGAACTCGATGGCGTGGATCGCGCGACGTCCGTTCGCCATGACCCCCACGTCCCGCACCTGCAGCGATCTGCCGTTGCAGGTGACGGACTCCACCGCCTCGTGCTCTACCCCGAAGACCACGTTCCATCCCGTCGCCATCATGCGCACCAGCGGCACGAGCCGCGGCTTTCCCTCCACCGGAGGCGAATTGGGGCGGGAAGAACAAGCGACGGTCGTCATCTCCGGCATGAACGCGACACCGTGACAAAATCGGTCATCGGCCGTCTCCCAAACGAAAAGGGCCCCCTTGTCCGACTCGGCGGCGACCAGGAGCCCTGGCGCTGCTGGAGAGTTGGCGCCGGAGGCGGCGGCGTTCATTTGGTCGGTCGCCCAGGCGACGGCCTTCTCGTTGCTCGTCGGCTCGACAGCGGAGGGACTGGGAGTCACTGTCGCGGACACGCCCTCACCGCCGCTCGTCGGCAATGGCGCCCCCTCCGGGCTCTCCGAAATCGCACAGGATGTGATCGACAGTACGGCCACGCACCCCGCCACCAGCTGGATCCTCGCTCTTCGCATGCCGTCGCCCCCGACTCCTCAGCCTGCCGCCACACGGCACGACGCGCCGCACAGCACCCCGGTTCCCCGGTTCCCCGGTTTCCCACAGCCATCACTGCATGAGGATCCACCCCTGTGGGGTCAGTTGGAATCACGCACAACGAACTTTCACGTGATCGACCGAGCGGTCTATAGAACGTTGGGCCGTCGGAAGCTGTTACAGATTTCTCTGCCTCATCGAGGCACCCCGCCGCGCACGGCGCGGCGCGCGCGGCCCGTCGCCCGAGCCTGCGCTCCTGTCTGCGCCCCGCTCCAGCCTGGCCGCCGTCCGCGCGCCTGACAGCTTGGGTTGATGGGTGGCGACCCACAAGGTGGCCCGCGGCGGTACGCGAGTACAGCCCAGGACGATGCCTCCGGCGGGGGCGCTCAGGCTCCGGGATCGACGGGCCCGTATGCGAGTGCCGGCAGATGGGTGTGGCGGTGGGGACTCCCATCCCTTCTGCCGTCGACCCAGGCAGACGGGACGGGAGTCAGGGATGAGCGCCAGCGCGGACCGTAGAAGACCGACAACGAGCTGGCGCGAGGGCATAGCCCGTGAGGCGGAGCAACTTGCCGTCGGCGCCCTGGATCCTGGCTGCGCTTGCATGGTTGACCTGTACCCGGATGAGCTCCTGACGGCGACCGGTACCGTCCTCGGCTCCTTCGATGCGGAGGTAGCCGAACTGGACAGCGCGAAGGACGTCCAGGTCTTCGCCGTGGTGGAGCGCGTCGTTGTGGCCTTGAACGCTGTCGACGACGTCCACTCCGGCTACGAAACGGATGAACGCGAGGCGTTGTGCGCCTACATCGACGAGGCCTTGTCTGAGCACGGCGTCGATGTGGCGGCGCTGACCGCCCGGCACGGGCTCGGACGGTATGAGCTCACGGACAAGTGGCGCGATCGGTAGGTGCTCCAACCAAGGCGGTGCGCGGCCGGCGCCGGCAGGTCACCTCCTGGCCATCGACGAAGCCCGACGGTCGGTCAGGTCCCGGATGAGTCTCCGGGCCGCCCCCAGAGGGTGACGGACGAGGGCGAACGTGTGTGCCGCTCTGGCCGGTGGTGAGTCGGCTCTGGTGGATCAGGAGTGGTGGCCGCGCGGGCGTCGTGTGTCGCTAGTCGGCTGTCACTCCCCAGTAGCCGATCCGCGTGGGTTCGCCGTCGCTGTAGAGAGGGGTGCAGTTGCCCTGGGCGCGGGCCGGGAAGTCCAGGCGGCCCGAGGCGAGGGCCTCGTCCCATTCTTCTTGGGTGGGTTGGCCCGTGGGGGACCAGGCGTGGATCTCGGCGGCCGTCAGGGGGCGCATGAACGGGCCGTCGTCCGTGTCCGTGGCGTCGATCATGCAGGGGAAGTCCAGCACGGTGGCCGTGCCGCCGGTGAAGATGTACTCGTGCCAGGCCGGGTCCCTCCACAGCTCCTCGATCGTCCGTTCCCCGAAGCCGTGGTCGTCCCGCGCGAGCGTCTCCGCTCGGGCCTGCTGGAACGCGGCCTCCAGATCTCGCTGGTACGGGCCCGTCCACGTCCACGCGTTGCCGCCCATGTCTGGCTCCTCCTCGGTGAGTTGTTCCCGTGAGGGTGGAGCGTAGGGGGCGGGGCTGACAGCGGCGCCGGGGCGTAGAGACGCGGAAGACCCCGCCCCCGTGCGAGGGCGGGGGCGGGGTCGTTCTTCGGAGCTTTGGGGTTACTTCACGTTGATCGCGGTCCACGCGGCCGCGACCGCGTTGTACTGCGTGCTGCCCGTGCCGTAGAGGTCCGCGGCGGCCGAGAGGGTGGCCGTGCGGGCGCCCGCGTAGCTGGTGGAGGAGGTCATGTAGGTGGAGAGGGCCTTGTACCAGATCTTGTACGCGGCCTGGCGGCCGATGCCCGTCACCGTGGAGCCGTCGTACGTCGGCGAGTTGTAGGCGACGCCGTTGATGGTCTTCGAGCCGCTGCCCTCGGAGAGCAGGTAGAAGAAGTGGTTCGCCGGGCCCGAGGAGTAGTGGACGTTCAGGCGGCCGACCGACTTCGACCAGTAGTCGGCGGACTTGCCGTCCTTGCTGGGCTTGTCCATGTAACGGAGCGGCGTGCCGTTGCCGTTGATGTCGATCTTCTCGCCGATGAGGTAGTCACCGGCGTCGGTGGAGTTGTTGGCGTACCACTCGACCGAGGTGCCGAGGATGTCGGAGGTCGCCTCGTTCAGGCCGCCGGACTCGCCGCTGTAGCGGAGGTTGGCGGTGGAGGAGGTCAGGCCGTGGGACATCTCGTGGCCGGCCACGTCGAGGGACGTGAGCGGGTGGGTGTTGTTGATGCCGTCGCCGTAGGTCATGCAGAAGCAGGAGTCGTCCCAGAAGGCGTTGACGTACGCGCTGCCGTAGTGGACGCGGGAGTAGGCGCCGACGCCGTCGCCACGGATGCCGAGGCGGCCGAGCTCGTTCTTGTAGAAGTCCCAGGTGACGGCCGCGCCGTAGTGGGCGTCCGCGGCCGCCGTCTCGCGGTTGCTCGCGAGGCCGTTGCCCCAGGTGTCGGTGGAGTTGGTGAAGAGCGTGCCCTGGCCGGACGTGCCGCCGTTCAGGTCGTACGTCTTGTGGCCGCCGCGCGTGGCGTCGGTGAGGGTGTACGAGCCCGAGGTGCCGAGGGTGACCTGGCCGGCGTACATCGTGTTGCCGACGCCCGTCTCGATCGTCTCGGTGGAGAAGAGCTCCTTGCCGGTGGCGGCGTCGGTGACGACCTGGCGGCGGCTCGGGGTGCCGTCCTGCTGGACGCCGGTGACGGTGGTCTCCCAGGCGAGGACCGGCTTGCCGGTGGCCGCCCAGATCACCTTGCGGGCGGAGGAGACGGCCTCGTCCGTGTTCGCGGCGGAGGCCAGCGCGGCCTTGCCGGCGGCGGCCGACGAGACGGCGGGCGTCGTGGTGGCCACGGATATCCGGGCCTCGGTCGCCTTGGTGGTGGAGCGGGCGCCCGACTTCTTCTCGTGGACGACGAGGTCGCCACCGAGGACCGGGAGGCCCTGGTAGGTGCGCTCGTAGCGCGTGTGCACGGTGCCGTCCGCGTCCTTGACGACGTCGCGGACGACCAGCTTCTCCTGGGCGGCCAGGCCGATGGCCTTGGCGGTGGCGGCGGCCTCGCCCTGCGCCTCGTGGATGGCGGCGGCGCGCTGGGTGCCGGTCAGCTGGATCGCCGTGGCGCCGGCCTCGCGCTGGGCGTCGGCGTTGGCGGATCCGGTCTGGACGCCGACGACGACCATGGTGGCCGAGGCGATGAGGGCGGCGGCGCGGGCGGTGGTGCGGCGGTGCGAGGACTGCTGGCGGGTCACGCGGGCTCCTTCGCTGAAAAGCGTGGGGATTGTGGGGGTGGGTGTTGCGGGTGTGAGCGTGCCAGCGAAGTCGCCTGTTTGACAGGTCTGCAACAAGGATTTGACCATGTGTTGTCCGAAGGACAGATAACTCTGTTCGCTATGCGGGGAGTTCAGGTCAAGTCGCGACCCTCTCTGCCCAGAATCGGGCAGCAATAAGCCCCCCGGCGGGATCACCGGGGGGCTTGTGCTTTTTGTGACGCTTAGGGGTTGATGAGGGACTTGGGGGATTCTTGCGGGAGTTGGGGTCAGGCCGTGCGTTTGCGTGGACTTGCCTTCTTCGCAGGGGTCTTCTTCGCCGCCGCCTTCTTGGCCGTCGCCTTCTTCGCCGCCGTCTTCTTCGCCGGGGCCTGCTTCGCCGAGGTCTGCTTCGCCGAGGTCTGCTTCGCCGGCGCCCGCTTCGACGCCGCCTTCTTCGCCGGAGGCTTCGCTTCCGCCTTCGCCGCCCCCCTCGGCTTGAGTTCCGTCACCACCGCGTCCTCCCCGCGCGCCTCCCTCGCGGCCCGGACGCTGCTCTCCAGGGCCGCCATCAGGTCGATGACCTGCCCTCCGCCCGCCTCCTCCCCCGGGGCCGGGGGCGCGACGCCCTCGCCGCCCTCCGCCTTCGCCGCGATCATCTCCTCGACCGCCGTCCGGTAGTCGTCGTGGAGCGTGCTCATGTCCACCTCGCCCAGCGTGGCCATCAGGGCGTCCGCCAGGTCCAGTTCGGCCTCACGGACCGTGACCGCGGTCTCGGGCGCGACTCCCTCGGGAGCCCGGATCTCGTCCGGCCAGAGCAGGCCGTGCATGGCGATCACGTCGTCCACGACCCGGAGCATGCCGAGCCGCTCCCTCCCCCGCAGGGCGTACTTCGCGAGCGCCACCTTGTCGCTGCGCTTGAGCGCCTCCCGGAGCAGGGTGTACGGCTTGGCCGCCGGCACACCGTTCGCGGAGAGGTAGTACGCGGCGTCCATCTGGAGCGGATCGATCTCGCCCGCCGGCACGAACGCGACGATCTCGATCGTCTTCGCGGTGGGCAGCGGCAGCGCGGCCAGATCCTCGTCGGTGATCGGGATCATGGTCCCGTCGGCGTCCTCGTACGCCTTGCCGATCTCCGCCTGGGGCACCTCCTCCCCGTCGAGCTCGCACACCTTCTTGTAGCGGACCCGGCCGCCGTCCTCGGTGTGGATCTGACGGAAGGAGACGGACCGGCTCTCGGTGGCGTTCACCAGCTTGATCGGGATGCTGACCAGGCCGAAGGATATGGCTCCGTTCCAGATGGATCGCACGTTCCCTGCCTTTCGATCCGATATGTCCTGAAACGTGGGATTCTCATCGTATGACGCCGATCACAGAGGTGGAGGGGCGGCGCCTGGCGCTCAGCAACCTGGACAAGGTCCTCCATCCGCTCGCCGGCACCACCAAGGGCGAGGTCCTCCACTACTACGCGACCGTCGGGGCCGTGATCCTGCCGCATCTGCGTGACCGCCCGGTGTCCTTCCTGCGCTACCCGGACGGTCCCGACGGGCAGCTCTTCTTCACCAAGAATCCGCCGCCCGGCACACCCTCCTGGGTGAGGACCACCCCCGTGCCCCGCTCCGAGGACCCCCGCGCCCGGCAGGTGGTGATCGAGGACCTGCCCTCGCTCATGTGGGCCGCGAACCTCGTCGTGGAGTTCCACACGCCCCAGTGGCGGGCCTCCTCCCCCGCCGTCGCCGACCGGCTCGTGTTCGACCTCGACCCCGGGCCGCCCGCCGGCGTCGCCCACTGCTGCCGGGTCGCCCTCCACCTGCGCGAGCGGCTCGCCGCCGACGGCCTGGAGGCCTTCGCCAAGACCTCCGGGTCCAAGGGGCTGCACCTGCTCGTCCCCGTCGTGCCCACGCCGTCCCCGGACGTCTCGGCGTACGCGAAGCGGCTCGCCGTCGAGGCGGAGGCGGAGCTGCCGGGGCTCGTCACGCACCGGATGGCGAAGGCCCTGCGGCCCGGGAAGGTCTTCGTCGACCACAGCCAGAACGCCGCCGCCAAGACCACGGCCACCCCCTACACCCTGCGGGCCCGCGCCCGGCCCACCGTCTCGGCGCCCGTCACCTGGGAGGAGGTCGAGGGCTGCGCCGCCCCCGCCGGGGACCCCGAGGAGCTCGCCCTTCTGATGGGCGACATCGCGCCACGTCTGGAGCGGTACGGGGACCTCCTGGCGCCCCTCTTCGCGCCCGAACGGGCGGGAGCCGTGCCGTGAGCGAGGCCCCGCGGCGGGCCGGAGCCACGCCATGAACCCGGCCCCCGCGACGGGCCGGAGCCGCGGTGAACCCGCCCCCGCGGCCCACGGGAACCGCGCCGCGAACCCGGCCCCCGGGACCGGAGCGGCCGTACTGCTGCCGCCCGTCGACGTCATGCGGCCCCGCGCCGCCGACGAGATCCCCGCACAGGCGGAGCCGCCCCGGGAGCTCCAGTACTCCCTCAAACTCGACGGGTTCCGCGCCCTCGCCTTCGTCCTCGACGGCGGGAAGGTCGTCCTGCAGTCCCGCTCCCGCCGTGACCTCGCGCCGGAGTTCCCCGACATCGCCGCGCACCTGCGCGAGCAGCTGCCGCCGGGGATCGTCCTGGACGGCGAGCTGTGCGCCTACCGGGACGGCCGGCTGACCTTCACCGACCTGCTCCGTTCGCACGCCGACCGGGTACGGGCCGGGGTGCCCGTCTCGTACGTCGCCTTCGACCTGCTCGCCGTGCCCGGCCGCGACGTGCGGGCGCTGCCGCTCCGCGACCGGTGGGAGCTCCTCGGCGTGGCCCTGCGGGAGGCCGAGCCGCCGCTCCAGCGGGTCCTGGCCACCTCGGACGAGGAGACCGCGCGGGGCTGGTTCCGCGACCTGCGGGAGGCGGGCGTCGAGGGCGTCGTCGCGAAGCTGCTCGGCTCGCCCTACCGGAGCGGCTCCACCTGGGCCTGGCGCAAGATCCGGCACGCCGACACGAGCGACGCCCTGCTGCTCGGCCTCGTCGGCCCGCCGGAGCGGCCCCGGGCCCTGGTCGTACGGCTCCCCGACCGCCGCACCCTGACCACCTCGCCCCGGCTGACCCCGGCCCAGTCCCGCCAGGTCGGCGAGCTGGCGCGCGGGCTCGCGGGGCCCCTCGCGCAGGACCCGGAGCACGGGCCGGTGCGGTGGGTCGACCCGCCGCTCCCGGTCGAGCTGCGTCAGGTCGCGGGGCGGCACGAGACGGCGGCGTTCGTCCGCATCCGGTCGGAGGGGTAGGCGTTGGGGGGTGGAGGGATGGGATGGGGGTGGGGGGGTGAGGGTGAGGGGTTGGGGGGTGAAGGGTGAGGGTGAGGGGTTGGGGGGGTGAAGGGTGAGGGTGAGGGGTTGGGGGGGTGGGGGCTGAGGCCGTACCGCCTCCGGCGGACTCGGCCCGCGGCCGCCCCCTCGCGCGCCTCGGCGTGTCCCCCGTACGGACACCGTGCGCAACTGCCTTGCTCCGTACCGTACATGGCGCAAAGAGACCGCAACCGGCGCTTCGGGCGCGGCAGGTGTCGCCGGTTCGGCTTTGTTGTCCGTCCTGTGGTGCACACTTGCTGCCTGGCACAGCGCTCACGGGGAAGGCGGCCTGGCAATGCTGACGGGGATCGAGGAGGTCGACTGGGCCTCGCTGGGGCACGCGTACGGCCCCGCGGACGACGTGCCGGAGCTGCTCCGCGGACTCGCCTCCGCCGACCCCGCCGAGCGGGAGACCGCACTCGACGGCATGTACGGCGCGGTGCACCACCAGGGCGACGTGTACGACTCGACGCTCGCCTGCATCCCCTTCCTCCTCGAACTCGTCGCCGACCCGGACGTCCAGGACCGGGGCTGCATCGTCGAGCTGCTCACCAGCATCGGCGGGATCGAGCTCGATGACGACGACGAGGAACTGGACGAATTCGCCTCCGAGGACGAGGAGTTCATCCCCGCCGCCAACTACGCGATGGCCGCCGCCGCCATCGCCGCCGGTGCCGACGTCTTCCTCGGGCTCGTCTCCGACCCCGACCCCGAGGTGCGGCTCGCCGCGCCGTGCGCGCTCGCCTCGCTGCACCCCGAGCCCGCCCGGGTGCTGACCCTGCTGCGCGAGCGGCTCACCGTCGAGCGGGACACCGAGGTGCGGCTCGCCCTGGTGGCCGCCGTCGGGCGGATCGCCCTGCGGCACGCCTCGCTGCGCACCGAGACCGTCGATTGGCTCGGCTGGCTCGCCCGTGCCGCCCACGACCCCGGGCTCCGGCTGGCGGCGCTCGCCCAGCGTGCCCGCTGCGCGCCCGGCGACATCCCGGACGACGTGGTGCCGTGGGTGACGGGGCTTCTGGAGGAGATCAGGACCTCGGCGAACCGGCCGGCCGACCCTGGCTCGGAGCGGGCCGCGACGCCGACCCTCATCGGGCAGGTCCGCGAGCTCCTTGAGGAGCACGCCGCCGGCCGGCCCGCCCCGTGGACCGAGGAGCTGCTGCGGACCCTGCACGCCGCGCTCGACGACCGGGTCGACGACCGGATCGCGCTGATCCTCGCGCAGCTGCGCAGCCCGGACTGGGGGCAGCGTTCGGACGCGATCTGGTTGTGCGGCGGTTTGATACGCGTCTGGCGCGGGCGGTACGAGGAGGTCGTCGGCCTCATCGGCGCGCAGCTCCGGGACCCCGAGCCCCGGCTCCGCGAGGCGGCCACGTCCTTCCTCGAGCGGCTCTTCGAGCTCGGAGTGCCGGCCGCCGACGCGCTCGCGGCCCGTCTCGCCGGGGGCCCGGGCGGCGCCTCCTCGGGCTCCGGTCAGGCTTTCGTGGGCCGGTCCGGGCGGGACGGGGCCCTGCTCGCGCTGGCGCGCGCCGGGGACAGCCGCGCGGTGCCGCTGCTCGCCCGCGCCCTGGAGGAGCCCGAGGTACGGCGCGAGCTGCTGTACGCCATGGACGGGCTCGGCCCCTCGGCGGCGATGCTCGCCCCGCTGCTCCGGCGCCGGCTCGCCGAGGTCGAGCTCGACGAGCGGCTGTACGACCGGGCGGCGCCGCTGCTGTACGCGCTGGCGGCCGTGCGGGGCGGTCAGGCCCTGCCGGAGGTGCTGCGGGTGCTGCGCGGGGCGCCGGCGAACCGACGCGACTGGGTGCGGGAGGCCGCCCTGCGGACCCTTGCGGCCTTCGGGCCCGCCGCCGGGGAGGCGGTGCCGGACATGCGGGAACTCCTGGGTGCCGAGTCGGCCTCGGTGGCCACGGCGGCGGCCCGCGCCCTGTGGGCGGCCGAGGGGGACCGGGGGGACGTGCTCCCGGCCCTGGAGCGGTGGCTCCGGCCGGGCACACCGGGCGGAGACTGGTGCGCCGCCGCGCAGGTCCTCGGCGAGATCGGCCCGGCCGCGGCCGCGGCGGCCCCTGTCCTCCGGTCGGGCCTGGTCGCGCGGGACCTGTGGGTGCGGGTCCGCAGTGCCGCGGCGCTCTGGCGGGTGTCCGGCGAGTCGTCGGCGTCGCTCCCGGTGCTGCTCGCGGCCTGGGAGGAGAACCGCCACGCGCGCGTGGACATCGCGGAGTGCCTGGCGGAGATGGGTCCGGCGGCCTCGGGCGCCCAGTTGGTGATCCTCACGGAGCTGACCCGCAGACGCCGCCACAACGCCCGCGAGGACGGCTCCGGCAGCCACGACATCCACCTCGACGAGAAGCTGCTGACCCTGTGCCGGGCGGCGCTGGCCCGGATGGAGCGGGGGATGTTCTAGGACGGCCCGACCACGATGGAGCATCCGCCGACTGGCCTGGGCCCCGACGGACTGGGCCCCGACGGGCTGGGCCCCGACCGGCCTGGGCCCCGACGGCCTGGGCCCCGACCGGCCTGGGCCCCGACCGGGCTTGAGCCTCGACGGACCCGGGGCATCCCCCGATCGGCCCGGAGCGTCCCCCGAGAGGTCCCGGCGAACCGATGATGAGACAAAAAGGACTTCACTCCGCATAAGGTCTACGGTGAGCCGCTCCCCTCCCCGGGGAGCCCCCCTGCCGACCGAGGAGCCCTGTGAGACCGCGTGGAGTGCGCAGCGCCGCCGGCGTCGCCCTGGGCGCCGCCGGTCTCGCGCTCGTGCTCACCGGCTGCGACGGCCGTGAGGGTGCGCTCAAGAGTGCCGGACCCACGCCCACCGCCGTGGGTCCCGTCCGGCTCTGGCCCGATCTGCCGCCCGCCACGAACCCGCCGATCGACTACGGCGAGTCCGACACCCAGCGCGTCCCCGGCGTCAAGGTCGCCGACAACGACGTCCACTCCCTCGACCCGGTGGCGGTGGTCCGCGCCGAGGTGCGCGCCCACCCCGACACGTACACCGGCACGGACGGTCTCTACGAGCAGACCGCCCACGCGATCGAGGCCTGCGGCACGGCACCGGCCGCCTGTCCGATCCTGCGGCCGTACTACCGCGACCTCACCGGCAACGGCCGCGACGAGCTGATCGTCGGGATCCGGATGCCGGACCAGCAGGTCGGGGTGCGGGTCTACCTCGCCGAGAACGGCGGCCTGACCCGGATCATGTCCACCGTCGACCAGGTCATCAGCGTGGAGCTGGCGGGCCGGGA
Organism: Streptomyces sp. NPDC015661; assembly: GCF_043077765.1. NCBI lineage: Bacteria > Bacillati > Actinomycetota > Actinomycetes > Kitasatosporales > Streptomycetaceae > Streptomyces > Streptomyces sp. NPDC015661. The sequence continues at coordinate 93,060 of NZ_JBIBST010000008.1, read as the reverse complement.
CCTGATCCTGCGCGTCGGATCGGCCGGCATCCCCGGGTACGAGTACCGGACCGCCTGGACCTGGGACGAGGAGCAGCGCAGCATGCTGCCCACCCGGGACGAGATCGTCCGGGTGAAGCCGCCCGGCACCGGCCCCTCGACGGTGCCCGCGCCCCACCTGGTGAGCCCGACGCCGACACCGACCGACACCCCCGCGCCCGTACCCCCGGAGGCCACGCCGTGAGGCCCCGAACCCCTCCGCCCGGAAGCCACGCCGTGAGGCCCGTACCCCTGCCCCCTGAGGCGACACCGTGAGGGCGCCGCGCCTGCCCGCCTGGACCGCGACCCTCACCTGGAAGGCCGCGGTCTTCATCGCCGTGATGTGCTGCGCCCTCGCCGCGCTGCTCGGCGTCCTCGTCCACGTCTCGGTGACGGGCCAGACCGTGAGCGACTCCCGGGACAAGGCCCTGACGCGGCTCAACGAGGTCAGCGGGCTCTACGAGGCGGGCGAGCCGCTCCCCCGGTTCGCCGGCGTCGATCCGCCCGGACTCCCCGCCTCGCTGCGGGCGCTCGCCGTGCGCGGGGAGAGCGGCACGGTGGTCGCGGAGTACGAGGGCCGGCCGAGGATGTGGGCGGCGGGCCCGGCGGACGGCCGCGCCCTCGCCGTACGCCTCGACTACACCCAGAGCGCCGAGACCATCGACGCCCTCGACCGCTCGATCCTCGGCTCCTCCGTCCTGGCGATCGGCGCGACCCTGCTCGTCGGCGTCTTCGCCGTCACCCGGGTCACCCGCCGGCTGCACCTGACGGCGCAGGTGGCCCGCCGGATCAGCGCGGGCGACCTCGACGCGCGCGTGGACGATCCCCGTACGAAGGACCCCTCGCGGCCGCAGGACGAGGTGGCCACGGTCTCCGGGGCGCTCGACACGATGGCCTCCTCGCTCCAGCGGAAGCTGCAGACGGAGCAGCGGTTCACCGCCGATGTGGCGCACGAGCTGCGGACCCCGCTGACGGGCCTCTCGGCCGCGGCCGAGCTGCTGCCGGAGGGGCGGCCCTCGGAGCTCGTACGGGACAGGGTGCGGGCGATGCGCGGGCTCACCGAGGACCTTCTGGAGATCTCGCGGCTCGACGCCCGTACCGAGACCGTGGACCTGGCCGTGCACGAGCTCGGGCCGCTCGCCGAGCGGGTGGTGCGCGCCTCGGGCACGGACACGGAGGTGCGGATCGTCCGGGACGCCACGGTGGAGACGGACCGGCGGCGCGTGGAGCGGGTGCTCGGCAATCTGGTGGCCAACGCGCACAAGCACGGGGCGCCGCCGGTGGTGGTGACGGTGGACGGCCCGGTGGTGTCCGTGCGGGACCACGGGCCGGGGTATCCGGCGTACCTCCTGGAGTCGGGGCCGCAGCGGTTCCGTACCGAGAGCGGGGGCAAGGGGCACGGTCTCGGGCTGACGATCGCGGTCGGGCAGGCGGAGGTGATCGGCGCCGAGCTGGTCTTCGCCGCCGCCCCGGACGGGGGCGCCGAGGCCCGGCTGCGGCTGCCGGAGTACGTGCGCTTCACCGCGTCCGATACGGAGGGCTGACGGCACACCGTCACACAAAAGGGACATAGGGCATACCGCTTGCTACGTTGCGGCCATGACCGCACCACGGCGCCCGGACGCACCCCCGCCCGGCATCCGTGTCCCCAAGCGGCGCGGCGTGGAGCTGTCGCTCCTGATCGGCGCGGTCCTGATCTCCGTCCTCGGGTACGCGGAGGTCGGCCTCGCCCGCAGCGGCGCCGTGCCGCCCGACGCCGCCCGCTACGGGGCCGGGCTCGGGCTGCTCGCGCTCGTCGCCCACCTCGCGGTCCGCTTCCGCGCCCCGTACGCCGATCCGCTGCTGCTGCCGATCGCGGTCCTGCTCAACGGCCTCGGCCTGGTGCTGATCTACCGCCTCGACCTGGAGACGCCGAAGGACCAGGCGGCGGCGACGCAGCTGGTCTGGTCGACGCTCGGGGTGGCGCTCTTCATCGTGGTCGTGCTGCTGCTCCGCGACCATCGGGCGCTCCAGGGGTACGCGTACGTGTCGGTGGCCGCCGCGCTCGCCCTGATGATCCTGCCGATCTTCTTCCCGGCGGTGAACGGCGCCAAGATCTGGATCAGGATCGGCGGACTGTCCTTCCAGCCCGGCGAGTTCGCCAAGATCCTGCTCGCGGTGTTCTTCGCCGCGTACCTCGCCGCCAACCGCAACGCGCTCGCGTACACCGGCCGCCGGATCTGGAAGTTCCAGTTCCCGACGGGCCGGGTCCTCGGGCCGATCGTGGCGATCTGGCTGCTGAGCGTCGGCGTCCTCGTCCTGGAACGGGACCTGGGCACCTCGCTGCTCTTCTTCGGCCTCTTCGTGATCATGCTGTACGTGGCGACCGGCCGGACCGGCTGGATCGCGGTCGGACTCGTGCTGGCCTCCGCCGGCGCCTTCCTCGTCGGCTCGCTCGAACCGCACGTCCACAGCCGGGTGCAGGACTGGCTCGACCCCTTCGCCTCGATCCGCGCGGGCGAGGGACCGGGCCAGCTCGCCCAGTCGCTCTTCGCCTTCGCCGCCGGCGGGATGCTCGGCACCGGGCTCGGTCTCGGCCATTCCGTCCTCATCGGCTTCGCCACCAAGTCCGACTTCATCCTGGCGACGGCCGGCGAGGAGCTGGGCCTGCTCGGCCTCACCGCGCTGTTCCTGCTGTACGCACTGCTCGTCGCCCGCGGCTACCGCGCCGGCCTCTCGCTGCGCGACCCCTTCGGGCGGCTGCTCGCGATCGGCCTCGCCTCGATCGTGGCGCTCCAGGTCTTCGTGATCGCGGGCGGGGTGATGGGGCTGATCCCGCTGACCGGCATGGCGATGCCGTTCCTTGCGCAGGGAGGTTCGTCCGTGGTGACCAACTGGGTGATCGTCGCCCTGCTCATCCGGGTCAGCGACTCGGCCCGCGCGCCCCAGCCGGACGGCGCGGACACCGGGGAGCTCGCGAAGGCGGGTCCGCGGTGATCCGGTACATCCGCAGGGCCGCCGCCCTCTGTCTGATCCTGCTCGTCGCGCTGCTCGTCAACGCCGCCCGCGTGATGGTCTTCGAGGCCGAGTCCCTCGACGACAACCCGGCCAACCGACGGATCGCGATCGACCGGTACGCGCAGCCGCGCGGCGAGATCGTCGTCGACGGGAAGCCGGTGACCGCCTCCCGGGACAGCGGGCAGCAGCTGCGCTGGGAACGGACCTACAAACAGGGTCCGTTGTACGCCCCGGTGACCGGCTACGCCTCCCAGACGTACGGCACGACGCTCGTCGAGCACGCCGAGGACGAGATCCTCGCCGGCACCGACCCGATGCTGGCGCCGCTGCCCCTCTGGAACGACCTCACCCGGGGCCGGCAGCCCGGCGGCGACGTGGTGACCACGATCCGCGCCTCCATGCAGGAGGCGGCCTTCCGGGGCCTCGACGGGAAGCGGGGCGCGGTCGTGGCGGTCGAGCCGTCGAGCGGCCGGATCCTGGCGCTCGTCAGCTCGCCCTCGTACGACCCGGGTGTGCTCTCCGGGACGGGGCAGAAGGTCAAGGACGCCTGGCGGCGCCTGAACACCTCGCCGAACCAGCCGATGCTGAACCGGGCGCTGCGGCAGACGTACCCGCCGGGCTCCACCTTCAAGATCGTGACGGCGGCGGCGGCCCTGGACGCGGGGGCGGTGCGGGACGTGGAGGCGCCGACGGACACCCCGGACCCCTTCGTGCTGCCCGGCACCCGGCAGGTGCTGCCCAACGAGGCCACCGGCTGCGGCGACGCGTCCCTCGCGTCCGCGATCCAGTGGTCCTGCAACACCGTGATGGCCGGACTCGGGGTGAAGGTGGGGCTGACGGGGATGGTCGACGCGGCGGAACGGTTCGGCTTCAACGACACCGGGCTCCGGGTGCCGTCCTGGGTGGCCAAGTCCAACTTCGACCGGGAGATGAGCCCGGACCAGCTGGCCCTTTCGTCGATCGGACAGTTCGACACGACGGCGACCCCGCTCCAGATGGCGATGGTCGCCGCGGCCGTCGCCAACAACGGGGAGATCGCCCACCCGTACCTCGTCGACCGCACCACGACCTCCGGCGGCACGACCCTGGACCGCACCGGCCGCCGCAGCTACCGGCAGGCGATGAACCCCTCGACGGCGATGCAGCTCCAGCGGCTGATGGTGCGGGCCGTGGAGGAGGGCACGGGGACGAACGCGGCGATCCCCGGGGCCCTGGTCGGCGGCAAGACGGGCACCGCCCAGCACGGCTTCGGCAACACGGGCACCCCCTACGCCTGGTTCATCGCCTGGGCCCAGGCGGACGACGCGGCCCAGCCGGCGGTCGCGGTGGCGGTCGTCGTCGAGGACGCGGAGGCCTCCCGCACGGACATCAGTGGGGGCGGCAGCGCGGCGCCGATCGCGAGGGCGGTGATGGAGGAGGCGCTGCGCCTGGAGGCGGAGACACGGAATCGGTAGCCAGGATGTTGGATCCGGGAGCCGGGATGCTGGATCCGGGATCCAAAATCCGGGAGCCGGGAGCCGGGGTGCTGGATCCAGGATGCTGGATCCAGGATCCAAAATCCGGGAGCCGGGGCGCTGGATCCGGGATGTTGGACCCGAGATCCAATATCCCGCAGCCTGGATCCGGGATATTGGATCCCGGATCATGGATCCCCTACCTCCTCACGACGCCGCCCCGCCCTCCGCGATGGCCTGCGCCACCTCCGCGACCCGCTCCGCCTCCTCCGTCGCGAACCGTTCGCGGTCCAGCGCCTCCGCGATCTCCTCGTCCTGGCTCATCAGGAGGTCCAGGTTGGAGTCGCCGAGGTCGAAGACGCCCATGTCCAGGTAGGCCTTCTGGAGGCGTTCGCCCCACAGGCCGATGTCCTTGACGCAGGGGACGATCCGGCTGAAGAGGAGCTTGCGGAAGAGGTGCAGGAACTCGCTCTGCTCGCTGAGCTCCTCCGCCTCCTTCTTCGGGATGCCGAAGTTCTCCAGGACCTCGACCCCGCGCAACCGGTCGCGCATCAGGTAGCAGCCCTCGATGACGAACTCCTCGCGTTCGCGGAGCTCCGCGTCCGTGAGCTGCTTGTAGTAGTCGCGCAGTGCCATCCGGCCGAAGGCGACGTGCCGGGCCTCGTCCTGCATCACGTACGCGAGGATCTGCTTGGGCAGCGGCTTGTCGGTGGTGTCGCGGATCATGCCGAAGGCGGCGAGGGCGAGCCCTTCGATGAGGACCTGCATGCCGAGGTAGGGCATGTCCCAGCGGGAGTCGCGCAGGGTGTCGTCGAGGAGGCCCTTGAGGTTGTCGTTGATCGGGTAGAGCATCCCGATCTTGTCCTGGAGGAAGCGGCCGTAGATCTCGGCGTGCCGGGCCTCGTCCATCGTCTGGGTGGCCGAGTAGAACTTGGCGTCCAGGTCGGGGACGGACTCGACGATCCGGGCGGCGCAGATCATGGCGCCCTGCTCGCCGTGGAGGAACTGGCTGAACTGCCAGGAGGCGTAGTGCCGGCGCAGATCGCCCCTGTCCTTCTCGGTCATCTTCGCCCAGTGGCGGGTGCCGTGGAGGGTGAGGACCTCGTCGGGGGTGCCGAGCGGGTCGTACGGGTCGACCTCGATGCCCCAGTCGATCCGGGTGGCACCGTCCCACTGCTTGTCCTTGCCCTTCTGGTAGAGGGCGAGGAGGCGCTCGCGGCCGTCGTCGTAGTCCCAGGAGAAGCGGGCGGCTCCGGTGGCGGGGACCTCCCAGACGGGTCCGGCGGGGGCGTTCACATAGAGGTCGCGCGTCGACACTGACGACTCCTTCCGTCCGTTTCCAGCAGGCTCACACGTTGGTAGACGGATCGTCAACAAGTCGGACGCGAGGGATTGCGGCAAGACCTGACGGAGGGTCATGCCGGGTGGGCCCGGCGGACGGGGTTCACGCGGCGCGGTTACGCTGCGGTGCATGACGAGCGCCGCCACCCCCGCGTACCGCAGGCTCAGCGTCGAGGAGCGGCGCGGGCAGCTCCTGGAGACCGCCCAGGGACTCTTCGCCCACCGGGCGCCCGAGGACGTCTCGCTCGACGACGTCGCCGAGGCGGCGGGCGTCTCGCGACCCCTCGTCTACCGCTACTTCCCCGGCGGCAAGCAGCAGCTGTACGAGGCGGCCCTGCGCTCCTCCGCCGACGCCCTGAACCGCTGCTTCACCGAGCCCCCGCTCGGGCCGCCCACCGAGCGGCTCGGCCGGGTCCTCGACCGCTATCTGGCCTTCGTCGACGAGCACGACGCCGGGTTCAGCGCGCTGCTGCGGGGCGGGAGCGTCGCCGAGACCTCCCGGACCTCCGCGATCGTGGACGAGGTGCGGCGGGCCGCCGCCGAGCAGATCCTCGTCCACCTCGGGGCGGAGCGGCCGGGCCCCCGGCTCGGCATGCTCGTCCGGACGTGGATCGCCGCCGTCGAGGCCGCCTCGCTCATCTGGCTCGACGAGGAGAAGCGGCCGCCGGCGCGGGAGCTGCGGGACTGGCTCGTCGACCATCTCGTCGCCCTGCTCGCGGCGACCACGGCGAGCGACGAGGAGACGGCGGAGGTCGTGAAGCGGCTGCTCGCGCAGGAGACCCCCGAGGGGCCGGTGGGGACGCTGGCCCGACGGGTGATCCCGGTGGTGGGTGAGGCGGCCCACCTGCTGTGAGGCGGTGAGCCGGGAGAGACTGTGGGGGTGAGAAGCGAGAACACCCCCTTCCGCGGCGGACCCCTCGACGGCCGGGCCCTGCCGATCCTGGTCGGCGCGACCGGTCATCCCCCGAAGTGGTACGAGATCCCGGTGCCGGCGCACGACGGGCACCCGCCGACCCTGCACACGTACCGGCGCGAGCCCTCGGGCTACACGAAGCGGCTCGGGCTCCAGCGCGGCTGGGTGTACGTGTACGCCCCCGAGGGACGGGAGCGGCGGGAGCTGAAGTGGCCGTGGTCGAAGCCGACACAGAAGCCGACGTAGCAAGCCGACGCAGAAGCCGACGCAGAAGCCGACGGCGCAAGCCGGCGCAGAAGCCTTCAGCGCGGCCGAACGAGTGACAGGGCTCGGCACGCCCCCCATTCGTACGGTAATCGGATGAAGTGACCCGTCATCATCCCCGTGGAGGTGGTGACGTGTCGCGAAGGCTGCTGCGCACGGTCTGCACGGGGGCGCTCGCCGCGGCGACGGCGCTCACGGGGGTGCTCCCGGCGGCGGGCGCCGCCCCGGACCCGCCCGCCGACCCGCCCACGGAGGCCCCGATCGCCTGGGCGGACCCGGCAGCGGAACCGGTGGGCCCGGTGGATCCGGCCACCGAACCGGGCGCACTCGCGGCCCCGCCGGTACCGACCACGGATCCGGCCGACCCGGCCACCCCGGCCGCCCCGGCGACTGCCGCGGACCCGGTCGCCCCGCCGACTGCCGCCGACCCGGTCGCCGACCCCGCTGACCCCGCCCTCCCGAAGCCACCACCCACTCCCCCCGTCGGGGAGGACGACGCCTCCGCGCTCCCACCACCCGGCGGCGACTCCGTCAGTGGCCTGCTCACCCGGCTGCGGACGCTCTACCAGCAGACCGAGGAGGCGACCGAGCGGTACAACGCCGCCGAGGAGAAGCTGAAGCTCCAGGCGGCCGACACCAAGAAGGTCACCGCCCGTCTCACCGCCGCCAGGACCGCCCTCGCGCAGGGCCGCGCCGCGGCCGGCCGGATCGCCCGGGACCAGTACCAGGGCAGGTCCGCGCTCTCGTCGTTCCCCTCCTCCCTGGGGCTGCTCTTCGCCACGGACCCCCAGTCGGCCCTGGACGAGGGACATCTGATGGCGCGGGCGGCCCGCGACCGGACCACCGCCCTGACCCGGCTCGCGAGCGCCGAGCGGCAGGCGGGCAGTCTCGCGAGCGCCTCCCGCAAGGCCCTGGACCGGCAGCAGGGGCTCGCGGCCGCGCAGCGCAAGCGGCGCGACGAGGTGCGGGCCAAGCTGGCCGAGGTGGAGAAGCTGCTCGCCGCCCTGTCGCCGGACCAGCTGGCCCGGCTGACCGCGCTCGAACACGTCCAGACCGCCGGCGCGCAGCGCGAGCTCCTCGACTCCGGCGTCCTGGACGGCGCGCGCACCCCGTCCCGGGCGGGCGCGGAGGCGCTGCGCTTCGCGGTGGGTCAGATCGGCAAGCCGTACGAGTGGGGGGCGGAGGGCCCGGAGGCGTACGACTGCTCGGGGCTGACGCAGCAGGCCTGGGCGGCGGCCGGCCGGGAGCTGCCGAGGACCAGTCAGGAGCAGTGGGCGACGCTGCCCCGGGTGCCGCTCGCCGAACTCCGCCCCGGCGATCTGGTGGTCTACTTCCCGGGCGCGACGCATGTGGCCCTCTATCTGGGCGACGGCCTGGTGGTGCAGGCCCCGCGCCCCGGCGGGAAGGTGAAGGTGTCACCGCTCGCCGCGAACCCGCTGCTCGGGGCCGTACGGCCCGATCCGGGAGGGGCGGCCCTGAAGGCGTACACCCCGCCCCCGCTCCCGGCGGGCGCCAGGGACGGCGGGGACGAGGGCTTCGACGGCAGCTGAACTCCCACCTCCCGCACACCTCTTGCTCCTGCACGTAATATGCAACAAGCTTGACGGGTCCTTACCAAAGGCCGCAGCCCCACGGCTGACGGCCGACGACCGATGGCCGAAGGCCGAAGGCCGATCGTCTCTCCCGGACACGGAGCCCCGTCATGCCCAGACTGCTGCCGGACACCCGGCCCCAGCGCGCCCTCGCCGCCTCCAACTTCGTCAACGCCGTCGGCAGCGGACTCTTCCTGACCGCCGGCGTCCTGTACTTCACCCAGGCCGTGCGCCTCCCGGCCGCCACCGTGGGGCTCGGGCTCGGCATCGCCGGGCTCCTCTCGCTGGCCGCGGGGATCGCCGTCGGCCACCTCGCCGACCGGCGCGGGGCGCGCGGGGTCTACGTGACGACGCTGGCGGTGCAGGCGCTCGCCACGGCGGCCTTCGTCCTCGCGGACAGCTTCTGGCCGTTCGTCCTCGCCGTCTCCACGGCCACCGGCGCGAAGGCGGCCGGTCTCGCCGCCCGGGCGCCGCTCGTCCGGCACCACGGAGGGGACAGGCCGCAGGAGTTCCGCGCCTATCTGCGGGCGGTGACCAATGTCGGCATCTCGCTGGGCGCGCTCCTCGCGGGATGGGCGGTGCAGGTCGGCACGCTCGGCGCCTATCAGGTCCTCGTCGCCGGGAACGCCTGCGCGTTCGCGGCCTCCGCCGCCGTCCTGTTCCTGCTGCCGCCCGTCGCGCCCGCGCCTCCGGCCCGCGGCCCCCGGTGGATCGCGCTGCGGGACCGGCCGTACCTGGCGCTCACCGCGCTCGACGGCGTCATGGCGATCCAGTTCAAGGTGCTCACGGTCGCGATCCCGCTCTGGCTGGTGGGGTCCACCACCGCCCCGCACTGGCTCGTCTCCGGCACCATGCTCGCCAACACCGTGCTCGTCGTCGGCCTCCAGGTGCGGGCGAGCCGCGGCGTCGACTCGCCCCGGGCCGGCGGGCGCGCCTACCGGCGCGCCGGAGCGGCCTTCCTCGTCTCCTGCGCCCTCGTCTCGCTCTCCGCCGGGACGCCCGTCGCGGTGGCGGTCGTGCTGCTGCTGACCGCCGTGGTCGTCCACACGGTCGGCGAACTGTGGCACGCGGCGGGTGGCTTCGAGGTGTCGTACGCCCTCGCACCGCCCCACGCCACCGGTCAGTACCTCGGCGTCTTCGGCCTGGGCGCGGGTCTCTCCGAGGCCCTCGGGCCCGGCCTCCTCATCGCCCTCTGCATCGGCTGGGGCCGGCCCGGCTGGTTCGCCGTGGGCGCCCTGTTCGCCCTGACGGGCCTCCTGACCCCGCTCGCCGTCCGGCGGGCGGAGGAGGGCCGTCAGTCGCTGAACAGGGAGATGACCCCGAGCACCCAGACCCCTCCGAAGACGATCGTCCCCGTCACACAGCCGGCACCCACGAGGAAGCCGCCGACGGACCACCCGCCGGTGTCCGGCGTGGGCTCCTCGTCCGCGTCCTCGTCGTAGGAGGCGGGGTCGTCCCAGTCGACCGGCCGCCCCAGCTCCTCGGCGCGGGCCGTCCGGGCCGCCGCCAGCTGCCGCTCGGCGAACGGGGTGGCGGCCAGCGCCTCGGGGCCACGCCACGCGAGGGCCTTCATGCGCCACCCGGGAGACCCGTACCGCTCCTCGAAGGCCGTGGTCTCCTCCGTACGCCGGTCCTCTTCGAGGTACATCCAGCGCCCGGCCTCCGCCGCGTCCCCGTACAGCCGGTACACCTCGGCGAGGCGGCGGCGGAGGGTCAGGTCGTGCGGGAAGGAGGAGACGAGACCGCGCAGGCGCTGGCGCGCCATCGGCACGCGGCCGGCAGCCAGATCCGCGTCCACGCGCGCGAGGGTCTGTGACAGGGGCATGCCCCCATGATCAAGCAGAGGACACGCCCCATCGACCGAATTTCGACGACCGGCCGCCGAGCACCGATTCCCGAGCACCGGCCGCCGAGCACCAGCTCCCGAACACCGGCCGCCGAGCACCGGCCGCCGAGCACCGGCCGCCGACGGCGCACTAGCCGGCGGACACCTCGGCCAGGTACGCCGACGTCTTCTCCGGGTCGAAGAAGAAGTTCTCGAAGTCGGCCGGGTCGTTGAAGCCGTTCGCGAAGCGGTCGGCGACGGGCTGGAGCTGGCCGGCCGCGCCGAGCAGGTTCAGGACGTGCTCCGGCGGGGGCGACAGCATCGCGTTCGTCCACTTGGTGACGGGCTGGGCCGTCTGCCAGTAGCGGTCGAAGGCGCCCTGCATCCACTCCTCGTCGAAGGGCTTGTCGCCCTGCTCGACGATGGCGGCCAGGTACGCGGCGGCGCACTTGGACGCCGAGTTGGAGCCCTGGCCGGTGATCGGGTCGTTGGCGACGACGACGTCGGCGACACCGAGGACCAGGCCGCCGCCGGGGAGCCGGCCGATGGGGTTGCGGACGGTCGGCGCGTACCGGCCGGCGAGGGTGCCCCCCGCGTCGGTCAGCTCGACCCTCGTCGCCCGCGCGTACTCCCAGGGCAGGAACTTCTCCATGAGCTCCAGCGTCAGGGCGAGGTGCTCGGAGGGGTCCTTGACGCCCTGGAAGGCGTCGACGGGGCCGCCGGGGACGCCCTCCCAGAAGAGGATGTCGGCGCGCCCGCCGGTGGTGAGGGTCGGCATGACGAAGAGCTCGCCGACGCCCGGGACGATGTTGCAGCGGACCGCGTCGAAGTCCGGGTGCTCGGGGCGCGGGCCGAGGCCGTGGACGTACGCGACGGCCAGTGCGCGCTGGGGCTCGCTGTACGGCGAACGGGAGGCGTCCCGGCCGAACATGGAGACCAGCTCGCCCTTCCCGGCCGCGACGAGCACCAGGTCGTAGCTGCGGGAGAAGTAGTCCAGGTCGCCGACGGCCGCGCCGTGTATCACCAGCTGGCCGCCGCGCTGCGCGAAGGTGTCCATCCAGCCGGCCATCTTCACGCGCTGGTCGACGGACTGCGCGTATCCGTCGAGCCGGCCGACCCAGTCGATCAGGCGGGCGGAGTCGGGGCCGGCGACGGAGACGCCGAGGCCCTCGATGCGGGGGGCCTGGGACTCCCAGAAGTTGAGCCCGAGGTCCCGCTCGTGCTGGAGGGCGGTGTCGAACATGCACTGGGTGGACATGACCCGGCCGTTGCGGATCTCGTCCGCGGTCCGGTTCGACATGAGGGTGACCTCGTACCCCTGCGACTGGAGGCCGAGGGCGAGCTGCAGGCCGGACTGGCCGGCGCCGACTATGAGTATCTTCCGCATGGGCGGGGCTCCTGGCGTGACGGGTCGAACTGTTCGGGGAGGGCGGGCTATTCGGGCGTGGCGTCGAGGGCGTGCGCGACCATCGCGAGCAGGCTCTCGACGACGCTGTACCGCTTGCGCGCGTCCATGATGACCACGGGTACGTGCGCGGGTACGGTCAGGGCCTCCCTGACGTCGTCCGCCTCGAACAGCTCCGTGCCCTCGAAGTGGTTGACGGCCACGATGTACGGCAGCCCGCAGCTCTCGAAGTAGTCGAGCGCCGGGAAGCAGTCGGTGAGCCGGCGGGTGTCGGCGAGGACGATCGCCCCGATCGCGCCGCGCACCAGGTCGTCCCACATGAACCAGAAGCGCTGCTGCCCCGGCGTGCCGAAGACGTACAGCACCAGGTCGTTGTCGAGGGTGATCCGGCCGAAGTCCATCGCCACCGTGGTGGTGAGCTTGTCCGGGGTGGCCGTGAGGTCGTCGGTGTCCTCGCTCGCCCGGGTCATCAGCGCCTCGGTCTGGAGCGGGGTGATCTCCGAGACGGCGCGGACGAAGGTGGTCTTGCCCACGCCGAAGCCGCCCGCGACGACGATCTTCGTCGCGATCGGGGCGCGCGAGTGGTCGAGCTGCCAGTCCTGGGCGCCTTCTTCGGTGTCCAGGACCGGATCCTCGGGCCCCGGCTGTGCGGGGATGCCGGCGAGCGCCGGGGTTTCGGAGACGGCGGTGGCGTCAGAGACGACGGAGTCCACTCAGCACCCTTTCGAGGAGCGCGCGGTCGGGCTGGCCGGTGCCGTGACCGGTCCCGTACACACGGATCTTTCCCTGGTCGGCCAGGTCGCTGAGCAGCACCCGGACGACCCCCAACGGCATCTTCAGAAGCGCCGAGATCTCCGCGACCGTCCGCATCCGGCGGCAGATCTCGACGATGGCCCGCATCTCCGGCATCAGCCCGCGGGCGGCGGGGCCGCCGTCCGTGAGGACCTTGCGGGCGGCGGGCGCTTCGAGCGCGGCCACGAAGGTCTCGACGAGCAGGATGTGCCCGAAGCGGGTACGGCCGCCGGTCAGCGAGTACGGGCGCACGCGCGCGGGGCGCCGCCCCTCTCCCCGTACCGGCAGCTTGAAGGCGTGATGAGCCGACGACATCGACGTCACTGGGTGCTCTCCATCGATTTGCGCAGCTCACTGCGGACTTCGGGAGTGAGTACGTGACCGGCGCGGCCCACGAAGAGCGCCATGTGGTACGCCACGACGCTCATGTCGCAGTCGGGCGTGGCGTGCACGCCGAGCAGCGAGCCGTCGCTGATCGACATGACGAAGACGCTGCCCTCCTCCATGGCCACCATCGTCTGCTTGACCCCGCCGCCGTCCATCAGCCGTGCGGCGCCGACGGTGAGGCTGCCGATGCCGGAGACGATGGTCGCCAGATCGGCGCTGGAGCCGCGCGGCCCGCCGGGACGGCCGGCCTCGGCGTCGCCCGTCGCGGCCTGCTGGGTGGCGGGGTCCGACGAGAGCAGCATCAGGCCGTCGGAGGAGACGACCGTCACCGAGCGGACACCCGGGACCTCCTCCACCAGATTCCCCAGCAGCCATTGCAGGTTGCGGGCTTCCGTGCTCAGTCCGAACGTTCCCGTCGCAGTCAACTGCGTGCCTCCTCGACTGTGTCCCCCGTCATCTCCTCTGTACGTGCAGTCCTCGCGGCTTCTATGCGTGCCGTGTCCAGCTCCGCCTCCACGTCCCGGCGCCCGGCCTTGGCGCCCTGGTGGAAGCCGCCGAGCCGGCGGCGCAGGGCCTCCGCGTCCACGCCGCCCCGACGGGGCGTGGTGGCGGCGGCGGGCTGACGGACCACCTGCGGGGTCCGCTTGGGCAGGCCCTTGTCGGTGACCCGCTCCCACTGCGCGGGGCGCGGTCCGGGGACCGCCCCGTCGCCGGCCGGTTCGGGGGCGGTGTTCTCGTCCGCGGCGCGCTCGTGGGTGTCCGGCTCCGGCGGCGGGTCGGGCAGCCGGACCTGGAGCGTGGTCTCGGAGACGGACTCGTGCGGGGCTCCTTCGAGCGCCGGCTCCGGCTCGTGCGGGGCTGCTTCGAGCTGCGTTTCGGGCTCGGGGGCGTACGGGGCTGCGTCGAGCTCCGGCTCGTACAGGGCTTCTTCGAGCTCGGGCTCGTACAGGGCTTCTTCGAGCTCGGGCTCGGGGGCGTACGAGGCCGCTTCCAGCTCCGGCTCCGGCTCCGGCTCCGGCTCGGGGGCGTGCTCCTCCGCCGATTCCCGCTCCGTCTCCGCCGCCAGGAACGCGGCCTCCGCCGCCTCCACGAGCGGGTCGCGGTGCCGGGACGGCAGGGTGTTGGAGTTGGCCTCGGCGGCCGAGCCGGGCAGGTGGAGCACGGGCGCGGCGCCCGCGACCCGTACGGGCTCCGACACGGCCGTCGGCGGGGTGGTGGGCAGCAGGGGCAGCGGAAGGACCACGACGGCCGCGGTGCCGCCCGGCTTCTGCTCGCGCAGTTCGACGCGGACGCCGTGGCGGGCGGCGAGCAGGGCGACGACCCGCATGCCGAGCCCCTCGCCCTCGAAGGCCTCCGGGTCGGCCTCGGCGAGGCGCGCGTTGAGCTCGGCGAAGCGGGCCGGGGTCATGCCGATGCCCGCGTCCTGCACGGAGAGCATCACCTCGCCGCTCTCCAGGAGCCAGCCGGAGAGCTGGACCTCGGCGTCGGGCGGCGAGAAGGAGGTGGCGTTCTCCAGGAGTTCCGCGACCAGGTGGCTCAGGTCGTCCGCGGCGAAGCCGGCGACCTGGGCGTGCGGCGGCAGGGACTGGATGGTGACCCGCTCGTACCGCTCGATCTCGCTGACGGCGGCGCGCAGCACGTCGACGAGCGGGACGGGCCCGGCGTGGCCGTGGACGTGCTCGTGGCCGGCGAGGACGAGGAGGTTCTCGCTGTGGCGGCGCATCACGGTCGCCATGTGGTCGAGCTTGAAGAGGGTCGCGAGGCGGTCCGGGTCCTGCTCGCGCTCCTCCAGCTTCTCGATGACGCCGAGCTGCCGCTCGACGAGCCCGAGGCTGCGCAGCGACAGGTTGACGAAGGTGTGGTGGACGGAGTTCCTGAGCCGTTCGAGGTCGGCGGTCAGGAGGGCGACCCGGCCCTGGAGCTCGGCGCGCTGGGCGGCGAGTTCGGCACCGACGGCCTCCTTCGCGGCGGCCAGGTCGGCGCGCTCGTCGCTGAGCCGCTCGGTCTGCGCGGCGAGGCCGGCGAGCTTGCCCTGCAGGGCGTTGAGGGAGCGGACGACCTGCGCGAACTCGTCGTTGCGGCCGGTGAAGCGGATCGCTTCCTCGGCATGCGGCTCGGGCGCGGCGGCGAGCCGGGCGGCGCCGAGGCGGAGCACGGCGAGCGGCCGGGTGAGGGTGCGGGCGACGTAGGTGGAAATGCCGATCGCGACGAGGAGGCAGCCGCCGAGGAAGGCGATGCGCAGTTCGAGGGCTTCGACGTCGTCGTCGCGGAGCGCGGCGAGGCCTTCGACCCGCTCGGTGGCGAGGGCGGACTCGACGCCGCGCATCTGCTCGATGCGGGCGGAGAGGGCCGCCTCCAGGGCTGCCGGGTCGGTGCCGCGCTCGGCCTCGGTCAGCCTGGGCTGGTCGGTGAGGGAGGCGAGGGCGAGCTCGGCCGTCTTGACGTCGGGGCCGGTGACGGTGGCCGCGAGGGAGTCGCGGGCGGTGGCGCCGGCGGCCTGGTCGAAGTCGCCGAGGGCGGCGAGTTCGCGGACGCGGGCCTGCTGGGCGGCGGCGGTGAGGCCGTCGCGGGCGCGCTCGGCCTCGGCAGCACCCTCGGGCTCGTCGGCGACGTAGGTGCCGGTCTGGGGGTCGTAGTGGACGTCCCCGGTGGGCTCGGGCTGCGGCACGGAGAGCGCGGCGAGCAGCAGGCCGCGGGTGGCGGAGGCCTGTTCGACGGCGCGGCCGAGGGCGGCGGGGGCGCGGGTGGCCTCGGTCAGGGCGGCGTCGGAGGCGCGGGCCGGGGTCTTGTCGGCGAGTTCGTCGGCGAGGGCCTGGAGCTTGCCGATGATGTCCGAGTACGCCTTGTGGGCCTCCAGGGCCGTGCCCTTGCCGGTCAGGGCGGTGCGGCGGACGGAGGGGACCGTGGCGAGGTCGCGGCGGAGTTCGGTGGGGGCGGCGGGCCGGATCTCGTCGATCTGGCGGTCGACCCGGATGGAGCGCGCTTCGGTGATCCGCCGCTTGTGCTTGGCGTCGCCGGTCTGTGCGTCGCGGCCCGCGGCGATGTACGCGACGACCTCGTCGCGCTCGTCGGCGAGGGAGTGGGCGAGGGTGACGGCCTGCCGGTCGAGTTCGGCGAGGGTGACGAGGCGCTGGGACTCGGTGAGCTCGGTCGAGGCGGCGAGGATCGCGGGGGCTCCGGCGGCGAGGACGGTGACGCCTACGAGGGCGACGCCGGCGACCAGCCGGTTGCGGACGCGCTTGGGCCGGCCGGCGGGGGCCTGCGGCTCACCGGGGGTCTGGCTCTGCGTGCCGTTCTTGCTCCGAGGCCGCTTCTTCTGCACCGGTGCTCGCATTCTTGTTTTCGTCCGCCGATGAAGCAGAGGTGACGGCCGGTCACATGGAGCGCCCCCACCCCTGGTACGGCTTCCGACCATTCCAGCGCTTCCGGCAAGGGGACGGGCATCGGCCGCTCCGCCACCCGAACGAGTGAACAACACTCAGTAGTTGGCGAACAACTTCCGGCGGCGGCCGAAGGGGGCCCGTACGGGGCGCCGGTTGGATCTTCCGGGCGGGCTTTGGCAGGATGCCCGCCCGCAGCTTCCCGGAGGTGGCCGTTCCGCCTCTCGCGCCGCTTCTGCCGGGTTGGTACAGGCCATTTCCGGTCATTTGCAGGTCCAGTGAAGGAGTTCCCCGGGAAATGCGGCCGGACGGGCACACTGGAGGGCATGCGCAGCGAAGTCGCCGCCCTTCCCGGCAGCCCCGAACGCCCCAACGAGGACTGGGTGGCCGCCTCTCTGCCCGCGTCGGGGAGCGGGGGGACGGTCGTGCTGCTCGACGGCGTCACACCTCCCGCCGGTTCTGACGGTTGTGTGCACACGGTCCCGTGGTTCACCGCGCGACTGGGCGGGGCTTTGACCGAACTGTCCGGTTCCCGCCGGGACATGCCCCTGTCCGAGATCCTTTCGCTGGCAATCCGGCGCACCGCGGACGCCCACCGCGACACCTGTGACCTTTCTCACGTGCGAACGCCTCAGGCGACCGTGGTGCTCGCCCGCTGGGACGAGGAGTCGGTCGAGCACCTCGTCCTCTCCGACTCCGTCCTCCTCCTGGAGGCCCCGGACGGGGCGGTGCGGGCCGTGCTCGACGACCGGCTCGACCGGGTGCCGGACGAGGTGCGGCGCTCCCTGGCGGCGACGGACCGGCTGCGGAACCGGGAGGGCGGCTTCTTCACGGCGGCGGCGGACCCGGCGGTCGCGGTGCGGGCGGTGACGGGGACGACCCCGCGGACGGAGGTACGGGCCCTGGCGGCGCTCACGGACGGGGCGAGCCGCTGGGTGGAGCTGTTCGGCGAGGGCGACTGGGCGGACTGCTTCGGCGTCCTGCGCGAGGAGGGGCCTGCGGGCCTGCTCCGCCGGGTGCGGGCCCTGGAGGCGGCCGACGCGCGGGCCGGCGGGGCGCGCCGCTGGAAGCTGCACGACGACGCGACGGCGGTGTACGCGGAGCTGTCGGACCGCTGATCCCTCGGTGCACGCGGAGCTGTCGGAGCGCTGATCCCTCGGTGCACGCGGAGCTGTCGGAGCACTGATCCCTCGGTGCACACGGGGCCGTGGGACCGCTGATCCCTGCGGTCCCCCGCCCGGCGGTCAGCCCTCCGAGCGGACGTTGAAGTGGTTGAGGAGGCGGGCGAGTTCGGCGACCTCGGCGCGGTCCCAGTCGGCGAGTTTGCGGACGTAGCGTTCGCGCCGGGCGTCGCGGACGCTGCGGAAGCGGCTGCGGCCCTCCTCGGTGAGGCGGACGAGCGAGGCGCGGCCGTCGGCGGGGTCGGGGTCGCGGGCGACGAGTCCGAGGTCCTCCAGGGCCCGGAGCTGGCGGCTCATGGTGGCCTTGCCGACGCCGAAGTACCCGGCGAGTTCGGTGGCCCGCTGGGGTCCGGCGTCGTCGAGGCGCACGAAGAGGCCGTAGGCGGCGGGCTCCAGTTCGGGGTGGACCTCGCGGGCCATCTCGCCGGACTGGGCCCGGGCGCGGCGGAGGAAGACCGCCAGTTCCCGTTCGAGGGCGAGGAATTCCTGGTCCACACCACCCCCGACGGTGGCCCGGCCTTCGTTTCCCGTACCGCTTCCGTGCACGTCAGCACCTCCCGCGCGCTTTCCGGTCGCTGAAAGTTTCTTCCCGCGGCGTGCATCGCCGCAGCTCCTTCAGTATTTCGCAGGCGTAGACCAACGGCGGCAACCAGGCCCCCTTCCGCCGGGCGGGTCTACGTGCGTAGCGTCTTCCCCGGCAGCTGAATGACATGTCCATTCCAGGACTTGTCGCGACGCCTGCCGCCACCGCTCCCCCACCGAGCCTTTCGGAGGCACGCAATGCGTGTGCACAGATCCGGAACGACCTTCGCCGGCGCCGCCCTCGCGGCCCTGGCCCTCCTCCTCCCCCTCGGCCTCTCCGGCACCGCCACGGCAGCCCAGGACCCGGGCGCCCGGCAGGCGGTCCCCCCGCGCGGCTCCGCCTACATGGGCATGGGCGTGATCGCGCACGACGGCCAGGGCGCCAAGCCCGGCGGCGTCTCGACCCTGGCCACGCAGACGGAAGGCGTGGACGTCTCCAGCCACAACGGCAACGTGGCCTGGTCCACGCTGTGGAACAGCGGGGTCAAGTGGGCCTACGTCAAGGCGACGGAAGGCACGTACTACAAGAACACGTACTTCACCCAGCAGTACAACGGCTCCTACAACGTCGGCATGATCCGCGGCACATACCACTTCGCCACGCCGGACACCACGACCGGAGCCGCCCAGGCCGACTACTTCGTCAACAACGGCGGCGGCTGGTCGGGCGACGGCAGGACGCTGCCGGGCGTGCTGGACATCGAGTGGAACCCGTACGGCGCGACCTGCTACGGCAAGACGGCGTCCGGCATGGTCGCCTGGATCCAGGACTTCGTGAACCGGTACAAGTACCGCACGGGCCGCGACCCGGTGATCTACACGGCCACGAGCTGGTGGAAGCAGTGCACCGGCAACTCGGCGGCCTTCTCCTCCACCAACCCGCTGTGGATCGCGCGGTACGCCTCCGAGGTCGGCGAACTCCCGGCCGGCTGGCCGTACTACACGATCTGGCAGTACACCTCGTCCGGCCCGACGGTCGGCGACCACAACCACTTCAACGGGGACTACTCGCGCGTGCAGGCCCTCGCGAACGGCTGATCCGCGCCTCTCCCTCTTGGCGGCCTCCCGGGTGTGCGGCACCCCGGGGGCCGCTCGGGCTTTTTCCACCCACCCTCTTGCCCATTGGTATGGACCAATGCGACGCTCTACGGCGGTCGCCCGGGATCCAACTTCCGTGCGCCCGAAGCGCGTTGCTCACCCCGTACTCCCCACGCACGAGAGAGAGCCCCCGCATGCCGTCCTCCCGCCGCACCGCC
Source organism: Streptomyces sp. NPDC015661 (assembly GCF_043077765.1). Classification (NCBI taxonomy): domain Bacteria; kingdom Bacillati; phylum Actinomycetota; class Actinomycetes; order Kitasatosporales; family Streptomycetaceae; genus Streptomyces; species Streptomyces sp. NPDC015661. The sequence continues at coordinate 73,673 of NZ_JBIBST010000008.1, read as the reverse complement.
ACCGGCGTCGCAGCCCTGTCCGCCGCCGCTGCCCTGGTCAGCCTCACCCCCGCCACCGCGAGCGCCCACGGAGCCGTCTTCAACCCGGTGAGCCGGGTGGCGGCCTGCTACGCCGAAGGTCCCGAGACGCCCAAGTCGCAGGTGTGCAAGGACCTCGTCGCCGACTCCGGCACCCAGCCGCTCTACGACTGGAACGAGGTCAACATCGCCAACGCCGCCGGGCAGCACCAGGCGCTCATCCCGGACGGCAAGCTGTGCTCGGCCAACCGCGAGAAGTACCGAGCCCTGGACTGGGCGCGCACCGACTGGCCCGCGACGGCCGTCGCCGCCGGCTCCTTCGACTTCAAGTTCCGCGTGACGGCCCCGCACTCGGGCACGATGACCGTCTACATCACCAAGGCGGGCTTCGACCCGACCCAGCCCCTGAAGTGGTCGGACCTGGACCCGACGCCCGTCGCCGTCTACAACACCGCCCGCACCGCGACCGACGGCTACTACAACTTCACGGGTACCTTCCCGGCCCGCACCGGCCGCCACATCGTCTACAAGATCTGGCAGCGCAACGACAGCCCCGAGGCCTTCTACAGCTGCTCGGACGTCACCTTCGGCGGCCCGGCGACGACGGCGACCGCTCAGACGCAGACGCAGCCCCAGGCCCCGACCGAGGCGAAGATCGCGGCGGGCACCGAGCTGTCCACCGTGAGCCACGCGGGCCACGGCGGCGACGAGCAGCCCCCGGCCCTCTCCGCCGAGGCGGCCGAGGCCCCCTCCTCGCCGCTCCCGGCGGCCCTCACGGGCGCGGGCGCCCTCGCCGTCTTCGCGGCGGGCAGCCTGCTCCTGGGCCGCCGCCGCAACTCCTCCGCGTCCTAGGGCGCCGGGGCCGGGCGGGACTCTCCGGGCACGGCCCAGGGAGCACCGCCCAGCCGCAGAGACTCCTCCGGCTCCCGGGGTTCACCGCCTAGGAGCCGGAGGCACCGGGCGGGAAGAGGGCGGTGAGCCGGGGCAAGGCCAACCCCTCCGGCCGAGGCCCCCGGGGCTCCTCGTCCTCTTCCCACTCCCCCGCCGCCTCCGCGGCGTCCTCCGCCTCCTCGACGGCGTCGAGGAACTCCTCGCCGTCGTCGCCCTCCTGGCCCGTCAGCTCGTCCCACACGTCCTGGGCGACGTAGTCGAGCTCCTCCCACTCGGGCCACTCGTCGTCGTCCCACTCCTCGTGGTGCCGGCCCACGAGGGCCCGTACCCCGGGCGCGTCGGCGAGCGCGTCCGGGTCGGCGAGGACCGACTCGTACACCTTGCGTCCCTGGCCCACCAGCCAGAGCGTGAAGTAGTGGAAGCCGTCGTCCGTGCACTCGCCGCCCTCGACGCGGTTGGCCGCCGTCCACACCGCGCGCGTGTCGGCGCGCTCGGTCGCCCTCTCCAGACGCACCTGGAACTCCACGCTCTCGGCCGCCGGACGCCGTATCAGCTCCGTCCGCAGCCATTCCAGTCGCTCGTCCCGGTCACCGGGGCGGCGGCTCAACTCGTCGATGAGAGCCCAGAAGGCGTCGTCGTTCATGCGTACGAGCATGCCAGCCCCGACTGACATCCTGGTAACGAGATCCGTACGCGCCGGAGCGGGGTGCCGTGTCGGCACCCCGCTCCGGGAGGTGGGGAGTTACGCGGCCACGTCCACCGGCACCACCGCCGGGGCGAGGGCGATCTCCAGGACCTGGCGGACGTCCGTCACCGGGTGGACCTCCAGCTTCTCCAGGATCTCGGCCGGGACGTCGTCCAGGTCGGCCTCGTTCCGCTTGGGGATCACGACCGTCGTGATGCCCGCCCGGTGCGCGGCGAGGAGCTTCTGCTTCACGCCGCCGATCGGCAGCACCCGGCCGGTGAGGGAGACCTCGCCGGTCATGGCCACGTCCGTACGGACGAGCCGGCCGCTCAGCAGGGAGGCGAGGGCGGTCGTCATGGTGACGCCCGCGCTCGGCCCGTCCTTGGGCACCGCGCCCGCCGGGAAGTGGATGTGCACGCCACGGTCCTTGAGGCCGGTGACCGGCAGTTCCAGCTCCGCGCCGTGCGAACGGAGGAAGGAGAGCGCGATCTGCGCCGACTCCTTCATCACGTCGCCCAGCTGACCGGTGAGGGTCAGACCGGCGGCGCCCGTCTCCGGGTCGGCGAGGGAGGCCTCCACGAAGAGGACGTCACCGCCCGCGCCGGTCACGGCGAGTCCGGTGGCGACACCGGGCACGGCCGTCCGCCGCTCCGCCGGGTCCTGGGCCGACTCCGGCACGTGGTGCGGCCGCCCGATGAGCTGCCGCAGGTCCTCGGGGCCGACGGTGAACGGCAGCTCGCGGTCGCCCAGTTCGTGCTGGGCCGCGACCTTCCGGAGCAGCCGGGCGATCGACCGCTCCAGGGTGCGGACGCCGGCCTCGCGGGTGTACTCGCCGGCCAGCTTCCGCAGCGCGGACTCCTCCAGGACGACCTCGCCCGGCTCCAGACCGGCCCGCTCCAGCTGGCGCGGGAGCAGGTGGTCACGGGCGATGACGACCTTCTCGTCCTCCGTGTAGCCGTCGAGGCGGACCAGCTCCATGCGGTCGAGGAGCGCCTCCGGGATGGCTTCGAGGACGTTGGCCGTGGCCAGGAAGACGACGTCGGAGAGGTCGAGTTCGACCTCCAGGTAGTGGTCGCGGAAGGTGTGGTTCTGCGCGGGGTCGAGGACTTCGAGGAGGGCCGCCGCGGGGTCGCCGCGGTAGTCGGAGCCGACCTTGTCGATCTCATCGAGCAGGACCACCGGGTTCATGGACCCGGCCTCCTTGATGGCGCGGACGATCCGGCCGGGCAGGGCGCCGACGTACGTCCTCCGGTGGCCGCGGATCTCCGCCTCGTCCCGTACGCCACCGAGGGCGACCCGGACGAACTGACGGCCCATGGCGTGGGCGACGGACTCGCCGAGGGAGGTCTTGCCGACGCCGGGCGGGCCGACGAGGGCGAGGACGGCGCCGCCTCGGCGCCCGCCGACCACGCCGAGGCCGCGGTCGGAGCGCCGCTTGCGCACCGCGAGGTACTCGGTGATCCGTTCCTTCACGTCGTCGAGGCCGGCGTGCTCGGCGTCCAGGACGGCACGGGCGCCCCGGATGTCGTACCGGTCCTCGGTCCGCTCGTTCCAGGGCAGTTCGAGGACGGTGTCCAGCCAGGTGCGGATCCAGGAGCCCTCGGGGGACTGGTCGCTGGACCGCTCCAGCTTCTCGACCTCCTTGAGGGCGGCCTCACGCACCTTCTCGGGCAGGTCGGCGGCCTCCACGCGGGCGCGGTAGTCGTCGGACTCGTCGCCCTCGGCCTCGCCGTTGAGGTCGCGGAGTTCCTTGCGGACGGCTTCGAGCTGGCGGCGGAGCAGGAACTCGCGCTGCTGCTTGTCGACGCCCTCCTGGACGTCCTTGGCGATGGTCTCGGCGACGTCCTGCTCGGCGAGGTGCTCGCGGAGCTGGGCGGTGGCGAGCTTGAGGCGGGCGACCGGGTCGGCGGTCTCCAGGAGTTCGACCTTCTGCTCGACGCTGAGGAAGGGCGAGTAGCCGGAGTTGTCGGCGAGGGCGCCGACGCCGTCGATCTGCTGGACGCGGTCGACGACCTGCCAGGCGCCGCGCTTCTTGAGCCAACTGGTGGCCAGCGCCTTGTACTCCTTGACCAGTTCGGTCACGGAGCCGGGCAGCGGGTCGGGCAGGGTCTCCTCGACGGTGCTGCCCTCGACCCACAGGGCGGCGCCGGGGCCGGTGGTGCCGGCGCCGATGCGGACGCGGCCGAGACCGCGGATGAGCGCGCCGGGGTCGCCGTCGGACAGGCGCCCGACCTGCTCGACGATGCCCAGGACGCCGGTGCCGGCGTAGGTTCCGTCGACCCGCGGCACAAGCAGTACGCGGGGCTTGCCCGTTGCGGTGCGGGCGGCGGCCTGGGCGGCCTCGACGGCGGCCCGTACGTCGTTGTCGGACAGGTCCAGCGGCACCACCATTCCGGGCAGCACGACCTCGTCGTCGAGCGGCAGCACAGGCAGAGTGAGCGGCACAGACGCCATGGACTCAGAAGCCATGATCTCCCCTTCGGCAGTCAAGTTGAGCTATACGCACTCAATGCTTGTGAGCCCGAGGATGTTCCCGGACGTTCGTTCGCTCTGAGCGATCACCCTCGCACGCGCCCGGGTGGAGCCGATGTAATCCCTGCATGGACATAGCAGCTATTACCAATGCCTGGGTCGCGGGCTGGACCGTCTCCCGGGGCACCCCGGCCGCCGTCGCCGAGCCCTGGGGCTACCGGATCGAGGTCGGCCTGCCCCGGCACGTCGTGCGGCACGTGCTGCCCGCCCCCGACGCGGCCTCCGTCGGCGCGCTCTGCGCCCGGCTGACCGCGCCGTACAGCTGGCTCAAGGTGATGGCGGGCCCCGAGGACGTGCTGCCGTGGATCACCGAGGGGTGGACGATCCCGGACGACCCGGGCTTCATGATGGTCAAACCGCTGGACCCCGGCGCCCGCCCCGCGCCGCCCGAGGGATACGCCAGGACCACCCAGGTCGAGGACGGTGTCATCCGGGTCCGGATCCTCGCCCCGGACGGCACCCTCGCCGCCCGCGGCCAGATCGCCCCGACCGGCTCCACCGCCGTCGCCGACCAGATCGAGACGGACCCCGCGCACCGGCGCCGGGGCCTCGGCGCGAACGTCATGCGCACCCTGGAGGCCGCCGCCGCCCAGGCGGGCGCCGCGACCGGGGTGCTCGCCGCGACCACGGACGGCCTCGCGCTGTACGACTCCCTGGACTGGCGCTACCGGGGGCCGCTCACCGGAATCGTTCGAACAGAACCCTGACGCTCCCCCCGGGTTGGAATCCGCCCCGTCCGGCTGCGCGCGGGGCCCCCGACGGGGCATGCTCGATCCATGGTGCGAGGCGTACGGGGAAGGTGGACGTGGTGCGGGGCCCTGCTGCTCGCGGGAACCCTGGCCGGCGGCGTGAGCGGCTGCGGCCCCGGGGTGCCGTCCGCCCCCGGCGGGCCGACGTCGAGCACGAGCGCTCCGGCCCCGCCGAGCTCCACCACGGCCCCCGGCACCCCGACGACGAACCCGCAGCCGAGCGAGGTGCTCGTCGAGGTGGTCGTCAACGGCGGCCTCGCCGGCGTCCGCAACCAGCTCGTCGTCCACTACGACGGCAGCTGGACCAGCCGCGCCGGCACCAAGCCGCCCCGGACCGGCAAGCAGACCCCCGCCGAGGTGGCCGAACTGCGGGCGGCCCTGGAGGACCCCGCGTTCGCCCTGGTCCCGGAGCGCCCGACGGGCAGCCCGATCCCGGACGGCTTCCAGTACTACGTGACGTACCACCACCGCCTGGTCGTCGCGGGCGACGGCGAGCGCCCGCCCGCCCTCCAGCGCGTCTTCGCCGCCCTTCCGGAAGGCGGGCCGCCGACGAGCCCGTGAACCGGGCGAGTGCCTCGCGGCGACAGCCCGTGAACCGGGCGAGTGCCTCGCGGCGACAGCCCGTGAACCGGGTGGGGGCCTCCCGGCGACAGCCCGTGAACCGGGTGAGTGCCTCCCGGCGATAGAGAGGGCGTGAGACTGTTGCGCCCCGCAGGGGGAGGCCCCTCCGGGGGCGACGAGGACGACGACGCGGCACTGCTGCGCGCGGTCGCCCGGGGGGACACCGAGGCGCTGGCCGTGCTCTACGACCGGCACGCCGGCTGGCTGTACGCCCGGCTGGCCCGGCGCTGCCCGGACGAGGAAACCGTACGGGAGGTCCTCCAGGACACCTTCGTCACCGTCTGGCGCTCGGCCGGCGGCCACCGGGGCCGGGGCGAGGCGGGCGGCTGGCTCTGGGTGATCGCCGCCCGGCGCCTGGTGGACGCGCGACGGGCCGGCGCCCGGGCCGAACGCGCCGCCGCCGCCCGGCCCGCGGAACCGCCCGTCCCGGCACCCTCCGCCGAGGACCGGGTGCTCGCCGGCCTGGAGTACGGGGAGGTCGGCGCCGCCCTCGACCGGATCTCGCCCGAACTCGCCGAGGTCCTGCGGGCCACCGTCGTCGACGGCCTGACCACCCGCGAGACCGCCCGGCTGCTCGGCATACCCGAGGGCACCGTCAAGACCCGCGCCCAGCGCGCCCGCCGGGAACTCCGCGCCGCGCTCGGCCCGCACCCTCTCGGAGGCACCGCATGACGGCCCCCTGGCACGTCTCCGACACCCTCGCCCACCGGTACGCGGCGGGCGCGGCCCCCGAGACGGACGCCTGGTCCCTGGAGAAGCACGTCGAGTCCTGCGGCCCCTGCGCGTCACGCGTCTCGGCGGCCGTCCACGCGACCACGGCGGGCCCGGCCCTGGCGTCCCTGCGCGCGGAACTCCTGACGTCCCTGGGCCACACACCGGAAACGGCCACCACGCGCGTGCGTACGGCGCCGACCGGGGCGGCCACGACCAGGGCGGGCCGCGACAGGCCCCCCGTCGCGCATCCCCTCGGGCGGTGGGCGCGGATCTGGTGGGCCGCCGGGCCGGCGCTGCGGGGGTCCTGGGTGGTGGCCGTGGTGCTCGTGCTCGGCGGGGCGTTCGCGCTCGCCCACGGGGCCGGGTTCCGGGGTGCCCGGAGCTGGCTGCTCGCCGTCTCCCCCCTCCTGCCGCTCGCCGGGGTGGCCGTCTCGTACGGACGGCACGCCGACCCCCTGTACGAGATCACCGCCGCCACCCCCTCGGGCGGTCTGCGGCTGCTGCTCACCCGTACCGCCGCCGTCCTCGGCGCCTGCGTCCCCCTGCTGACCGCCGGCGGGGCGCTGCTGCCCCCCGTGGCCGGGTTTCCCGGGGCGGCCGCCTGGCTCCTCCCGGGCCTGGCGCTGACCCTGGCCGCGCTCGCGCTCGGCTCGTTCGTCGGCTGCCGGGCCGCGGCCGCGACGCTCGGCGGCGGGTGGCTGCTCGCCGTGGCGGGCCCCCTCCTCGGGCCCTCGGGGACGGGCGGCATCGCCCGGTACTTCGCCGGCCCCGCCGTGCAGGGCGCCTGGGCCGCCGCCGCCCTCGTCTGCGCCGCCCTCCTCGCGCTGCGGCGCCGTTCCTTCGACCACCTGGAGACCCGGTGAACCCCTCGGCCACCGTCGCGGTGACCGGACTGACCGTCCGGCACCGCCGTACCGTCGCGCTCGACGCGCTCGACCTCTCCCTCGGGCCGGGCGTGCACGGTCTGCTCGGCCCGAACGGGGCCGGGAAAACCTCCCTCATCCGGGTCCTCGCGACCGTCGCCGCGCCCACCGCCGGCCGGGTGGAGCTGCTCGGCGCCGACTCCGCCGGCCACGGCGAGCGCACCGCGATCCGGCGCCGGCTCGGCTATCTGCCGCAGGAGTTCGGCTACTACCCGGCGTTCACGGTGCGGGAGTTCGTCGCGTACGTGGCCTGGCTCAAGGAGCTGCCGGCCGACCGCGTCCCGGCGGCCGTGGAGCGGGCGGTGCGGCGGGTCGGGCTCGGGGACAGGATCGACGCGCGCATGAAGACGCTGTCGGGCGGGATGGTGCGGCGGGCGGGGATCGCGCAGGCGATCGTCAACGAACCGGACCTGCTCCTGCTCGACGAGCCGACCGCCGGACTCGACCCGGAGCAGCGCGTCGACTTCCGGGAGCTGCTGCGGGAGCTCGGCACGCGCGCGACGGTGGTGGTCTCGACCCACCTCGTCGAGGACGTCGCGGCGGCCTGCACCGACGTCGCCCTCATCGAGGCGGGACGGCTCGCCTTCCAGGGCACGACGGCGGAACTCGCCGCGCTCGGCGGCGAGCCGGCCGGCCCGGGCGACGCCACGACGAGCGCGGCGGAACGCGGCTACACCGCCGCCCTGCGCGCCCACCGGAGCCCTGGCGGCCGGGCGAAGGAGCCGCTGCGATGACCGGCACCCTCACCCCGTCCCGTACGGACGCACCCGCGCGCGTGCGGGCCGTCTCCCCGCTCCGGACCGAGCTGCGGCGCGGGCTCGGGCCCTGGACGGGTGCCGCCGTGGCGCTCACCGTGCTGGTGGCGATGTACGGCAAGGCCCCGCAGTGGCAGACCCGTTGGACCGACGTGACGGGACTGCTGCACGTGGCCGTCGGGCTGCTCGGCGGGCCCCTCGCGCTCGCGGCGGGCGGCTGGCAGGGCGGCCGGGACCGGCGGCGCGGCACGACGGAGCTGTGGGCGTCCGTCCCCCGCTTCCCGCTGCGCCGGCTCCTGGTCTCGGTCGCCCCGTCCGCGCTGTGGCCCGTCGCCGGGGTGCTGCTCGCCGACGCCGTGTGCCTGTCGGCGACCTGGCCGTACGTCTCCGCCGGCCGCCCCTTCCTCGAACTGCTCGCCGCCGACGCGGTCGCCGTCGGCTGCCTCGGCGCACTCGGCCATCTCGCCGGGCGGCTCGTCCCCTGGCGGCTGACGGCCCCGCTCCTGGGGATCGTGGGATACGTGGGCCTTGCCGTCGGTACGTACACGCAGGCCACGGCCCGCTGGCTGGGCCCGGCCGTCGAGTACCGGTCCCCCTGGGCCCAGGCAGTCTGGTGGTTCGCGCCGGTGTCGGTGGCGTGGACGGCGGGGCTCGCCCTCGCCGCGCTCCTCGCGTACGGGGCGCACACGGCCCGCCTGCGGGCGCTCGCGCTGATCCCGCTGTCCGTCGCGGTCGCCGCCGCGGGGCTGATCCTGCGGCTGCCGCCGGACGAGGGCCCGTGGCGCCCCGATCCGGCCCTGACCCGCCCGGTCTGCGACGGCGGCACTCCACGCGTGTGCGTGACGGCCCTCGACCGGAAGCTGCTTCCGGCCGTGTCGGAGGCCCTCGCCCCGGTGAACGCACGCCTCAAGGGGCTGCCGGGTGCGCCGGCCCGCTGGGCCGCCGGTCCTCTCGACCCCCTCCCCGGCGACGTGGAACTGATGGATCCCGCGGCGGACACGGCGCGGGGGCGGATCGAACGCGCGGATCTGTACCGGAACTCCGCCGTGATGCAGCTCTTCTCGGACACCTGCCGCCCCGGCGACCTCACGGGCCCGGACGCCGAGCGGGCGATGACCGTCAACGCCGCGGTCATCGAGTGGCTGGCCCCCACTCCGGACGACTTCGGACCCGACGTCCCCGGCACACGGACGTACATCGACCGGCTGAACGCCAAGTCCCCCGCCGCCCAGCGCGACTACCTGACCCGCTACCTGGCGGCGAACCCCTGCCACCCGGACGAGGTGCCGATCCCTTGAGTCCCATGAGGCGCACGAGTCCGTTGAGTCCGTTGAGGCTCTACCTGCGGTCCCGTGCCCTGCCCGGCGCCCTCGCCGTCCTCGCGGGTACGGCGGTGGCCGCCGCCGCGGCCGCCCGGTGGCTGGAGTCGCTGCCGGGGGCCGGGCCCTCGGTCCGGCTGCCGGTCGTGGCCCTCGGCCCCCTGCTCGCGGCGGCCGTGATCGGCACCGGCCTGTACACGCCGAGCGACGAGCTGGACCGTACGGCGGTACGCGCGTGGTGGCCCCGCCGGCTGACCCATCTCCTGGCCGCGACGGCGCTCGCCGGCGTCCTGCTGGCCCTCACGGTGCCGGGACACCCGGAGGAGTTCGGCGCGCCCGCCGCCGTACGCAACACGCTGGGCCTGGTGGGCGTGGCGGCGGGCGGCTCCGCGCTGGTCGGTGCCCGTCTGAGCTGGCTCCCGCCCGCCGTCTACCTGTGCGCGGTCGGTCTGGCGGCCCCTGCCGAACCGGGCGGTGCGGCCGCCTGGTGGGCGTGGGCGATGCAGCCGGGCCCGGAAGGCGGGGCGTGGACGGTCGCGGCGGCCGCCTTCACGGCCGGCACCGTGCTGTACGCGGGACGCGGCCCGCGGCGTCCGGGGAACGACGGCTGAGGCCCGTCACTCCCGAGGCGCCGCGATCTCCGCGTACTGACGCTTGAGGTACGCGCCCACCCGGGCCGGCATGTCCATCGAGGACGGGTCGAGGGCCCACTGGATCTGGAGGCCGTCCATCACGGCGAGGTGCTCCTGGGCGACGGCCTGGCAGTCGATGTCGGCGCGGAGCTCACCGCTCCGCACGGCCTTCTCCAGGAGGTCGACGGTGTGCCGGAGCACGCGCGCGTAGCGCTCCTTGAAGTACTCGTGGGCGGGGTGTCCGACGTTGCCGGACTCGCCGACGAGGACGTTGAACATCCGGACGATGCCGGGGCGCCGGGTGTTCTCCTCGATGAGGGCGACGAGGGTCTCCAGATAGGCGGCGTACGACTCGGGTTCGACGCCGAACAGGCGCTCCACGTCGTGCTGTTCGCTCTGCGCGAGGACGGAGAGGAGCAGGTCCTCCTTGCTGCGGAAGTGGTGGAGCAGCCCGCCCTGGGTGATCCCGCAGTCGTGGGCGATCCGGGCGAGGGAGGAGGCGTGGAAGCCCCACTGTCCGAAGTGGTCGACGGCGGTGTCCAGGATCTTCCGGCGGCGCGCGTCACCGACCGCGTAGCTGCCCCTGCCCGCGCTTCCGCGGGTCGCCCGGTCCGTGTTCTCCGCCATGCGGACACCTTAACGGGGCAGGAAAACGCCACTTGACCGGGCGGGAAAGGCCCCCTTCCCCGTGTGATCCAGGACACAAACACGAAACCTAGTAGGTACTCGGTTTTCACGCTTAGCCTGAGGGCGCCAGAGGTCGGCACCGCGGCCGGCCCATGACCGGCGGAGCCTCCTCACGCCCTTCGGTCGAGTAGCCCCGGAGCCACCCATGCACCCGTACCAGGACCCCGCCCGCCCCGTGGACGAGCGCGTCGAGGACCTCCTCTCCCGCATGACGCTGGAGGAGAAGGCCGGACAGCTCTTCCACACGATGCTGACGATGAACGCCGACGGCACCCCGGTGACCGAGACCGACGGCGACCTCCTGGAGCTCACCACCCCGCAGCTCATCGAGGACCGGCGGCTGACCCACTTCAACCTGCTCGGCAGCTACGGCGCCCGCGAGATGGCCCTCTGGCACAACGCCGTCCAGGAGATGGCCGCGAGCACCCGGCTCGGCATCCCCGTCTCCCTGTCGACCGACCCCCGCCACGCCTTCACGGACAACATCGGCGCCTCCTTCAACGCCGGCGCCTTCTCCGCCTGGCCCGAGGCGCTCGGCCTCGCCGCGATCGGCGACCCGGAGCTGGTCTTCGACTTCGCCGACACCGTCCGCCGCGAGTACCTCTCCGTCGGCTTCCGCACCGCGCTCCACCCGCAGATCGACCTCGCGACCGAACCCCGCTGGTCCCGCCAGTCCGGCACCTTCGGCTCCGACGCCAGGCTGACGGGCGAGCTGGTCCAGGCGTACGTGCGCGGGCTCCAGGGCCCCGAGCTCGGCCCGGACTCGGTCGCCGCGATGGTCAAGCACTTCCCCGGCGGCGGCCCGCAGAAGGACGGCGAGGACCCGCACTTCCCGCACGGCAAGGAGCAGATCTACCCGGGCGGCATGCGCGACCACCACCTGGAGCCGTTCAAGGCCGCGATCGCCGCCGGCTGCTCGCAGATGATGCCGTACTACGGCCAGCCGATCGGCACCGACTGGGAAGAGGTCGGCTTCGGCTTCAACAAGGGCGTCATCACGGGCCTGCTCCGCGAGGAACTCGGCTTCACCGGCATCGTCTGCACCGACTGGGGGCTCCTCGAGGACGCCCCGATCTTCGGCGAGATGCACGTGGCCCGCGCCTGGGGCGTCGAGCACCTGAGCGTGGCCGAGCGGGCCGCGAAGGCGCTGGACGCGGGCGCGGACCAGTTCGGCGGCGAGGAGTGCCCCGAGGTGATCGTGGAGCTCGTCACGACGGGCCGGATCGCCGAGGCGCGGATCGACGCCTCCGTACGGCGGCTGCTGCGGGAGAAGTTCCTCCTGGGCCTCTTCGACGAGCGCCGGTACGTCGACCCCGACGAGGCCGCCGAGACGGTCGGCCGCGCCGACTTCACGGCCGCCGGCGCCGCCGCCCAGCGCCGCTCGCTCACCGTCCTCACCGACGGCCCGCTCCCCCTCTCGGGGCGGCCGAGGCTGTACGTCGAGAACGTCGACCCGGTCGTCGCCTCGGCGTACGGCGAGGTCGTCGCCGACCCGGCCGACGCCGACCTCGCGGTGCTCCGGCTCCGCACCCCGTACGAGGAGCGGCCGAACAGGTTCGAGTCCTTCTTCCACTCCGGCAGCCTCGCCTTCGGCCAGGAGGAGCTGGACGGGATCCTCGCCCTCCTGCGGGCCGTCCCCACGGTGGTCTGCGTGAACCTGGAGCGGCCGGCCGTCCTGCCGGAGATCGCCGAGCACGCGGCGGCCCTGATCGCCGACTACGGCGCGAGCGACGAGGCCCTCCTCGACGTGGCCTTCGGCCGGGCGAAGGCGGCGGGGAAGCTGCCGTTCGAGCTGCCGCGCTCGATGGCGGCGGTGGAGGCCTCCCGACCGGACGTCCCGAACGACACGGTGGATCCGGTGTTCGCGCACGGGCACAGCCTGGAGATCTGATCCGGGATCCGAAATCACGGATCAGAGATCAGGGATCACGGATCCAATATTCGGATCCCGGATCCAATATTTGGATTTCGGATTTTGGATCCAGCATCCGCCACCAAACCGGATGTCGGATCCAGCATCCCCACCACGGATGTCGGATCCGACATCCACCCACAGACCGCGGGGCATCTGACGACCCCGCGCACGATCCGGGGCCCGCCCGTGGGGGGCCGGGCCCCGGATCCTCTTCTTCCGCCCGCATGTCATGCTCATGAAGGGACCGTACGCATGCGCTCGCACCTCGCGCTGTCCGCGGCAGCCGCCGTACTCGCCGCCGCAGGCGCCACCGCCTACGCCACCACTCCCGGCACCGCCGAGAAGGCCCTCCCGCTCGCGGGGATGCGGATCCTGATCTCCAACGACGACTCCATGCGGGCGGCGAAGGCGAGCAACTCCGACGGTCTCGGCCTGTACGAGCTCCGCCGCGCGATGTGTGCCGCCGGGGCCGACGTCGTCGTCATGGCGCCCTGGCAGGTCCAGTCCGGCAAGGGCACCGCCGTCACCAACGGCGGCGTCCTCACCGCCCAGCGCCGCACCGCCCTGCCCGCCGGCTACGAGAACGACTGCGCCCAGGCCCCGTCCCGCGGAGCCGTCTACGGCGTCTGCCTCGCCGACGGCCCCTGCACCAAGGACTCCCCGTCCGCCACCCCCGCCGACACCGTCAAGCTCGCCCTGCGCGCCGGCCTCAAGGCCAAGGCCGGCTGGGCCGAGGCACCCGACCTCGTCCTCACCGGCATCAACTCCGGCCCCAACGTCTCCGCGAGCGTGAACGACTCCGGCACCGTGGGCGCCGCCGTCGCCGCGATCGACCAGGGCGTGCCCGCGATCGCCTTCTCCTCCTCCGGCGACGAGAGCAACCTGAACTTCCCCCGCGTCAACTACCGTGCCAACGCCGAGTTCGGCGCCCGTTTCGTCGCGGGCCTCGAGGAACGCGGCCTGCTGACCGGCGACTTCGCGCTCAAGGTCGACTACCCCGACGTCAGCACCGGTCAGCGGGCCGGGACCCCGGTCTGGACGCGCGTCGGGGACGGCGCCGTCGTCTACCACGCCTACGAGCAGCGAGGCAGCGGCGACTCCTTCGACATCGCGCTCGGCCTCTGCCCCGTGGACGGCACCGGTGAGGGCGAGTGCGCCGAGGGCCGGAAGGACGCCGACTCCACCTGGCTGCTCGACAAGGGCCACGTCACGGTCGCCCCGGTCACCTGGGACCGCACCTACGGCACCAAGGTCGGAGCGCGCCGCGAGCTGAACGCGATCGAGCGGTACGTGGAGCACGAAGCCCCGCGCCCGTAAGGCTCGTTATGTGTTTGTCCCGGCCGTCGCCGCACCGCGAGGATGGCCGGGACAAACCGTACGCACACGAGCCACGGAGTGATCATGACCGGCCCCGTCATCCTCGACCGCCGTGAAGGGCCGTACGGAGAAGTCGTCCTCCGCCGCCGTGGCGAGCACCACGAGATCATCGCCAACGGCACCTTCCTGATGGACACCTCCGACGGGCGTTCCGAGCGGCTCCTGATCGAAGCGGCGATGGCCGCCCTCCCCGAGCGGACCCGTGCCGGCGCCTCCGTCCTCGTCGGCGGTCTCGGCGTCGGCTTCTCCCTCGCCCACGCCGCCGCCGACCCCCGCTGGGCCCGCATCGCGGTCGCGGAGCGTGAGGAGGCGATCATCGAATGGCACCGGAAGGGGCCCCTTTCCGCGATCTCCGGGGCCGCGCTCGCCGATCCGCGGACCGTGATCCTGCACACGGACCTCGTCGCGTACCTCGGCACCACCACCGACACCTACGACGCCCTCTGTCTCGACATCGACAACGGCCCCGACTGGACGGTCACCGAGGACAACGAATCCCTTTACTCGGCCGAAGGATTGGCGGCCTGCGCGGCCCGGCTGAACCCCGGCGGGATCCTCGCCGTGTGGTCCGCCCAGCCCTCCGCCGATTTCGAAGAGTCGTTGCGGAATGCCGGATTCAGCGGGGTACGGACGGAAGAGATCCCCGTTGCCCGGGGCGTCCCCGACGTGGTCCACCTCGCCGTCCGTCCCGGATAACTCCTGGATAGCCGGGACGCCGTCGGTACCTCTAGGCTGCTGCACCGACATCGGCGACGCGAGGCGGGGCAATGGAGCAGACACACACCACTCACCACGGTGCGGCGGCCACTCCGGGGGCCCAGCGGCGCGTCCTGGTGGTCGAGGACGACGCCACGATCGTGGAGGCGATCTCCGCACGGCTGCGCGCCGAGGGCTTCCTCGTCCAGACGGCGACCGACGGTCCCGCGGCCGTGGACGCGGCCGAGGCCTGGCAGCCCGACCTGATGGTCCTGGACGTGATGCTGCCCGGTTTCGACGGCCTGGAGGTGTGCCGCAGGGTCCAGGCCCAGCGTCCCGTCCCGGTCCTCATGCTGACCGCCCGCGACGACGAGACCGACATGCTGGTCGGCCTCGGCGTCGGCGCGGACGACTACATGACCAAGCCGTTCTCGATGCGCGAGCTGGCCGCCCGGGTGCACGTGCTGCTGCGCCGGGTGGAGCGGGCCGCGCTCGCGGCGGTCACCCCGCGCAGCGGGATCCTGCGCCTGGGCGAGCTGGAGATCGACCACGCGCAGCGCCGGGTCCGGGTCCGCGCGGAGGACGTGCACCTGACCCCGACCGAGTTCGACCTGCTCGTCTGCCTGGCGAGCACTCCGCGGGCGGTCCTCTCCCGTGAGCAGCTGCTCGCGGAGGTGTGGGACTGGGCGGACGCCTCGGGCACCCGGACCGTGGACAGCCACATCAAGGCGCTGCGACGGAAGATCGGGGCCGAGCGGATCCGTACGGTCCACGGCGTCGGTTACGCGCTGGAGACCCCGGCGCCGTGAACCGGCCGGGGCCCGGGAGGCCGCACGTGGGACGGGGACCGCGCGGGCCCCGTCGGATCGTGATCTCGATCAAGACCAAGCTGGGCGCCCTGGTCGTCGGGGCGGTCCTGCTGACCTCCTGCCTGGCCCTGGTCGCGATCCGCACGTCCACGGAGTTCCGCTACATCACGATCTTCGCGATGATCGCGACCCTGCTGATCACCCAGTTCGTGGCGCAGTCGCTGACGGCGCCGCTCGACGAGATGAACACGGTGGCCGGGTCGATCTCGCGTGGGGACTTCAGCCGGCGGGTGCGGGGCGCGGACCGGCGGGACGAGCTGGGCGACCTCGCGTCGACGATCAACCGCATGGCGGACGACCTGGAGGCCGTCGACCGGCACCGCAAGGAGCTGGTGGCCAATGTCTCGCACGAGCTGCGCACGCCGATCGCGGCGCTGCGGGCCGTCCTGGAGAACGTCGTGGACGGGGTGTCCGAGGCCGATCCGGAGACGATGCGGTCGGCGCTGAAGCAGACGGAGCGGCTCGGCCGGCTGGTGGAGACCCTGCTCGACCTGTCACGTCTTGACAACGGTGTCGTCACGCTCCGGGCGAGCCGTTTCGAGGTCTGGCCGTATCTGTCGGGGGTGCTGCGGGAGGCGAACCTGGCCGCGTCCCAGCGCGGCCTCTCGTCCACCTCGGGCCTGCACCGGCGTACGGACGTGCATCTGCACCTGGACGTGTCGCCGCCGGAGCTGGTCGCGCACGCGGACGCGGAGCGGCTGCACCAGGTGATGGCGAACCTGATCGACAACGCGGTGAAGCACTCCCCGCCGCACGGCCGGGTCACGGTCCGGGCCCGGCGCGGCCCGTATCCGGACTCGCTGGAGCTGGAGGTCGAGGACGAGGGTCCCGGCATCCCGGAGTCGGAGCGGCACAAGGTCTTCGAGCGGTTCAACCGGGGCTCGACTCCGGACCGGCAGGGGCCGGGCAGCGACGGCGGCACGGGCCTCGGGCTCGCGATCGCCCGCTGGGCGGTGGATCTGCACGGCGGCGGGATCGGAGTGGCCGAATCGTCACGTGGATGCCGCATCAGAGTCACTCTTCCGGGCAGCCTTCCCCCGAGGGATTGACGTAGGGTTCGAACCGGAAGCGCACGTTCTGCGTGTACGTGAGCGGGACATGCGCCTCCGTGAGCGGGACGTGCGTGTACGTGAGCAGGACGTGCGTCTCCGTGAGCGGGACGTGATCAGGGGTGCGGCCGAAGCGGGCCGTGCTCGCGATTCCCCGTACCCTCACACATGCGGAACCACGCTTGTTTCCCGCCATTCATGGCATCGAAACACGCTGTCAAGTGTGACTTGCGCAACGTTGGAGTGCCTGGCCTGCACCTCTCGGCCGGACAGGCGTAGCCTTTATTTCCGCTGTCCATCACCTTGCGAAGCGGAAGAGGGCGGTTGCCGCCGTGTCGTCTCAGTCCCCCAGTACCCCGAGCTCCCCGGCCGACCAAGACGGGCAGGGCGTGAGCCCCGCAGCCGCCTTCGGTGCCAATGAGTGGCTCGTCGACGAGATCTACCAGCAGTACCTCCAGGACCCGAATTCAGTCGATCGTGCCTGGTGGGACTTCTTCGCCGACTACAAGCCCGGAGCGTCGGAGACCCCGGCCGCCCAGGCCACCACCACCACGCAGAGCGCGCCCGTCGCGCCGCAGGCGAGCCCCGCACAGGCCACGCCTTCGGCTCCGGCGGCCGTTCCGGCCCCCGCGCCCGCCCCGGTCGCGGCCCCGGCTCCCGTGAAGCCGGCCGCGGCCCCCGCGCCGGTCGCCGCGAAGCCCGCCGCCGCTCCGGCGGCCGTCAAGGCCGCCCCGGCCACCGAGGCCCCCGCCGGCCCGGAGCTGATCACGCTGCGCGGCCCCGCCGCCGCGGTCGCGAAGAACATGAACGCCTCCCTCGACGTCCCGACGGCCACGTCCGTCCGCGCCGTCCCGGTGAAGCTGCTCTTCGACAACCGGATCGTGATCAACAACCACCTGAAGCGCGCCCGGGGCGGGAAGATCTCCTTCACGCACCTCATCGGCTACGCGATGGTGCAGGCGATCAAGGCCATGCCGTCGATGAACTACTCCTTCGCGGAGAAGGACGGCAAGCCGACCCTGGTCAAGCCGGAGCACGTGAACTTCGGCCTCGCGATCGACCTGGTCAAGCCCAACGGCGACCGCCAGCTCGTCGTCGCGGGCATCAAGAAGGCCGAGACGCTCAACTTCTTCGAGTTCTGGCAGGCCTACGAGGACATCGTCAAGCGCGCCCGCGTGGGCAAGCTGACGATGGAGGACTTCTCCGGCGTCACGGTCTCCCTGACCAACCCCGGCGGCCTCGGCACCGTCCACTCCGTGCCGCGTCTGATGCCCGGACAGTCCGTCATCATGGGCGTCGGCTCGATGGACTACCCGGCCGAGTTCCAGGGCACCTCCCAGGACACCCTGAACAAGCTGGGCATCTCCAAGGTCATGACCCTGACCTCGACGTACGACCACCGCGTCATCCAGGGCGCCGCCTCCGGCGAGTTCCTGCGGATCGTGGCGAACTTCCTCCTCGGCGAGGAGGGCTTCTACGACGAGATCTTCAAGTCCCTGCGCATCCCCTACGAGCCGGTCCGCTGGCTCCGGGACATCGACGCCTCGCACGACGACGACGTCACCAAGGCCGCGCGCGTCTTCGAGCTGATCCACTCCTACCGGGTCCGCGGCCACGTCATGGCCGACACCGACCCGCTGGAGTACAAGCAGCGCAAGCACCCCGACCTGGACATCACCGAGCACGGCCTCACCCTGTGGGACCTGGAGCGCGAGTTCGCGGTCGGCGGCTTCGCCGGCAAGTCGATGATGAAGCTCCGCGACATCCTCGGCGTGCTCCGCGACTCGTACTGCCGCACCACCGGCGTCGAGTTCATGCACATCCAGGACCCGAAGCAGCGCAAGTGGATCCAGGACCGCGTCGAGCGCCCGCACTCCCGCGTGGAGCGCGAGGAGCAGCTGCGGATCCTGCGCCGACTGAACGCGGCGGAGGCCTTCGAGACCTTCCTGCAGACGAAGTACGTCGGCCAGAAGCGCTTCTCCCTGGAAGGCGGCGAGTCCGTCATCCCGCTGCTCGACGCGGTCATCGACTCCGCCGCCGAGTCGCGCCTCGACGAGGTCGTCATCGGCATGGCCCACCGCGGCCGCCTGAACGTCCTGGCGAACATCGTCGGCAAGTCGTACGCGCAGATCTTCCGCGAGTTCGAGGGCAACCTCGACCCGAAGTCGATGCACGGCTCCGGCGACGTGAAGTACCACCTGGGCGCCGAGGGCACCTTCACCGGCCTGGACGGCGAGCAGATCAGGGTCTCCCTGGCCGCCAACCCCTCGCACCTGGAGGCGGTCGACCCGGTCCTGGAAGGCATCGTCCGCGCCAAGCAGGACGTCATCAACAAGGGCGGCACGGACTTCACCGTCCTGCCCGTCGCCCTCCACGGCGACGCGGCCTTCGCCGGCCAGGGTGTCGTCGCCGAGACGCTGAACATGTCGCAGCTGCGGGGCTACCGCACCGGCGGCACGGTCCACATCGTCATCAACAACCAGGTCGGCTTCACCGCCGCCCCGGAGTCCTCGCGTTCCTCGATGTACGCGACCGACGTGGCCCGCATGATCGAGGCGCCGATCTTCCACGTGAACGGCGACGACCCGGAGGCCGTGGTCCGCGTCGCGCGGCTCGCCTTCGAGTTCCGCCAGACGTTCAACAAGGACGTCGTGATCGACCTCATCTGCTACCGCCGCCGCGGTCACAACGAGGGCGACAACCCGCAGTTCACCAACCCGCAGATGTACAACCTGATCGACAAGAAGCGTTCGGTGCGCAAGCTGTACACCGAGTCGCTCATCGGTCGCGGCGACATCACCCTCGAAGAGGCGGAGCAGGCGCTCCAGGACTTCCAGGGCCAGCTGGAGAAGGTGTTCGCGGAGGTCCGCGAGGCCACCGCCGCCCCGGCCGCGACGACCGTCCCGGACGCTCAGGCCGAGTTCCCGGTCGCCGTCACCACCGCGGTCTCCCAGGAGGTCGTGAAGCGGATCGCCGAGTCGCAGGTCAACGTCCCGGAGCGGATCACGGTCCACCCGCGTCTGCTCCCGCAGATGCAGCGCCGTGCCGCCTCGATCGACGACGGCACCATCGACTGGGGCTTCGGCGAGACCCTCGCCATCGGCTCCCTCCTCATGGAGGGCACCCCGGTCCGTCTGTCGGGCCAGGACTCCCGCCGCGGCACCTTCGGCCAGCGCCACGCGGTCCTGGTCGACCAGGAGACCGGCGAGGACTACACCCCGCTGCTCTACCTGACCGAGGACCAGGCCCACTACAACGTCTACGACTCGCTGCTCAGCGAGTACGCGGCGATGGGCTTCGAGTACGGCTACTCGCTGGAGCGCCCGGACTCCCTGGTCATCTGGGAGGCCCAGTTCGGTGACTTCGTCAACGGCGCGCAGACCGTCGTCGACGAGTTCATCTCCTCGGCCGAGCAGAAGTGGGGCCAGACCTCCGGCGTCACGCTGCTCCTGCCGCACGGCTACGAGGGCCAGGGCCCGGACCACTCGTCCGCGCGCCCGGAGCGCTTCCTCCAGATGTGCGCCCAGGACAACATGACGGTCGCCATGCCGACGCTGCCGTCGAACTACTTCCACCTCCTGCGCTGGCAGGTGCACAACCCGCACCACAAGCCGCTCATCGTCTTCACCCCGAAGTCGATGCTGCGTCTGAAGGCCGCGGCGTCCAAGGTGGAGGAGTTCACCACCGGCGGCTTCCGCCCGGTGATCGGTGACACGACGGTCGACCCGGCGAACGTCCGCAAGGTCGTCTTCTGCGCGGGCAAGGTCTACTACGACCTGGAGGCCGAGCGTCAGAAGCGCGGTGACACGGAGACCGCGATCATCCGTCTGGAGCGCCTGTACCCGCTGCCGGGTGCCGAGCTGCAGGCCGAGATCGCCAAGTACCCGAACGCCGCGAAGTACATCTGGGCGCAGGAGGAGCCGGCGAACCAGGGTGCCTGGCCGTTCATCGCGCTCAACCTGATCGACCACCTGGACCTGGCGGTCGGCGCGGACATCCCGGCGGGCGAGCGCCTGCGCCGGATCTCGCGTCCGCACTCCTCCTCCCCGGCGGTCGGCTCGGCCAAGCGCCACCAGGCGGAGCAGCAGCAGCTGGTCAACGAGGTCTTCGACGCCTGATCTCGTACCGCGTGAGGAGGCCCGGCACCCCGGAAGGGGTGCCGGGCCTCCGGCGTTTCCGCCTGCTGTACGGGGCTCAGCCCAGGTTGGCCTCGAAGTCCCAGTAGGGCCGGTTGCGCTGGCGTGCCGACAGGGTGTGCGGGTGCTGGGCGCCGAGGGTGCGGGTGAGGGTGAGCAGGGCGTCCTCCTCCAGCTTCCCGGCCTCCTCGGTCTCCCTGAGCCCGCGCAGGTCGGTGGCGAGGGCTACCTGGCAGGAGAGGGTGAGCGGGTGCTCGTTGCCGAGGGTGTGCCGGGCCCGGCGCAGGGTGTCCCGGCTGAGCTCGGCGGCGTCGTGGACGCGGCCGTTGAAGTTGCGGGCGGCGCAGGCGTTGAGCGCGCAGCCGAGCACCCAGGGGTGGTCGGAGCCGAGCGAGGAGGTCAGTCCGGCGAGGGCGGCCTCCAGGATGGCGAGGGCGTCCGCGCGTTCGCCGGAGGCCTGGAGGACGAGGGCGGTGTTGGCGAGGACGCCGGTGGCGACCGGGTGTGCGGGGCCGAGGAGGGCGCGGTAGCCGGCCTCGGCCTCGCGGCTGAGTTCGCGGGCGTGGTCGAGGTCGCCGTGTTCGCGGAGGTAGTTGGCGTAGTTGTTGAGGGAGGAGAGCGTCACGTAGTGGGTGCGGCCGTGCACCTGCTCCAGCTGGTCGAGCAGGCTGGCCATGGTGGCTCCGAGGTCCTGCTGGAAGCCGCCCTCGCGGCGCCGGCACAGGGCCAGCTGGGTGCGGGCGTACAGGGTCTGCAGGTGCTGCGGGCCGAGCACCTGCACATGGCGCAGGACGTTGGCCTCCTGGCGGGCGAGCGCCTCGCGGTACTGGCCGAGCAGCCGCAGGTCGTGCGCGAGGGCGTTGCTGGAGTTGAGGGTGTGGGAGTGGCGTTTGCCGAGGACCCGCTCGCTGAGGGCGAGGGTCTCGGCGTCGGACTCGTACGCCTCCTGGAAGCGGCCGAGCTGCCGCAGGGTGACGCCGAGGTTGTGCCGGGCGACGAGGGTGGAGAACTCGCTGTCGCCGAGGAGGCGTTCGGCGTCGGCGAGGACATGGCGCTGGAGCCGTTCCGACTCCTTGTACTGGCCGAGGAAGCGCAGGTCGCTGGAGATGGCGCTGCTGGAGAGCAGGGTGCCGAGCTCGTTGGGCGGCTGGGCTGCGGCGAGGCGTTCCCGCTGGGCGAGGTCGAGGTCGTAGGCCTCGCGGAAGCGGCCGAAGGAGCGCAGGATGTTGCTCTGCTGGGTGGTGAGGTCCAGCATGGGCTGGTCCAGCGGGTCCATGAAGGTGGACCAGTTGTCCCGGATCTTCTCGGCGAGCTGGATGCCGGCCCTGAACTCGCCGCTGCGGAAGCAGTAGCGCAGACAGTTGAGCACGGCTGTCTGGGTGCGCGGGTTGTGGCTGAGGAGCGCGCCGGAGGGTTCCAGGTGGGGCAGGAGTTCGGCGTAGCGGGGCCAGTGCCGGCTGTCCATGGGGTTGCCGGGGTCGGCCTCGGCGAGCAGGGTGCGGACGGCCTGGCGGTGGGCGGCGCGGTGGTCGCCCTCGGTGAGCCGGGCGACGATGTCGTGGACGAGCCGGTGCATGTGCACGGACTCCTGGTGCGGGCCCACCTCGGCGTTGTTGACGGGGCCCCGGGTCTCGCGGGTGAGTACCGAGTAGTTGACCAGGGTGTCCAGGGCCCGGGACCAGGCGGCGAGGTCGGTGACCATCCACCGCAGGTCCTCGGGGAGGTCCGCCTGCGGGTAGGCGCGGATGAGGCCGAGCGGGATGCGGCCGGGGGCGAAGGAGGCGCACAGGCTGAGCACGTCGATGGCCTGCGGCTGGGCGCGTCGGAGCCGGTTGATCAGTATCGACCAGGAGGTCAGGGACGCCTGGGGGAAGCCGTCGCCGGAGGGCTCGACGGCGGAGATCCGTCCTTCGCGGACCATGTGCAGGTACTCGGAGACCTCCATGCGGGACTCGCCGAGCCAGGCCGCGGCCTGGACGAGCGGCAGGGGCACGTCGCCGAACTCGGAGGCGACCTCGTCGGCCTCGGGCGCCGTGACGTGCGGGGCGCGCCGCATCAGATAGCCGGTGGACTCGGCGCGGTCGAAGCCGGGGACTTCGAGGATGTCGGTGTAGTCGCCCCAGCCGCGGTTGCGTGAGGTGACGAGGACGTGGCCGGGGCCGTGCGGCAGGATGACGTTGGCGCCGTCGGTGTCGTCCCAGCCGTCGAAGACGATGAGCCAGCGGGAGTGCGGGTCGCCCCGGCGCAGGGCCTCGCGGACGGCGCGGATGCGTTCGCCGGGTTCGTTGCCGGTGGCGAGTCCGAGTTCGGCGGCGAGCTCGCCGAAGCGGTCGCGCTGCACGTTGCGGTCGTCGGAGCTGACCCACCACACGACGTCGTAGTCGGAGCTGAATCGGTGGGCGTACTCGGCGGCGATCTGGGTCTTGCCGATGCCCGACATGCCGAGCAGGGTGCACGCGGCATTGCCGCGCTCGGCGTCCATGAGCCGTTCCTGGAGCTCGCTGAGCAGGTCGTCGCGGCCGGTGAAGCGCGGGTTGCGGCGCGGGATCTCGCCCCAGATCTCGGGAGGGGTGTCCGGGAAGCGGACGAGTGATCCGGCGGGCAGCCGGCGGCCCGAGGGGCGGCGGGCTTCGACGCCGAGCCGGCTGAGCAGCCGGACTTCGGCCTCCTCCTCGCCGACGCCCCACAGGCTGACGGGTTCGAGGACGGCGGTGGCCGGGAGCAGGGTCCGGTTGGTGAGGTTGACGGCGGCGAACCGCTCGGAGTGGGCGGCGACGAAGCCGCGCAGGACGTCGTTCCACTCACCGGCCGCGCGCGGGCCGAGCTGGAAGAACCAGTCGTCCAGGACGAGCAGCACCTGGCCGCGGGCGAGCAGCAGGTCGCCGAGGGAGTCCTCCAGGGGCACCTCGCGCGGCGGGTCCCAGCGCTGGAGGCTCGCGCGCACCCCGTACGCGTCGAGCCGCTGATTGATCCAGGTCGCCCACGGACGGTGATAGCCGGGGAAGACCACGAGGACATGTTCCGGCGCGCTTCTGGCTCCGTGGTCCCCCGCACCGCCCGATCGCTGTTCCGCCATCTGTCGTGTCTCCCGTCCCGCAACCGCGCAACGCAGTGTCATGTGCCGTGGGCACAGTGTTACCCAGCGACCAGGGGGGTCGCGCCGAGGCTCGCGTGATGCAGCCTCATTTGGCGAACGAACTCCCGCCCGTTCGCGGTCAGTTCATCGGATTCAAGCAGGATAAGGAGGGCCTCGCCCACCTGATCGTGGATGTCGTCGAACTGTTGCCCGGCAGCGGACCGCCAGGACCTGGGCACCCCGTCGGCGGTGACCGCACGCCGCCACAGATCGGACAGGGCCAGGTGCGCGTAGGCACCGTGCAGCACACCGGCGATGGGCCGCGGGTCCGAGCGCCAGCCCACCCGGTGCACGGCGTCCCGCCCGGGGCCGTACAGCGGCACGAGTTCATGGAGGGTCGCCAGCTTGCTGTGGTGCAGCTCGTGCACGAGGGTCTCGGCCATTCCCTGCCCCTCCGCGGGCAGCGAGGTGAGTACGGCTCCGGGGGCGGCGCTCAGCGTGGCACCCAGGTGCCGGGGGCCGCGCGGAACGACGGGGACGACCGCGCGGACGCCGCGGGCCACCTCGGCCGCCCGGCCCGGGTCCGTTCTGGCGAGGAGGTCCTGGGCGGCGTGCATGGTGGCGGACCAGGCGGCGTGGTCGGTGTCGGCGGGGTCGGCCGCGGTGACCGCCGTACCGCCGCCCACGCCGGACGGCACCCGGTACGGGTCGACATCGTCCAGGCCCGCGGCGCCGCCGGGGAGGGGGCTGACCGCGCGCCAGCCGGGCCCGCGGCCCGTGAGGACGCCGTGACGGCGGCCGGTCAGCTTCAGGACTGCGGGCGCGGCATGGCGGGCACCGTCCGGGTGGAACCGTACGGTCCGCTCGCCGGCGCTGATCCGGACGCGGTCCGCGGCCACTCCCAGCCGGCCCACGCCGGGCAGCGGGAGCAGGCCGTCCGGGGTCTCCACGGTCAGGTCGAGCGGACCGCCGCCGCGCAGGGCGGCGGTGACCGCGAGGTTGTCGAGGTGGCCGAGCAGCCTGTCGAAGGCCGGCCCGGCGGGCTCGGCAAGCGCGCCGGCCAGCCAGGCCCCGGTCGTCGGATAGTCGAGGACGTCCCGGACCACGGCGGGATGGCGCCGCTCGACCCGTTCGAGGAGTTCCCAGGAGCGCTCGAAGCGGCCGAGCGCGCCCGGTTCGACGGACACTCGGTGCCTGTGCACGCGCACCAGGAGCGCTTTGAGGAGCAGCAACCGCCGGGCATGGAGGGCGGATCGCAGCAGCGAGAGCCCGTCCGGGGCGGAGCTGATCCGGGCCAGTCGGGCGAAAACCGGCGCGGGCAGGGGCGCAGTGCTCATTCCCGCCTCCAGGGGCCCGCGGCGGGCGGCGCGCATCTGACCGAAAACGGCCGGTCGGCGCGGCCACTCCACCGGATGTCAGCCGTGGATGCCGTCCGAGCCGCCCTCGACGAACCAGGAAGCCCCCAGCTCCTGCGGATGCCAGAGCACCCGCTCGACGGCGGCCGCCAGCTCGGGATCGTCCATGAAGCGCAAGGTCCGCAGGTCCACGCCGGTGAGGTCGGGCAGGCCCCATGGCCGTTCGCCTTCCCCGTCGACGCCTGCGACCCGCTGCGTGTGCTCCAACACCCTCGGCTCCTCCTCACCGACCCTTGTCCCCCACGGTCGTAGCGGCGGAGCGGTTCTTCCCGACGTCCGAAAGCCAGAAACCCGTTCGACTCAACTGCGCCCATGCGCGCCCCCGTTATCCAGCCGTTCCGGCTCCCCTTCGCCGCACGCCCACCAGGGCGGGGCGATCCGGCGCCGTTCCTCGCGGGACAACCGGTCCGGGCGCGGGCGGGCGTCGGCGCCGACCTCGGCGAGCAGGGCCCTGGTCCGGTCCACGTCCGCCCAGTCGACCGCCACCAGCATCCCGTCGAGCCGCCGCCACTGCTCGGCGGCCTCGGCCAGGACGGTCGCGGCGCTGCCGACGCTGTCCATCAGGTACAGCACCGCCCCCTGGGCGTGGAGCGCCCGCGCCAGGGTGACCGTGCCCGGGGTGTCGCCGCGGGCGGAGCGGGTCTCGTCGGCGGCGCGCCGGAAGGCGGTGAGGGCGTCGACGAGCTGTCCGTCCCGCGCCGCTTCGCTCAACTGGAGTTGCACCCAGCCGAGTTGCAGCCATACCTCGGCCCGGATCGCCGGGTCGCGGGTGGCGCGCAGGGCCTCGTCGAGGAGATGGCGGCTCTCGTACAGGTCCGGCAGGAAGCCCGCGCGGTCGAAGCGCAGGGCGAGGACGCTGCCGATGAGGATCCGGGCCCGCTCGCGGTCGGCGGCGCCGGCGGGGAGGCAGGTGAGGGCCTCGCGCAGCACGGACTCGGCGCGGTCGACCGGCCGGGTCCCGGTGCCGGAGGCGGCGCGGCGCAGCAGCGAGGCGCCCCAGGTGAGCAGGAGCCGGCCGCGCTGTCCGTTCTCGACGGGGGCGAGCAGGGTGGCCTCTTCGTACGCCTCGTCCGCCGCCGTGCCGTCGCCCGCCGTGTCGTACAGGCGGGCCCGGGCGGCGGTGTGACGCAACCTCAGGGCGCGCCCGTCGCCGAGGAGCGCCTCCGCGCGGTCGAGGACGGGGGCGACGCGGTCCGCTCCGGCCTCGGCGAGCTGCAGGGCGTCGGCGAGGTCGAGCAGGGCGGCGGCGCTCTCCCCGAGGGCGAGGGCGGCGGTGAGCTCCTCGGCGGCCGCGGCGCCGTCACCGCGCGCGAGGAGCAGCCGTCCCCGGCGCAGGTGCAGGGTGGGCCGGGCGGCCGGGGGCCAGCGGTCCGCGTCCTCGGCGAGCACGGCGAGGGCGGCGTCGAGCTGTCCGGGGTCCTCGGTCTCCTGCCACAGGGCGTGGTGGACGGCGGCCCGTTCGAGGCGGGCCTCGGCCCAGTGCTCGTCTCCGGGCCTGGCCAGCTCCCCGGCGTGGACGAGGGTGTCGGCGGCCCGGGTGAGGAGCTCGCGGCGGCGGCCGGCACGCCGGGCGGCGCCGGTGCCCGCCTCCGCGTACAGGATGCGGCCGAGGAGGATCCGGGCGGCGACGGGCGCGGCGGGGAGCGCCTCCTCGGCCCGTTCGCGGGCGGCGGCGAGGAGGGCGGGGTCGGACTGGGCGCGTCCCTGTTCGAGGAGGCGGCGGGCTTCGGTGAGGGGGTCGGGGGTGACGAGGTCGGGGTGGTAGAAGCGGAGCACGCGCGCGGGGATGCGGGCGAACAGTTCCGCCTCGGCCCCCTCGGGGCCGGTGGGGTCCTCGGTGTCGTCGGGCGGGGTGACGAGGCCGGGTCCGCCCTCGCCGTCGGCGCCCGGGCCGTGGCCGGCGAGGCGGGCGGCGGCGAGCGCCGGGAAGTTGCGCATGCCCTGGCCGAAGTTGCGCTCCACGTAGGCCGAGCAGTGCTTGAGAACGAGGGCGGCGGCGCCCGGATCGAGCGAGCCGAGGAGCAGCTGCTGGATGCCGGGCGGATAGCTGAAGCAGGGGTACGGGGCGGGGCCGGGCAGTCGGCGGAGGAGTCCGCTGAGCAGCACCTCGGCCAGCTCCATGGGCCCGGTGTCGGGCAGCATCGCGCGCTGGACGAGCTGCATGACGGGGAGGGTGAGCGGGGCCGCCGCGAGGTGGACGGCGAGCCGGAGCGCGCCCGGTGAGGCGCCGGCCCGGAAGGCGTGCAGGACCTCCTCGTCGCCGCGCGGGACCCGGGGTGCCCTGGGCGTCTGCGGCCGTGCCGGCTCGGGGGTGAGCCAGGCGGCCCAGCCGCGAACGGTGTCGCCGCCGTGGCCGGTGTGGAGCCGCGCCCAGGAGGCGAAGGCCTCGGGGGTGGGGGTGAGCACGGGCACGGCCCGCCGCGCGGGGTCGAGGGCCGCCCAGGGTTCGTCGTCGGAGCGGAAGACGGCGGGGCCCCTGGGGGCCGCGGAGCGCTGGAAGGTGCCGGGTTCGGCGGGGAGCGCGGTGCGCGGCCAGAGGCGCGGCGGCAGGGGCTGGACGAGGGCGAGCGGCGAGTGGCGGGGCCAGTCGTGCAGGAAGCGCTGGGCGGCGCCGCGCTGCCACAGGGGGCCGACGCAGTCGCTGACGACGAGGGTGAGGCGGCACCCGGTGGGGTCGTGGAGCTGGTCGACGGGGCGGAGCCGCGGTCTGCCGTCGGTGCCGCTGGTCGTGGTGACGAGCGGCGGTCCCTCGCCGGTGTCGTACAGGCGGTGCACCTGGACGTCGCGGAAGGCGCCGGACTGCTGGCAGGCCTGGCGGAGTTCCTCGACCATGCGGTCCCAGACGACCATGGCGGGGCCGGTGTCCATGAGGAGCTGGATGTCGGGGCGGCGGCCGGCGGCGGGGCGCAGGACGGGCGTCAGGATGCCCGCGGCGGCGCTGCGTTCGGCGGTGGCCTCCTCGTCGAGGGGGCCCTCGCCGGGGCGCGGCGGGGCGGGCGCGTACCCCCGCAGCGGGCGCAGGGCCTTCTGGAGGCCGAGGAGTCCGGGCAGGGCGTTGGCGCCGGGCGCGCGTACGGGCAGGGCCGCGCCCCGCCTCGTACCCCCGCCCGCGCCGGAGCGCGCTCCGGCCGCGGGGGCGGCTCCGGCGCGCATGTGGAGGGCGACGGACTCGTGGCCTCCGGTCTGCGCGGGTTTGTGCGGGGACGTGCGCGGGGGCACCTCCTCGCTATTGGCCGGATCTCGCCCCTCGTCGGCGGGCCGGGCCGTCCCCGTGCTCCCGTCGTCCGCGCGGGACGGCGGCTCCGGATCGGGGGTTTCCGGTTCCGGCAGCCACTGGGACAGCCAGAGCGCGTCCGCGACCGCCTCGGCGGACGGGTCCACCCCGCCCGCCCGCAGTCTGCGGGTCAGCTCCTCCAGAGGCATCCGGTGCGTCCGGTGCATCCGGTCATCACCTCGGCTGATCGAGCGGCTGCATGAGCATGTCCGCGATGCGTTCCCTGGTCACCCGCTCGGCGCGGGAGGCGTGCTGGGTGAGGTAGAGCGCGTTGAGCAGCTGGTCGGTGGCGATGACCTCGCCGGGCTCACGGTTCAGGAAGCGCTGGACGAGGCCCTGTTCGCCGTCGCCCGCGGCGGCGTCGGTGCCGAGGTGGGCCTCGATCATGGCGCCGAGCTGCTCCTCGCCGGGCGGTTCGAGCTCCAGGCGGATGCAGCGGCGCAACAGGGCCGCGGGGAAGTCCCGTTCGCCGTTGGAGGTGAGCACGATGAAGGGGAAGGTGGTGCAGCGGACCCGGCCGCCCTGCACCGGGACCTTGCGGCCGTCGTCGCTGAGCACCTCGACGACGGGCTCCCGGTCGGCGAGCCGCTCCAGCTCGGGGATGGCGAACTCGCCTTCCTCCAGGGCGTTCAGGAGGTCGTTGGGCAGATCGAGGTCGCTCTTGTCGAGCTCGTCGATGAGCAGGACGCGGGGCTGCTCGGAGGGGAGCAGGGCGGTGCCGAGCGGTCCGAGCCGGATGTACGAGCCGATGCCGGCCGGGGCCGCGGCGGCGGAGCCGGGCGCACCGGCCTGGGCGCGTTCCAGCTGGACGTCCTGGAGGCGGCCGATGGCGTCGTACCGGTAGAGGCCGTCCTGGAGGGTGGAGCGGCTGACGATGGGCCAGCGCAGCACGCGGCCGAGGCGCAGTTCGTGGGCGACGGCGTGCGCGAGGGTGGACTTGCCGGTTCCGGGGTTGCCGGTGACGAGAAGGGGACGCCGCAGGTACAGGGCGGCGTTGACGGCGTCGGTCTCGGCGGGCCGGGGGTGGTGGTTCTGGACGAGTCGGCGTTTGACGCCGAGCCGCCGGTCGGAGCCGGCCAGGGTGTCGTCGGCGCCGCCCGTCGAGAAGTCGCGCCAGGGCGGCGGGGCGGGCAGGCGCCGTATCTCGTCGTGCGGATGCCCGGCCCCACGGTAGATCCGCCAATCGTTCACGATGGACTCCTCCTGGCTGTGGTGTGCTGGCCGGGCTTCCTGAACGTACCGCCCGGGGGCCGCCCCTGCCGACCCCCAAACCGGTCGTCCCGGCCGGGACTTGAAGACGCTGGACTCGCGGTCGACGCCGGGCCGGACGGGTCCGGACGCGGATCCGGGGACGGGGCTTGGCGCGGATCCGGGGACGGGGCTGGGCGCGAGGC
Organism: Streptomyces sp. NPDC015661; assembly: GCF_043077765.1. Taxonomy (NCBI): domain Bacteria; kingdom Bacillati; phylum Actinomycetota; class Actinomycetes; order Kitasatosporales; family Streptomycetaceae; genus Streptomyces; species Streptomyces sp. NPDC015661. The sequence continues at coordinate 43,946 of NZ_JBIBST010000008.1, read as the reverse complement.
GCGCGGGGACGGGGCTTGGCGCGGATCCGGGGACGGGACTGGGCGCGAGGCGCGGGGACGGGGCTTGGCGCGGATCCGGGGACGGGACTGGGCGCGAGGCGCGCGGGGACGGGCCGGACCGGGCCTGGGACGGGTCCTGGGGCCGGTCCGGGCGCGAGGCGCGCGGGGGCGGGGCTTGGCGCGGATCCGGGGACGGGACTGGGCGCGAGGCGCGCGGGGGCGGGCCGGACCTGGCCCGGGACGTGTCCTGGGGCCACGCCTGGCGCGAAGCGCGCGGGGGCGGGCCGGACCGGGCCTGGGACGGGTCCTGGGGCCGCTCCGGGCGCGAGGCGCGCGGGGGCGGGCCGGACCGGGCCCGGGGCCGCTCCGGGCGTGAGGCGCGTAAGGCGCGTAACGCGCGCGGGGGCGCCGTCACTGGTCCTCCTCGCCGAGCAGCGGCGGGGCCTCCAGGCGGCCGCCGTGCGGCGGGCGGTCGGGCGGGTCGTACAGGACGGCGATGGTCTCGGCCCAGGCGAGGTCGGCCCGCTCCGGCGCCAGGGTGCGCAGCGAGCGGACGGGCTTGCCGAGCCCCTGGGCCGTACGCGCCTCCGCGAGCAGCCCTTCGGCCCGCGCGTGGAAGTCCGCGCAGTCGGTGTGGTCGTGGGCGCCGGTCCGCCAGAGGGCCAGCGGATGGCCGGCGGTGAGGGCCGCGTTCATCGCCATGAGCCCGTCGCCGCTGCCCACCGGGCCGCAGTAGACGGGAACGGTGCCGCCCTCCGCCTCGCGGAGCCGGTCGTACGTCTCCGCCCATATCTCCCGGCGCACGCGCGGGGTGTGGGCGTCCGGGCCCGCGCCTGGCACCTCGGCGCGCAGCGGGACCGCGCGCAACGGCCCGCGCTCCCCCGCCTCCCAGCGCTCCCGCCACTCGGGCGACGCGTCCTTGCCGTGGCGCCGGGCGTCCCTGATGACCACGATGCGGCGCTGCCCGAGGGTGATGGACCCCCATGCCTCGTCGGGGCCCTGCGGGGGTTCGAGCCGCCAGGTGTCGAGCGGCTCGTCGAAGAGCTCGCGGGGCAGCACCGCCTCCACCGAGGCCAGGTGCGGCCCGTTGTCGCCGAGCCGGAGGGCCTCGGCGAGCGGACCGCGCAGGGTCTCCTTGAGCTGGGCCCGCTCGACGCCGCGGTCGTCGCCGTGGAGCGGGGTGACCATGTGCCCGTCGCGGAGCAGCTTCACGCGCCAGGGGTAACGCCGGCCCCAGCGGGGCGTGTCGATCTCCAGGAGCACGTCCGCGCGTGCCCGGCGCTCGCGGACGGACACGGGGGACGCCGAGCGGCCGACGCCGATCAGGTCGTCGATCTCGCGGCGGAGGAACGGGCCCGCGTCGGCGGCCCGGTCGATGATCCAGCCCCGGAAGGCGGCCTCGTCGGCCAGGCCGCCGGGGCGCCCGGAGACGCGTCGGACGACATGGGCCGCGTACAGGAGCACGGCGTCGAGGCCGGGGTCGCCCGGATCGCTGCGGTCGGGCGCGCGCAGCCCGTACAGCAGGGCGGCGCCCTCGCTCCACGTCCGCGGGTCGTCCTCGAACGCGTCCGGGGTCGTGGTGTTCCTGATCCAGGCCTTGACCTGGTCGACCAGGTCCATGATCTCGCCGGCGTTGATCGGCGGGGGCAGCGCGGCGAGCTGTCCCCGCAGCCGGGTGCGCAGGCGCGGGCTCAACCGGTGCGGACCGTCGAGGCGCTCCTGCGCGCGCGTCCAGTCGGATCCGTCGTCCAGCGACTGGAGGTAGTGGTCGAGGTGATGGCGGTCGTGCTCCCGCAGGGCCTCGGCCCAGAACTCGCCCCCGGGAGCGTCGTGCAGGCGGCGCAGCGCGGTGAGGGGCACCAGGGCGCCCTGGTCGGACCAGCGTCCCTTGTTGAAGCCGATCACGGCGCCGGTGGCGTCATCGACGACGGGGCCGCCGGAGCAGCCCTCGACGGGCAGCACCCCCTCCGTCACGAGGGCCCGGGCGTCGACGCCGCTCAGCCTGCCGTGGACCTGGCGGATGCCCAGCTCCCCGGTCTCCCGGGACCAGCCGTGCAGGCCGACCTCGGTGGTCCGGGCCGGTGGCAGCTCGGCGAGCTGGACGCATGAGGCCTTGCCGGTGCCGGGCACGCGCACGAGCGCGACGTCGGGGAAGCCCCAGGGTTCGGGGCGCGTGTCGGGGTCCTCGGGCCGGGGCAGGGCGAGCACCACGGTGCCGATGGACCGGCGCGTGGTCCTGCCGTCCTGCCAGGTGATGCCGACGGCCGGCTCTTTCCTCCACACCTCGCCACCCCCCTCGGCCACGACATGGGCGCACGTCAGCACCCAGCCGGGGGCGATGAAGAAGCCGGTGCCCCAGAACTGGTCGCCGTGCGGGTCATACCCGCCGTCGGGAGCGCCGATGCGTACGAGTGCGGGGCGCACGAGAGCGTCGAAGGCGCTCATGCGGTGCCATCGGCCGCCGGGCGCCGCTGCGGGACGATGCCTGAGCGCCGTTCCGCGACCTCCGACCCGGCGGAGCCGGGCGCGGCCCCGGTCGCGGGTCCTGCAGATCCGGGCGCGGGTCCTGCAGATCCGGGCGCGGGGTCGGCGGATCCGGACGTGGAGACCGTCGCGGGTTCGGACGCGGAGACCGCTGCGGATCCGGACGTGGAAACCGTCGCGGGCTCGGACGCGGAGACCGTCGCGGGTTCCGTTGCCGGGCTCGTTTCGGCCGTCGCCGCGGGGGCGGTGGCCGGACCCGGTTCCGTCCAGGTGAGGGAGACGTTCACGGAGGCCTTGCCGGCGCCGTCCGCGAGGACGCCGATCACCTTGCCGGACTGCGCCGACAGTTCGATGCCGAAGCTGACGGCGACCTCCACCGGCCCCTGCGGGTCGAGCCCCGCGCGCAGGGAGCCGACGACCCCGCGCACCACGTCCGTGAGCCCGCCGGCCATCGAGACGACCCGGTCCCTGACCCCGGTGTCCTGGAAGCCGCCGCCCCTGCCGAGCTCCTCCGCGTCGCTGACCCGCGCCCAGACGGGCGTGCCGTCGTCCAGTCGAATCCGAGCGATCCCGTGTGCCACAGCGGCCCCCGCTCCCCGAAGCGATGTTGGATCCAGAAGGCTAATCGGTGGGACTGACGGGCGACAGGGGACCTGAGGGGTACGGCCTATCCTGATCGCATGTACTTCACCGACCGTGGCATCGAGGAACTGGAGAAGCGGCGCGGCGAGGAGGAGGTCACCTTCGAGTGGCTCGCCGAGCAGCTGCGGACGTTCGTCGACCTCAACCCCGACTTCGAGGTGCCCGTCGAGCGCCTCGCGACCTGGCTGGCCCGTCTGGACGACGACGAGGACGACGACGAGTAGGAAGCTCCTCCGGCTGCGGGGTCACCGCTCCCGCAGCCGGTCGTAGGCGAGCCCGAGCGCGCCGTGCGCGACGAGCAGCGCCCCGGCCGTCGCCCAGCCGCCGCTGCGCCGCGCGGCACCCCAGACCAGCAGCGGCACCCCCGCGAGGAGCTGCGCCCCGCCCAGTACGCGCGCCTTGGGACCGCGCAGGTACGGGCCGAGGGGACCGCCCTCCACCACGTCCAGCTCCGCGCGCACGGCATCCCTCCAGCCCGACCATTCGAGCTGCTCGGCACCCTGGGCGAGGGCCACCGAGCGGAGCCGGTCGGCGTTCTCGCCCGGGACGATCCCGGTGGGCAGGGCGAGTCCGGCGCGGGCCAGGACCGCGACGACGCCGAGGAGCCGGGTGTGGGCGTCGGCGTCCGGGTCGGGCTCGGTGAGCGGTTCGAGGGCCTGCGCGTCCAGGACGGGATCGAGGGCGAGCCGGGCGGCGAAGGTGCGCATGGCCTCGTCCTCGCCGACGGGGGTGCCGTCCGCGAGCCAGGTGTAGCCGACCGTACGGCGGAAGCCGGCGGCGAGCGTGAGACCGGCCCGGTCGCGGTCCCACCAGAGCGCGACGACGGGCCAGCCGGCGGCCGAGACGGCGAGGGCGGTGGCCCAGCCGGTGACGACCTGTTCGACGGGCTCCCCGCCGTGGAGCCAGGGCTTCCCCTCCGGTACGAGCACGCTCCATTCGGGGCCCGCGGCGGCGAGGAGCAGCTGTTCCCGTAGGAGTTGGGCCGACGGCCGGACCGCCGGGGGCTCGGCGCGGCAGAGCAGCAGCGCTCCGACGGGGTGCGGTCCGGATGTCGCGTTCATGGGCCCTACGCTAGGCCAATTTGTCCGTGTACGACGCGTATTACCCCTCCCCTGTCAGGGATGAATCAGGGTTGACTCCCCTTGGCCGCGATATATCGTGTCTATCGAGAGACGCGATATGTTGCGTTGCCGATACGGGAGGTCAGCACCATGACAGAGTGGTCCGTCACCGAGCCGACGAAGCTGGCTCCGGCCGACCCCGTGACGCTTCTGCAGGTCCGCATCGTCAACGGCGCGGTGAACGTGGTGGGGACGGACGAGAGTTCCGCCCGAGTGGAGATCTCCGAGATCGAGGGTCCTCCGCTGATCGTGACGCAGGACGGCTCCACGCTGACCGTGACCTACGAGGACCTGCACTGGAAGAGCATCCTCAAGTGGTTCGAGCGCAGGGAGTACCGGCGCCGGGCCGTGGTCTCCGTCGCCGTTCCCGCGGGCGTCGACGTCGAGGTGGGCGTGGTCGGCGCGGAGGCGGTCGTCACGGGGATCAGAGGGCGTACGGAGGTGCGCGGCGTCACGGGCGACACCACCCTCCTCGGGCTCTCCGGCCCGGTCCGTGCCGAGAGCGTCTCGGGAAGTCTGGAGGCCCAGTCCGTCACCGGCGCGCTGCGCGTCAACTCCGTGACCGGCGACGTGACGGTGATCGAGGGCGCGGGCTCGTCCGTGAAGGCCGACACGGTCAGCGGTGACATGGTCATCGACCTCGACCCGGCCCGGCTCGACGGCCCGCCCGCCGACATCCGGCTCACCAGCGTCTCCGGCGAGGTCGCCATCCGCCTGCCGCACCCGGCCGACGCCCGGGTCGAGGCGAGCACCACGAGCGGCGCCGTGTCGAACGCCTTCGAGGACCTGCGGGTGGGAGGCCAGTGGGGCGCCAAGTCCATCACCGGCACGCTCGGTTCGGGCCGGGGCACGCTCAAGGCGACGACCGTGTCCGGATCCATCGCCCTGCTCCGCCGCCCCGAGCCCGAGGACGACGGCGAAGCCACCCCCTCGTCCGCTGCCTCCTCGACCGGAAAGGTGCTCTGACATGCCGCCCGTCTTCGCCCACGGACGCCTCCGCCTGTACCTCCTCAAGCTGCTCGACGAGGCCCCGCGCCACGGGTACGAGGTGATCAGGCTCCTGGAGGAGCGCTTCCAGGGGCTGTACGCACCCTCGGCGGGCACGGTCTACCCGCGCCTCGCCAAGCTGGAGGCCGAGGGCCTCGTCACCCACGCCAGCGAGGGCGGCCGCAAGGTCTACTCGATCACCGACGCCGGCCGCGCCGAGCTGGCCGGGCGCGACGCCGAACTGGACGACCTGGAGCGGGAGATCCGCGAGTCGGTCTCGGAGCTGGCGGCGGAGATCCGTGAGGACGTGCGCGGGGCGGCCGGCCGGGTCCGCAGCGAGATGCGCGCGGCCGCGGGACAGAGCCGCACGGTGGATCCTCCCTCGTTCGCCGAGGCCAAGGAGGAGATGCGCCGCTTCAAGCAGGAGTGGAAGCAGCAGGCCCGCGAGGCCCGCGAGGAGGCCAGGTCGGCACGGCGCCAGGCGAAGGAGTTCCAGCGGATCGCCCAGCAGGTGCAGGAGGAGGTCCAGGACCGGTTCTCGCGGGGCGACTGGCCCAAGGGGGTCTGGGAGGGGATCTCGGGCATCACGGCCCAGCTCGGCGACCTGGTGGCGGGCACGACCCACCCGAAGGCCGCCTCGCAGGAGCCGCCGTTCGCGAAGACCGCTTCCGACGAGGCCCCCGCCGAGGAGGCGCCGGAGTGGGCGCGGGACACGGCGGGCACGGGAGACCCGGCCCGCGACCTCGACCGGCTGCTCGACCGCTTCCGCGACGAGATCCGCGACGCGGCCCGCGACCACGGGGTGACCCAGGACCAGCTGACGGAGACCCGCCGCCACCTGTCGACGACGGCCCTCCACATCAAGACCCTGCTGAACCCGCAGAGAAAGCCCTGACGGACGGGCCCGGACCGGACGGGCCGGGCCCGGGCTGGACCGAGCCGGGCAGAGCCGGGCTGGGCCGGGCCGGACCGAGCCAGGCGGAGCCGGGCCGAGCCGAGCCGAGCCGGGCCGGGCCGGGCCGGGCCGGGCAGAGCCGGGCCGGGCCAGGCGGAGCCGGGCCGTGCCGGGCCGGGCCGGGCCGGGCCAAGCCAGGCCGGACCGAGCCAGGCCGGACCGAGCCAGGCGGAGCCGGGCCAGGCCGAGCCGGGCCAGGCCGAGCCGGGCCAGGCCGAGCCAGGCCGAGCCAGGCCGAGCCGGGCCGAGCCAGGCCGAGCCAGGCCGAGCCGGGCCGAGCCGAGCCGAGCAGAGCCGGGCCGGGCACGGGCCAGACCGCGCTGAGCCCTGACCGCGCCGGCCCGGTCACGCGTCACCATGTCACCACGTCACCGTGTCCCGCGTCCCCGCGTCCCCGCGTCACCCGTCGAGCACCCAACCCCACACGGGGACCGTCAGCCCCGTGTCGCCGTGACCGTTACCCGGGCGTTCGGGGTCGCGAAAATCCAGGGGCGGGTGCGGTCCTTGCGCAGGACCAGTGCGCCGCCGCGGGCCGTCACCCGCCAGTCGCCGGGCGGCAGGGAGAGCTCGGTGAGGCGGGAGCCGCGCCGGCCGGCCGCGTCGTACGACAGGCGGTAGACCCCGGCCCCCGGGTCGTACGACGCGGATCGGACCGTGCCGGCGACCGCCTCCGCGTACGGCTCGGCGGTCAGCTCCTTGTTCGTACGGAAGGCCCCGGCGGCGTCCACCGCGCAGTAGCCGCCGCCGTAGCACCACTCCCAGCCGGTCCAGCCGGAGCTGTAGCGGCCGAGGGAGGCCATGGCCTCGCGGTAGAAGCGGTTCATGTTCGGAAGGGAGTTGTTGAGGGGGCCCCACTCCCCCACGACCACGGGCACCTTGTACTCCTTGGGGTACTGCGTGACCGCCGCCTCGTAGTTCTCGATCCAGCCGGCCGACGGGTCGTAGTCGCCGCCGGCCTCCATGACGCCGTTGTAGAAGTGCGGGGCGTAGACGATCTTCGGGTCGTCGATCCGGCCGAGCCCCGTCGGCACGCCCTCGCCCACGATGGGGGTCGGTTCGACGAAGACCCAGTTGTCGTCGTCGACCGCGCGGATCGCGTCCGCGATCCGGTTGTACATGGGGGTGAGCTGCTCCCGTTCGATGCGGCGGGCCGCCGTCGCCAGGTCCTCGCCCTCGCGCAGCTCGCCCATCGGCTCGTTGATGGGGTCGTAGCCGAACACGGCCGGGTGGCCCTCGAAGCGGTCGGCGAGCACCCGCCACATGCGGGCCTGGGCGCGCTGCAGGTCCTCGTCCTCGTACAGGTGGGTGAAGGCGCGCTGGACGGCGGGCTCGAAGTACTCGGAGAACCAGTCGTCGGGGTGCGGGGTGAAGGGCAGCCCGTCGGTCCTTGTCGCCCACGCCGGGATGCCCCGGCTGCCGAACGCGGGCCCGAACACGTCCTGGTGGGCGTCGAGGAGGACCTTCACGTCGTACTTCCGGGCCCAGTCCAGGACCCGTTCGATCTTGCGGAGGTAGTCCTCGCTGTAATGGCCGGGCCTGGGCTCCAGGTCGTCCCAGAAGACAAGCAGCCGGGCGAAGTTGTAGCCCTTGGCTCGCATGTCGCGGAAGTGCTTCTCGGTGATCGCGGAGAGGGCCTGCTCGCCCCGGTGGGACTTGTCCGCGAGGTTCCAGCCGCGCAGCTGGAGGGTGCGCCCCTTGGCGTCGGTGAGGACCGGTATCGCATCACCCGTGTCGGCGTGGGCGGCGGTCGGGGCGAGGAGTGCGGCGACGACGGCGGTCGCGGCAAGGGTGGTGCGCAACAAGGGAGACCTCCGGCACGACAAGGTGAGAGATGTTCATGTTTCGCGTGCCGGAGATCTCATCAGGTCAACCGACCTGGTTCAAGAGGTTGGTCAGGAGGTCTTCAGAACGATCTTTCCGAAGAGCTCGCCGGAGGCCATCTTCTCGAAGCCCTCCCGGGCCCGGTCCAGCGGCAGGACCTCGTCGATCACCGGCCGCAGGCCCGTCGCCGCACAGAACGACAGCAGGTCCTCCAGCTCGTCCTTCGAGCCCATCGTGGAGCCGACGACCTTCAGCTCCAGGAAGAAGATCCGGGTCAGCTCCGCGTGCGAGGGCCGGTCGCCGCTCGTGGCGCCCGAGATGACGAGCGTGCCTCCGGGCCGCAGCGACTTGACCGAGTGCGACCAGGTGGCGGCGCCGACGGTCTCGATGACGGCGTCCACCCGCTGCGGGAGCCGCGCCCCCGGCTCGTACGCCTCGACGGCACCGAGCTCGACGGCCCGCTTGCGCTTGGCCTCGTCGCGGCTGGTGGCGAAGACCCGCAGGCCGGCCGCCTTGCCGAGGGCGATCGCGGCGGTGGCGACGCCTCCGCCCGCGCCCTGCACGAGCACGGAGTCCCCGGGCCGCACGCCGGCGTTGGTGAAGAGCATGCGGTACGCGGTGAGCCAGGCGGTGGGGAGGCAGGCGGCCTCCTCGAAGGACAGCTCCTTCGGCTTGGGCAGCACGTTCCAGGAGGGGACGCTCACGCGCTCGGCGAAGGTGCCCTGGTAGCGCTCGGTCAGGATGGAGCGGGGCTCGTTCGGCCCCACGCCGTGACCCGTCTGGCCGATGACGGAGTGCAGGACGACCTCGTTGCCGTCCTCGTCGATGCCGGCGGCGTCGCAGCCGAGGATCATCGGCAGCTTCTCCTCGGGCAGTCCGACCCCGCGCAGCGACCACAGGTCGTGGTGGTTGAGCGAGGCGGCCTTGACGGTGACGGTGGTCCAGCCGGGACGCGCTTCGGGCTCGGGGCGTTCGCCCAATTCGAGGCCGTTCAGGGGCTGGTCGCGGTCGATTCGGGCAGCGTAGGCAGCGAACATGGCCCCGACCCTAGGGGCCCGCGGGTGCGTGACGGAACCGCACCTGGCTGTGACGCACACCCCACCCGCACGGCAGATCCGTCCGCCCCACCCGCACGGCAGATCCGTCCGCCCCACCCGCACGGCAGGTCCGTCCGCCCCACCCGTACGGCAGATCCGTCCGCCCCACCCGTACACCCACCCCCGTACCCCCGTTCACCCCGTACGCCGAAGGGCCCCGTCCGGTCCTTTCGGACAGGAGCAGGGCCCTTCGGCGTACCTGGAGCGCGTCAGCGGCGCGCGACGCCCTCGGCGCGGGCGGTGGCGGCGACCGCGGCCGCGACGGCCGGGGCGACCCGCTCGTCGAACGGCGACGGGATCACGCAGTCGGCGGCGAGCTGGTCACCGACGACGTCGGCGATGGCGTTGGCCGCGGCGATCTTCATGCCCTCGGTGATCCGGGAGGCCCGGACCTGGAGCGCGCCGGCGAAGATGCCGGGGAACGCGAGGACGTTGTTGATCTGGTTCGGGTAGTCCGAACGGCCGGTCGCCACGACGGCCGCGTACTTGTGCGCGACGTCGGGGTGGACCTCGGGGTTCGGGTTGGCCATGGCGAACACGAAGGCGTTCGGGGCCATGGAGGCGACGGCCGCCTCGGGGACCGTACCGCCGGAGACGCCGATGAACACGTCCGCGCCGGCCAGGGCGCTCTCCAGGGAGCCGCTGAGGCCCGCCTTGTTGGTGAGCTCGGCGATCTCGCGCTTGACGTCCGTGAGGTCCTCGCGGTCGCGGCTGACGATGCCCTTGCGGTCGGCGACGGCGACGTCGCCGAGGCCGGCCTCCAGGAGGAACTTGGCGATGGCCACACCGGCCGCGCCGGCGCCGGAGATGACACCGCGCAGGTCGCCGAGGGTCCGGCCGGTCAGCTTCGCCGCGTTGCGCAGGGCCGCGAGGGTGACGATGGCGGTGCCGTGCTGGTCGTCGTGGAAGACCGGGATGTCGAGGCGCTCCTGGAGCTTGCGCTCGATCTCGAAGCACCGCGGGGCCGAGATGTCCTCCAGGTTCACTCCGCCGAAGGACGGGGCGAGGCGGACGACGGTCTCGACGATCTCGTCGGTGTCGGTGGTGGCGAGGGCGATCGGGACCGCGTCCACGCCGCCGAAGTTCTTGAAGAGGATGGCCTTCCCCTCCATGACCGGGAGGGAGGCCTCCGGGCCGATGTCGCCGAGACCGAGCACCGCGGTCCCGTCGGTCACGACCGCGACGACGTTGGACTTCCAGGTGTAGTCGTTGACCAGCTCGGGCTGCTCGGCGATCGCGGTGCACACCTTGGCGACGCCGGGCGTGTACGCGAGGGACAGGTCGTCCTTGTTCCGGACGGGGACGGTGGCCTGCACGGCCATCTTGCCGCCCCGGTGAAGGGCGAAGACAGGATCGAAGGGCTCCTCGGGAGCCCCTTCCGTACCACTGTCATTGCGAGGATTGACGATCTCCGCTGCCATTGGGATGACCCCTTAAGTCTGCTTCATTTGAGGGTTGGCCGCTCCTGGTGTGGAGCGGTGGGCGGGTCCCGCGGCCGCCGTGTCTGGCAGCCGCGCGGGCGCGCCGCACAACGCGCCCTGAGCCCCGGATGAGGGGTGTAAGGATCCTTCTTACCGGACGGACGGCACCGCAGACGAGTCCATATCCGCTCGGTGACGCGACTCATACCGAGCGCATCCGGACACGGACGGAGAACGACACGTCACCCGATGTCCCGATAGATGGTTTCCGCACCCGATTGGCGGCCTTCCAATCGTCCGAATGGCGAGATGAACCGCAGATTTTTCGGTGAGGGGGAAGTGATTCCGAAGAAGATCCGGCCCTGATGTACCGGCCTGTCGGGATTTCGGGGTCACCCGTTATCCGATTTTGACATCCGAGGCCGTCGGTTTGTGGCAGTCCGAATGGCAAGATGCCGTAATCACACGAGGTCGCGACACTCGAAGAGACGTACGCGACACCTGGCAGCTCCCTCACACGCCGGAGGAACCCGACCATGACCGCACGCTCCACGCGCTGTACGACCGCCAAGACCCGCACCTCCCGTCTTGCCGCGGTCGCCGCCATCGCGGTCGCCGGCTCGATGCTGCTGACCGCCTGCGGCGACCAGACCGAGAGCGGCGGCTCCACCCAGGAGACCGGCTCCGCCTCCGCGAGCAAGGCCCCGCTCTTCTCGAAGCTCCCCGCCGACATCCAGAAGTCGGGCGTCATCAAGGTCGGCACCGACGCCTCGTACGCCCCGATGGAGTTCACCGAGGGCGGCAAGATCGTCGGTGTCGACCCGGACATCGCGCAGGCCCTCAGCAAGCAGCTCGGCGTCAAGTTCGAGTTCGTCTCGGGCACCTTCGACGGCCTGATCACCTCGATCTACACCGGCCGTCAGCAGCTGATCATGTCCGCGATGACGGACAACAAGAAGCGCCAGGAGGGCCTGGACGACAACGGGAAGAAGATCGGCAAGGGCATCGACTTCGTCGACTACTTCAGCTCCGGCGTCTCCCTGCTGGTCAAGAAGGGCAACCCGCAGGGCATCAACTCCCTCGACGACCTCTGCGGCAAGACCGTGGCCGTCCAGCGTGGCACGATCTACGAGGACACCTTCAAGGCGCAGGCCACCAAGTGCGGCGACAAGAAGCTGACCATCCAGGCCTTCGACACCGACGCCGAGGCCCAGACCCGCGTGAAGGCCGGCGGCGCGGTCGCCGACCTGAACGACTACCCGGTCGCCGCGTACATCGCGAAGACCTCGGGCGGCGGCAACGACTTCGAGGTCGTCGGCAGCCAGAGCGACGTCGGCCTCTTCGGCATCGGCGTCTCGAAGGACAACACCCAGCTGCGCGATGCCATCAAGGAAGCCCTCGACGCGGCCATCAAGGACGGCTCCTACGCCGAGGCCCTGAAGAAGTGGGACGTCGAGGACAGCGCGGTCAAGTCGGCGACGATCAACGCCGGCAAGTGACCGTTCCTCGTACCACTGAAGGGCAGTCGTCATGACTGACAAGATCAGCAAGGAACCGGCCGCCGCTCCGGCCGGTCCCACCCCCTCGGGCGTCCCGTACGAGGCGATCAAGGCCATCCCCGTGCGCCACTACGGCCGCTGGGTCAGTGGCGTGGTGGTCGTCGTCCTCCTCGGGTGGCTCGTCTACGCCTTCTCCCAGGGCGATGTCGTCTGGGACACGGTGTGGGACAAGGTGTTCGACCCCTCCGTCATCGACGGCATGTGGAACACCATCATCATCAGCATCTCGGCGATGGCCCTCGGTCTCGTCCTCGGCATCGTCTTCGCCGTGATGCGGCTCTCCAAGAACCCGGTGACCGGCGCGGTCGCCTGGCTCTACATCTGGTTCTTCCGCGGCACCCCGGTCTACGTCCAGCTGCTCGTCTGGTTCAACCTGTCGCTGATCTTCCACTACATCAACCTCGGGCCGATCTACAAGAACGAGACCGTGGACGTCATGACGCCGTTCATGGTGGCGCTGCTGGGTCTCGGCCTCAACGAGGGCGCCTACATGGCGGAGATCGTCCGCGCCGGCATCCAGTCGGTCGACGAGGGCCAGACCGAGGCGGCGCACGCGCTGGGCATGTCCTCGACGAAGACCATGGGCCGCATCGTGCTCCCGCAGGCCATGCGGGTGATCGTGCCGCCGACGGGCAACGAGTTCATCAACATGCTGAAGACCTCGTCCCTGGTCTCGGCCGTGCAGTACACCGAGCTCCTGCGAGCCTCGTCGAACATCGGCAACACGGCCGGCGCCGTGATGGAGATGCTCTTCGTGGCCTCCATCTGGTACCTCGCGCTGACCAGCGTGTTCAGCGTCGGCCAGTACTACCTGGAGCGCCGTTTCGCCCGCGGTTCGACGCGCAACCTGCCGCCGACTCCGCTGCAGCGGGTCAAGGCGAACCTGCTCACGTTCAAGCGTTCCCCGGAGGGTGCGGCATGACCGGTCAGCCCATGGTCAAGGCCGAAGGCGTCCACAAGTCCTACGGCGCGGCCCACATCCTCCGCGGCATCGACCTGGAGGTGCAGAACGGCGAGGTCTTCTGCCTCGTCGGCCCCTCCGGCTCCGGCAAGTCGACCTTCCTGCGGTGCATCAACCACCTGGAGCGCATCGACGGCGGCCGGCTGTCCGTCGACGGCCAGCTGGTCGGCTACAAGCAGAAGGGCGACAAGCTCTACGAGCTGAAGGACAGCGAGGTCGCGGTCCAGCGCCGTGACATCGGCATGGTCTTCCAGCGCTTCAACCTCTTCCCGCACATGACGGCCCTGGCCAACGTCATGGAGGCGCCCATCCAGGTGAAGGGCGAGTCCAAGGCGGTGGCGCGCGAGCGGGCCGAGCGCCTGCTCGACCGGGTCGGCCTGCGGGACAAGATGGGGAACTACCCGTCGCAGCTCTCCGGCGGCCAGCAGCAGCGTGTGGCCATCGCCCGCGCGCTGGCGATGGAGCCGAAGCTGATGCTCTTCGACGAGCCGACCTCGGCGCTCGACCCGGAGCTCGTGGGTGACGTCCTCGACGTCATGCGGGACCTGGCCGAGTCGGGCATGACGATGATCGTCGTCACGCACGAGATGGGCTTCGCCCGTGAGGTCGGCGACTCGCTGGTCTTCATGGACGGCGGCGTGGTGGTCGAGTCGGGCAACCCGCGGGACGTCCTGACGAACCCGCAGCAGGACCGGACGAAGGCGTTCCTTTCGAAGGTGCTGTAAGACGCGCGAAAAGGGGCGGTACGGACTCTCCGTACCGCCCCTTTCACGCATCCGGGCCACTTCACCGGCTACTTCAACTGCTGCTTCACCGACTACTTCACGGCGAGGACCAGGCTGTCGGAGGGCGAGGCCCAGACCGGCCGGACCTCGGCGAAGCCGGCTCCTCGGAGGGTGTCGGCGTGCCAGCGGGCGGAGGGGGTGTCGCCGTCGGCGTGCTCGCCGTAGATCTCGAAGCGGCGGGCGGTGGGATCGGCGAGGACGGGGTCCTTGGCGGCGAGGGCCCACCAGTCGGCCCAGTCCAGGACCCCGGCGGCCTTCTCGCGGTCCATGCGGGCGTGCCGCTGGGCGCGCTCGGCGGCGTTGATGCGGGGCGTCTCCTCGTCGATCATGTGGTCGGCGTTCATGAAGACCCCGCCGTCCCGGACGAGACCGGCGAGCTGCCCGTAGAGGGCCGTCAGGGGCCCGCTGTGGAGCCAGTGGAGGGCGGTGGCGGTGAGGACGGCGTCGTACGTCCCGTGGGGCAGGCTCGCGGCCCACGCGGGGTCCTTGAGGTCGGCGGTCACGAAGGTGACGCGCTCGTCGCCCGCGAAGGAGCCCTCGGCGATGGCGAGGAGGGCCGGGTCGAGGTCGACGCCGGTACTGGTCGCGCCGGGGAACCGCTGGAGGAGCCGGCTCGTAATACTCCCCGTACCGCACGCGAGGTCGAGGACGCGGGGCTCCGGCCCCACGAGCGCCTCGACCATGTCGAGCATCACGCGGAACCGCTCCTCACGGTCCGGCATGTACCACTCCTGCTGACGGTCCCAGCTCTGCTGCCAGCCCGCCCAGTCGGTTCCGGTCATGGTCGTTCCTCCCCGCGTCGGCCCTACCATTCGTAATACCCTCGAAGGGGAAACAGCCGTTACCCCCTCCGACCGAGACACTAGCCCGCCGAAGTAAGGACTACAAGTGGAACTGGCCCATTACTCGGACTTCGCCGTACGTCTGGTCAACACCGAGGAGCCGGCCCGCAGCAAGGACACCCTGACCTCCGTCGAGGTGCTCCGGGACCTCTTCGGCCCCGCCACCCAGATGGCCCGGCGGGTCACCGAGGCGGACCTGCCGCGCTTCCGCGCGGTACGCGCGCGCCTGCGGGCGGTCTTCACGGCGGCGGACGAGGGCGACCACACGGGGGCGGTCGACCTCCTCAACTCGCTCCTCCTGGAGTTCCCCGTCAGCCCGCAGATCTCCGGGCACGACACCCTCGACGAGGAGGGCCGGCCGCGCTGGCACATGCACCTCGCCGACCACTCCTCGAACGCGACCACGGGCTACGCGGCCATCTCGGCGATGGGCCTCGCCTTCCACCTGACGGAGTTCGGCGCCGACCGGCTCGGTCTCTGCCAGGCACCGCCCTGCCGCAACGCCTACCTGGACACCTCCACCAACCGCTCCCGCCGCTACTGCTCGGACCGCTGCGCGACCCGGGCCAACGTGGCCGCCTACCGGGCCCGCAAGCGCCTGGAGGCCGAACGGTCGGACCACACCGGCCTGACCGCCGACACGAGCCAGGAGAGCACCACGCCCGCCGAACGCTGACGCCCCGGCGTCACCGGCCGGTACCGCGCCCGCACCCGCCCGAGAACCAGCTCGGGCGGTACGGCCCCGAAGACGCGGCTGTCCCCCTCGGCGTCCGGATTGTCACCCAGCACCCACCAGCCGCCGTCGCGTCGCTCGATCAGCCGCTTCACGATGAGCAGATCCTGCTGGAGCGGATGCCGCAGCACGGCCACGCACCCGGCCCGCAGCCGCGCCCCGTACTGCACGAGCAGCTGGTCGCCGTGCAGCAACGTGGGCACCATCGAGATCCCCGTCACCTCGGCGATCCCGAACGGAGCACCGGCCTCCCCCGCCTGCTCCCGCCCCGACCGCGCCATCCGGCACCTCCCGATCCGCTCGTGCGTCCGCTCGTCCACTCGTACACGAGTCCCATGGTGACCCTGGACTTTTGACCTAAGCCCCAGGGGGCGCCCGCGAAAACGCCCTTCTCACCGAGTAATGTCCCACCTGAGAAGACGATCACGAGGAAGGACGGCTCAATGCTCTCCCGCCTGTTTGCCCCCAAGGTGAAGGTCAGCGCCCACTGCGACCTCCCGTGCGGCGTGTACGACCCCGCCCAGGCCCGCATCGAGGCCGAGTCCGTCAAGGCTGTCCAGGAGAAGTACCTGGCCAACGAGGACCCGCACTTCCGTGCGCGCGCCACGGTCATCAAGGAGCAGCGCGCGGAGCTCGCCAAGCACCACGTCTCGGTGCTCTGGAGCGACTACTTCAAGGCCCCGCACTTCGAGAAGTACCCCGAGCTCAACCAGCTGGTCAACGACACCCTGAAGGCCCTCTCGGCCGCCAAGGCGTCGACCGACCCGAAGACGGGCGAGAAGGCGCTGGAGCTCATCGCCGAGATCGACCGCATCTTCTGGGAGACCAAGAAGGCCTGACCTTCGCCCGGTCCCCGACCGCACCCGGTCCGCCGGTCGCCGAACAACGGCGCCCTTGGCGGGCCGGGTGCGGTGTTTTCCGGGGCCGGAGGAGCGCGCAGAGCCGCAGGGCACTGACGGCGGACACGTACCCGAGGCCGAACTGCGGCTGCTCGACGCTCGCCTCAGTAGGGCGGGGGCTGGTCGACCCGGCCGCCTCTGTGAGCGTGGGGATGTGGTCACGAGCACCACCGGGCAGGGAGGCGACGCACTCCGGCGAGCAGGCGTTGACCAGCAGCGGCAGCACGTCTGTGGCCACGCGCAGGGAGATCCACACCTGCCGGAGTCCGCCTCGCTCGATCGGGCCGTCGCAGACACTGCAGCCCTGGAGGGCTGTGGGACCCCAACGCCCGGGATCCGGACGTTCCGGATCGAGGCCCGCGAGGGAGTCCGGGGACGACGTCAGCTTCGGGAAGGGCGGCCTGAGCCTGAAGTTGCCGAAGAGGGCTCGCGTGCTCACCGTGCTGCGGGCCAGCCGTCGGCAGCGGGTGATCTCGTAGGGGAACCAGTGCAACCGGTAGGAGGTGTACGGGGTGAACTCCTCCAGGCCGCTCATGGCCCCGATCTCGGGCGGGACCCGGACCAGGTTGCTGCCGTAGAGCACGAGGTGCTTGACCACCGTCAGTTTGGCGATGCTCGACGGCAGGGTGATGACCTGTCGGCGCTCCTCCGGGCTCAACTCGATCAGGGTCGAGGCGCGGTTCGGCTTCACCTTCTCGGCGGATCACCGGGGCTCTCGTACGCGATGAGCGCCGCTCTACTCGTACATGGTGGCCGCGCGGAGAGCGCGGGCCATGAAGGCCCAGTCCCCGTCGAGAGGGATGTGTTCAGGATCCCGGCGAACGTCTCCGGCGGCGGGCGCCTGTTGTGGTGTCCGCCGCCGGGGGGCGGTCATGATGCGAGGATCGTGCGCTTCTGTTGTTCGAACTCGGCCTCGGTGAGCACGCCCTGGTCCTTCAGTTCGCCGAGCTGCTTCAGCTGCTCGATCTTGCTGCTCATGTCCGGGGCGGCCGGCGCCGGGGGTGGCGGCGGGGGCGGTTCGGCCTGGTATGCCTGTTGCTGCGGGGGCGCCTGCTGCGCCGCCCATCGTCCCGCCTGACGGCGCGACACGCGGTTCGACACGGCGGTCGCCGTTCCGGCGACGACAGCGGTGCGCGCGACCCCGCGGAGGAGACCTGGCATGGCTGTGTCCCTTCTGCGCTGGTGAACGAATGTCTAGCGAGCGGCCTCGGTCTCGTCGAGGGCGGCGACGAGGTCGGTGACGGGGATCCGCCCCGAGGCGACCAGCCGGGCTCCGCCACGGCGCAGGGCCGCGGCGAACGGGGCGGCCCACAGGTTCTCGTAGACCAGGATTCCGGCGGAGCTGCCGGGCTCCAGCGCTTTGGCCGCCTCTTCGAGGTCGTCCTGGCCCAGGAGCCCTGACGAAGCGCCCTCGAAGACGGCCAGGTCGAGCGCGCCGTCGCCGTCGAAGTCGGCGATCTCCATGCCACTCACGGTTCCGTCGTCGTCCTTCTTGACGAACGTCAGGTCCAGGATCCGGATGAGGCCGCGGTCCACGAGATCGACGAGGAGAGGAAATCCCTCGCCGGTCATCCGGTTACCGGGGAACTCGACGATCAGGTAGTCGATGGGGCCCACTTCGGCCGTTTCCTCGCTTGCGTCACTCAAGGCGTCACCTCTGCTGCTCGTGGCTTTCCCCCGCTGACACCCCCGCGTGGCACAGTCCCATTGCAGCATCGGGCCCCGCCCGTCGCATCTCGGTGCGCCGGTCGACGGCACGGTTCACAGGCGGATGATGACCAGGGCCGTGTCGTCGATGCTGCCCCGGGACGGGAGGAGGTCGGCCAGGAGTGCGTCGGCCAGGTCTTCGGGGTTGGCCCGGCCGTGCCGGACGAGGGAGTCGGCGAGGCGGGCCAGGCCGACGTCGATGTCCTCGTCGCGGCGTTCGATCAGGCCGTCCGAGTAGAGGACCAGGGTGGCGCCCTCGGTGAAGGCCGTACTGGCCTCGGGCCGCGGAACGTGTTCCGGGCGCGCGCCGAGGGGCGGGTCGGTGGCCCGGTCCAGGAACGTCACCGTGCCGTCGGGGTGGAGCAGGGCGGGTGGTGGGTGGCCCGCGCTGCTGTACGTGAGGGTGTGGGTGTCCCAGTCGATGTACGTCTTCACGACCGTGGTCGACTCCGCGCCCTGGACGTGGCGGGCGTACAGCCCGAGGGCGTCCAGCGCCCGGGCCGGACCGTCGGCGACGCGGGCGGCGGCGCTCAGCGCGCTGCGCAGCTGCCCCATGACTCCCGCGGCTTCCAGGCCGTGGCCGACGACGTCGCCGACGGCGACCGCGATGCGGTCCCCGGGCAGGTCGACGAGGTCGTACCAGTCACCGCACACGTTGAGGGCGCCGACGGCGGGCCGGTAGCGGACGGCCGCCCGGTGGTGCCCGACCGGCGTCGGGGCCGGCAGCATCGCCGCCTGCAGGGCCAGGGCGACCTCGCGTTCGCGCGCGTGGGCCTGCCGCAGGCGCTCGTTGACCTGCTGCAGTTCGCGGGAGCGGGTGTAGAGCTCGGCCTCCAGCACATGGGCCCGGCTGCTGTCGCTGCCGGTGCCGCGTCGGGCGCGGATGAGCTCGGTCACCTCCTCCACCCGGTGCACGAGCAGCACCACGTGCCCGTCCGAGTCCAGTACCGGCGCGTTCACCGGGCTCCAGAAGTGCTCGACCCAGCGTCCGGGCCGGTCGGAGTCCTCGATGTCGTAACGGAGCAGCGCCATGGTGTCCCGCTCGCCGGTCGCCACCACGCGCAGCATCGATGCCCGGGTCTCCCGCATGCCGGCCGCGGCCGGGTCGTTCGGGTTCTCGGGGAAGACGTCGAAGATGTAGCGGCCCAGCAGTTGCTCGCGGGTGCGGCCGGCCAGCCTGAGGAAGTCCTCGTTGGCGTCGGCGTACACCAGCTCGGGGGTGAGCAGCGCCACCATGCCGGGCAGTGCGTGGAAGACCGCGGCGTAGTCGATCTGCGGTTCCCTCATGTGCTGCCCCCCTCGGCACCGGCGTCATGGTGTTGAGGTTCCACGATAGGAGGGGAAACGCCACGTCGCCGGTCCACCACTCCCTGCGAGTCTCCTGCCACGCACCGCCGTCGGTGTTCTCCGCCGTGGGTCGGTCAGGGAAATGGGGGGAGGGTCTCCGGGAGATGGAAGGCGGTGAGGTCGGCGGGGGCCTGGAAGACGGTGTTCCGGGTGATGCGGCCGTCCGCGACGTCGAAGACCTGGAGGGTGTGCAGCCGGTGGCCGGCCGGGTCGTCGGCGGCGCGGCGTACGTAGGCCGCCATCGCGGGTTGGCCGTTCGCCGCCGTGGGCAGGACGCGCCAGTCGGTGCCGTTCGCCGCGAACACCCAGGTCATGAAGCCCGCGTACCGGTCGCGGCCGGTGAACCAGGTGCGGACCGGCGGCATCTCCAGGATGGCGTCGTGGGCGAGCAGCGCGGTCAGCGCACCGATGTCCGCCTTCTCGAAGGCCGCCGCGTACCGGTCCACCACCAGCCGGTCCGCGGCCTCCTCCGTCACCCGCGTCTCGGTGACGCCGGTGTCGGCGAGCCGGGCCCGGGCGCGCTGGAGTGCGCTGTTGACCGCCGCCGGGGTGGTGTCGAGGAGCGCGGCGGTCTCGGCGGCGGAGCAGTCGAGGACGTCGCGCAGGATGAGCACGGCCCGCTGCCGCGCGGTCAGGTACTGCACGGCGGCGACCCACGCCAGGCGCAGGGTGCCGCGGGCGGCGACCACCTGGCCGGGGTCCGCGAGCCACGCGTCCGGAACCGGCTGGAGCCAGGGCACCTCCGGTGCGTACTCCAGCGGTGTCAGTGGGTCCTCGTCGGGTGCGCCGAGGCCGCTGGGCAGGGGACGGCGCGTGCGGGTGTCCAGCGCGGTGAGGCACACGTTGGTGGCGATCCGGTACAGCCAGGTGCGCACGCTCGCCCGCCGGGCGTCGTAGCGGTCGAAGGCGCGCCAGGCGCGCAGCAGGGTGTCCTGCACGAGGTCCTCGGCTTCGTGCAGGGAGCCCAGCATCCGGTAGCAGTAGGCCAGGAGCTCCCGGCGGTGCGGGTCGGTGCGCCGGGCGAACTCTGCGGCCGGGTCGTCGGTGTACGGGCTCGTGGTGGCCATGCCTGCCTCTCTCGGTGCGGTGACGTACGTACCGGCGACCGTCCCGGAATTCATCGGTGATCCGTGGGCCGGTCGCGATGAATTCCGGCGGCGTCGGCGGTAGGTACCGGCGACATCCCTCAGCATTCCAGGAGGACACCATGGCCACGACGACCACGCAGGACGTCGCCGAGCAGCAGGTGCGGTCCGTGATCGACGCCGTGTACGCCGCGTGGGCGGCCAACGACGCCGACGCCTTCGTCGCCGTCTACACCCCCGACGCGACCGCCGCGCTGCCCGGATCCTTCCGCGACGGCCGCGAGCAGATCCGCGCCGCGATGGCGGCCGGGTTCGAGGGCCCCTTGAAGGGCTCGACCGTCCGCGGCGGGATCGACGGCGTGCGGTTCCTCGGCGAGTGCCGCGACGCGGCCGTCGCCGTCGCCCGCAACGCCGTCGTCCTCGCCGGTGAGACCGAGGTTCCGGACGACCGCTGGGTCCGCGCGACCTGGGCGCTGGAGCGCACGGGCGACGGCGTCTGGCAGGTCGCGGCGTACCACAACTGCGCCGACTGACCGCCCCGCAGGGCTCTACGCCCCCGCCGGGAGCGAGTAGCGGCGCTTCTCCTTGGAGGTGGCGCCCAGGCGGTCGTAGAAGCGGATCGCGTTCTCGTTCCAGGCGGGGGTCTGCCACTGGAGTTCCGGGAGGCCGAGGGTGCGGGCCTCCTCGCGGAGGGCCGCCATCAGGAGGGGGCCCAGGCCGTGGCCTCGGGAGGACTCCGTGAGGTAGAGGCAGTCCATGTGGAGGTACTCCGTGCCGTCCCAGGTGGAGAGCTCCGGGGCGCAGGTGGCGTAGCCCGCGAGCGTGCCGTCGGGGAGCGCGGCGACGAAGCAGCGGAGGCGGGGCCGCTCGGGGCCGAAGAGGAGGCCCGCCAGCCGGTCCGCGAGGCCGGGGGCCGGGGGTGCCGCCTTCTCGTACGCGGCGTGTTCGGCGATCAGTTCGACGACGCGCGGCAGGTCCTCCGGGCGTGCGTGGCGTACCTCTGCCGGGGCGGGATCTTCGCTCATGCCGTCATCATGCACGGTCCCACCGACAGCGTGGCCGTCGCGCCCTGGCGGCGGAGCCACTCGCGGTACGGGGCCGACCGCAGGGCCACCTCCCGGTAGGCCGCCGCGAGTTCGGCGTACAGGACGTCCAGGGGCGCCGCCGGGCGGGCGTAGAGGAGGAGGCGGACGCCGAGCGGGTCGCCGCGCAGGGGGCGGACGGCCATGTCCTCGCGCGGGACGGAGGTGGGCTGGCAGGGGGCGACGGCCTCGCCGAGGACGATGAGCGAGGCGGCCGTGTGGTAGTCGCCGTGCAGCAGGGGCGGGTCGATGCCGGCGGCGCCGAGGACCCGGCGGAGGCCGTCCCATTCGCCGTCGACGCTCGGGTCGACCATCCAGTGGTCGGCGGCGAGGTCGGCGAGGTCCACGACGGGGCGGGCGGCGGCGGGGTGGTCGCGGGCCATGGAGACGAACTGCGGTTCGCGGGCGACGAGGACCCGGCCGGTGAGGCCCTCGGGGACCCGCAGCGGGCAGCCCTCCACCTCGTGCACGAAGGCCACGTCGAGCTGCCCGGTGGCGACCGCGCGCAGGAGCGCGCCGGCGGAGACGTCCACCCGGAGGCCGACGTCGGTGCCGGGCAGCCGCTGGCGGAGCCGGCGCAGCCAGCCCGGCAGGGCCCGGCTGGCGGTGGAGCCGACGCGGAGTCCGGGCCCGTCGGCGCGGGCGGCCGCGGCCCGGGTCTCGGTGACGAGCGCGGCCATGTCGGCGACGAGGGGGCGGGCCCGGCTGAGCAGGGAGCGGCCGAGCGGGGTGGGGCGGCAGCCGGTGCGGCCGCGGGAGAAGAGCTCGGCGCCGAGGGAGTTCTCGATGCGGCGCAGCTGGGTGGTCAACGAGGGCTGGCTCATGCCCAGTTGCCGGGCCGCCTTGTGCAGGCTACCCGTGTCCGCGATGGCGCAGAGCGCGCGCAGATGTCTCACCTCCAGCTCCATGCCCCGAGCGTAGGACGGCTCCCGGAGTCGCACCAGACACCCGGAACCCTTCAATCACCTTTCATTCCAAGGGAGTTGACGCATTTCGGCGCGGTGATGCGATGGGGCTATCGGGGGCTGGCATCATCCGCTCGCGGGCCGGCTCCCCGGAGACTCTCTCCGAACCCAACAGGAGGAGCCCCCCATGACTCACCCCAAGGTCCTCACCTCCGTGCTGACCGCCGCTCTCGGCCTCGGTCTCGCCGCCTCTCTCGGTACGGCCCCGGCCGCGGCGGTCGGCACGGACACCACGGTCGCCGCCGGCAACGCCGCCGTGGCGTACGCCGGTTCGGCCGAGGAGGCCAAGGCCAACCAGGCCTTCTTCGACGCCGTCGTGAAGTCGGTGGCGAAGAAGCGGGCCGCGACGCCGGGCGCGACCGCCGTCACCGTCGTCTACAGCACGGCGAACGCGCCGAGCTTCCGCACCCAGATCGCCCGCTCGGCGCAGATATGGAACAGTTCGGTGGTGAACGTCCGGCTCGTCGAGGGCAGCAACCCGGACTTCGCGTACTACGAGGGCAACGACTCCCGTGGCTCGTACGCCAGCACCGACGGCCACGGCAGCGGCTACATCTTCCTCGACTACCGGCAGAACCAGCAGTACAACTCGACCCGGGTCACCGCCCACGAGACCGGGCACGTCCTCGGGCTCCCGGACCACTACAGCGGCCCGTGCAGCGAGTTGATGTCGGGCGGCGGCCCCGGCACGTCCTGCCAGAACGCCCAGCCGAACGCGCAGGAGCGGTCCCGCGTCGACCAGCTGTGGCGCTACGGGCTCGCCTCCGCCTTCAAGAGCTGACGCGAAGACCCGTACGCCCTCGAAGGGCTGACGCGCAGCCCCCTCCGCCTTCGGGAGCTCGCGCGAAGCCCCGTACGGCGGCGGCGCCCCCTCCCCGGGGCGCCGCCGTCCCGCGTCTCAGGCCGCCTGGAGGAGCCTGCGGCCGAAGTCCGCGCCGGGCGGCAGCTGGCGCCGCACCCGCTCCAGGGCTCCCTCGAAGTCGCCCCCGGCGACGCACGCCTCGAAGGCGGCGCCGCCGTAGTGCAGGGTCAGGCTGAGGTCGGCGCGCTCACCGAGCGTCAGCAGGCAGGCCAGTGTGGCCTGCTGGGCGGCGCCGTCCACGACGACGGGGAGCGGCAGGTCCCACTCCAGGACGCAGTTCGTGAGGGGCCGCCCGCCCTCCTCGGCGGCGGCGAGCGCGGCGAAGCTCTCGCCGGTGTACTCGGTCCCCCTGATCCGGGTGGCGACGTGCCGCCCGTCGGCCGTGATGACGATCGCTTCCGCGCCGCTGCGGTCCCGGTACCAACCGGTCCAGACTTCTGTCGACTCCGATGACATGCGCGGACTGTAGCGGTATGACCGGCTCCGCCGCGCGTCCGGTCACCCCGGGGCCGGACTTCTCCCGATCTCGCCGTTCTTGCCGGTCACGTGCGTGGTGGCGGCTTCCGCCCCCTCGTGGAGCGGGCACTCGGGGTTGCGGCAGGGCTGCACCTCCCACTCCGGCACCCAGGCCCCGAGGACCTTGTGCCGGGTGGCCAGCACGGTGAGCGGTCCGCCGCAGGCCGGGCAGTGGCGCTCGGCCAGGGGGTCCCGCGTCGTGTGAGGCGCCTCGTCACCCATGCATCCAGGGTAGGTCGCCCCGCACCCGAGCGCTTGCCGCCGCCGGGGGCGCGCCCGCTACCGCTTCCTGGTGTACGTACGGACGAGCACGCCGTTCTCGAAGGCGCGGACGTCGCCGAGGTCGAAGTCCCGGGGCTCGAAGCCGGCGCCGAACATCGGCATGCCGGTGCCGTAGACCTGCGGGTACGTCTTGATGACCAGCTCGTCGATCTCCTCGATGAGCTCGCCGGCGAGGGTGGAGCCGCCGCAGAGCCAGATGCCCAGGGGGCCGTCCTCGGCCTTGAGCTCGCGGACGCGGCCGACGAGGTCGTCGGCGATCAGCTCGACGTTCGGGTGGGGCGCTTCCGCGAGCGAGCGGGTGGCGACGACCTCGCGCAGGTGGTTGTACGGGCTGGTGACGCCGATGTCCAGGGCGAGCTGGTAGGACCCGAGTCCCTGGATGACGGTGTCGAAGTGCTTGTTCGCGCCGTCGACGCCGAGCATCTCCCGGCCCTGCGTCGGAATGGTCTCCGGGTACTCGGCGCCCATCCAGGCCATGTACGCCCCCTCCGCGTACTTGAACATGGAGGCGGCATCGCCCTCGGGGTCGCCGATGAAGCCGTCGATGGTGCAGGCGATGTAGTAGGTGAGCTTGCGCAAACCGGTCCTCTTCGTCTTGGGATGCGGCCGCGATCGCAACCACGACAGTTATAGTGCTTCAGGTGTAGTGGTTGCGCAAGACTTTTTCAGAAGGAGTCCGAACATGGCGAGAAACCCGGAGCGCCGTACGGCACTGCTCGACGCCGCGATCGAGGTCCTGGCGGACGAAGGCGCCCGTGGGCTGACCTTCCGGGCGGTCGACGCCCGGGCGGGGGTCCCCACGGGCACCTCGTCCAACTACTTCAGCGACCGGGACCAGCTGCTCTCCCAGGTCGCCGACCGGATCTTCGTACGGCTCACCCCGGAGCCCGGCGCCATCGACGCCGCGCTGCTGCCGACGCCCAGCCGCGCGCTGGTCGTCGAGCTGATGCGCTGGCTCGCCCGGCGCATGACCGCCGAGCGCACCTGCTACCTGGGCCTCTTCGAGCTCCGCCTGGAGGCCGCGCGCCGCCCCGAGCTGCAGAAGCGGTTCACCGAGGTGCTCCGGGCCGACCTCGACCTGAACATCCGGCTCCACCTCGACTCCGGCATGCCGGGCGACGCGGACACCGTCCGGGTGCTCTACGTCGCCCTCACCGGGCTGCTCCTCGACCACTTCACCGTCCCCGGCCTCCTCGGCGACCGGGACCTGGACGACATGATCGAGACCGTGGTCACCCGGATCGTCCCCGACATGTGAGGACCGGGCCGTCAGCGCGTACGCCGCGTCACGAACTCCGCGAGGGCCAGCAGGTCCTCCGCCGCCGCCAGGTCCGGCACCGCCCGGGCCAGGTGCTCGACGGCGCGGCCCATGCGCTCGGCCGCCTGGGCCTGGGCCCAGTCGCGGCCGCCGGCCCGCTCGACGGCGTCGGCCGCCGCCCGTACCGCCGCCGCGTCGAGGACCGGAAGCGCGTACAGCTCGGCCAGCTCCTCCCCCGCGCGGGTGCCGGAGGTGAGCGCCGCCACCACCGGAAGCGACTTCTTGTGGGCGACGAGATCGGCGCCGGCCGGCTTCCCCGTGCGGTCCGGGTCACCCCAGATGCCGATGAGGTCGTCGATCAGCTGGAAGGCGAGACCGGCCTCCCGGCCGAAGGCGTCCATCGCCGCGACCTCCTCCTCCCCCGCGCCCGCGTAGAGCGCGCCGAGGGCGCAGGAACAGCCGAGCAGGGCACCGGTCTTGGCGGTGGCCATGGCCAGGCACTCGTCGAGCGAGACCTCGCGCGGATCGCGCTGCTCGAAGGCACAGTCGGCCTGCTGGCCGGCGCAGAGCTCGATGACGCAGGCGGCGAGGCGCGCGGAGGCCGCCGCGGAGGCGGGGTGGGGGTCCTCGGCGAGGAGCCGCAGGGACAGCGCGCTCATCGCGTCCCCGGCCATGAGGGCGTCCGGGATGCCGAAGACGGTCCAGGCGGTGGGCCGGTGCCGCCGGGTCGGGTCCTCGTCGACGATGTCGTCGTGGAGCAGGGTGAAGTTGTGCGCGAGCTCCACCGCCGCCGCGGCGTTCACGGCGCGGTCGTCGTCGGCACCGAGGGCGCGGGCCGCCGCGAGGACCAGGGCGGGCCTGATCGCCTTGCCCGGCTGCCCGGCGTCGGGGCTGCCGTCGGCGCGCTCCCAGCCGAAGTGGTACATCGCCACCCGCCGTACGGAGGCCGGCAGGGACTCGATGGTCGAGCGCAGTCGGGGATTGACGGCCGTGCGCGTCCGGTCCAGGAGCGTCACGGCGCCCTGTCCGTCGGCGACGGCGTCCACGCTGGTCATGGTCACGGTCATTTCCTTCGCATCCTTCGCGGCGGTCCGCTCGGCGATCGGCCGGGAGTGCCCGGGGGCGGGCGGGTTCGGCCCCGCCCCCGGGCATCGAGGGCTCAACGCCAGCGGCTGACCTCGACGTTCTCCAGGACGCCGAGGGCGTCCGGGACGAGGATCGCCGCCGAGTAGTAGGCCGTGACCAGGTAGGAGATGATCGCCTGCTCGTCGATGCCCATGAAGCGGACGGAGAGGCTGGGCTCGATCTCGTCGGGGAGGCCGGTCTGGTGCAGACCGATGACGCCCTGGTCGGCCTCGCCGGTACGCATGCAGATGATCGAGGTGGTCCGGGCGTCCGAGACCGGGATCTTGTTGCACGGGTAGATCGGCACACCGCGCCAGGTCGGGATGCGGTTGCCCGCGATCTCGATCGTCTCGGGCACCAGGCCGCGCTTGTTGAGCTCGCGGCCGAAGGCGGCGATCGCGCGCGGGTGGGCGAGGAACATCTTGGAGCCCCGGCGGCGGGAGAGCAGCTCGTCCATGTCGTCCGGGCTGGGGGCGCCGTCGTGCGGCTGGAGCCGCTGCCCGTAGTCGCAGTTGGCGAGGAGGCCGAACTCCTTGTTGTTGATGAGCTCGTGCTCCTGGCGCTCGCGGAGCGCCTCGACCGTGAGCCGCAACTGCTGCTCGGTCTGGTTCATCGGCTGGTTGTAGAGGTCGGCGACGCGGCTGTGGACCTTCAGCACGGTCTGGGCGACGCTCAGCTCGTACTCGCGGGGCGAGGCGTCGTAGTCGACGTAGGTGTGCGGGACGACCGCCTCGCCGACGTGGCCGGCGGAGAGGTCGATGGCGGCCTCGCCGTACGTGTTGGTACTGCGGTCCGGCGCCGAGGCCACGCCCGCGAGGTGCGCGGCGAGCGAGCCGGCCCGGTCCGCGAGGTTCCGGACGTCGTCCCGGGTCAGCTCCAGGACCGTACAGGCGGTGGCGGCCCGGGCGGTCCAGTCCCAGGTGGCGTCCGCGCCGACCAGCGCGGCCTCGCCGAGGTAGGCACCGTCGGCGAGGACGCCGAGCACGGCCTCGTCGCCGTAGGGCCCCTCGCCGATCTGCTCGATGCGGCCGTGCGCGAGGAGGTACACCCGGTCGGTGGGGGCGCCCGCCACGGCGATGATCTCGCCCGCCGCGTACTCCCGCTGGGTGCATCGGGCCGCGAGCTCGGTCAGCGCGCTCTCGTCCTCGTAGCCGCGCAGTGCCGGGAGTTCGCCGAGTTCGGCGGGGATCACCGCGACGCGCTCTCCGGTCTGGACGAAGGTGACGCGCCCGTCACCCACGGAGTAGCTGAGCCTGCGGTTCACCCGGTACGTGCCACCCTGCACCTGGACCCACGGCAGTGTCCGCAGCAGCCACCGGGAGGTGATCTCCTGCATCTGCGGGGCCGACTTGGTGGTCGTGGCGAGGTTCCGCGCGGCGGCGGTGCCGAGACTCTGCTGCGGGGCCTGCTGCTCCGCGCGGACCTCGCCGTCAACCGAACCAACGGACATGGAACTCCCTCTCGTATGACTGAGTTGCGCGAGAAGCCTTTCAGCACGGAGCGTGTCGCCGCCATTACACATTCGGGTGGGACTGTTCGACGATCTTCGGGGTATG
This sequence comes from Streptomyces sp. NPDC015661, assembly GCF_043077765.1. Classification (NCBI taxonomy): domain Bacteria; kingdom Bacillati; phylum Actinomycetota; class Actinomycetes; order Kitasatosporales; family Streptomycetaceae; genus Streptomyces; species Streptomyces sp. NPDC015661. The sequence continues at coordinate 15,854 of NZ_JBIBST010000008.1, read as the reverse complement.
TCGCACGATTTCCATCCGAACAGCGCAGCCCCACCCGTCCCCTGACGATCTGTCTGGATCGGCTCGCACACGGCCCGAACGCATGGCAGCGGAGTGGCGGACTCCGGTACTCCGGAGGTTCACCCCGTCCTCCGGAAGGAGTCGGTCATGGCCTCACCCATGTCCGCGAACAGGTTTCTCCGCGCGCTGCGCGGCGAGGGCCTCGCGGTCGTCCAGGTCGGCGACTGGTCCACCCACAACCGCAACCACAAGGGCCCCTGGGGCCCGGTGCACGGCGTGATGATCCACCACACCGTGACCCGCGGCACCGCCAACACCGTCCGGATCTGCCGGGACGGCTACGAGGCCCTGCCGGGGCCGCTCTGTCACGGCGTGATCGCCAAGGACGGCACGGTCCACCTCGTCGGCTACGGTCGCGCCAACCACGCGGGGCTCGGCGACGACGAGGTCCTCCGGGCGGTCATCGCCGAGCGGCGCCTGCCGCCGGACGACGAGGCCACCACGGACGGCAACCGGCACTTCTACGGCTTCGAATGCGAGAACCTCGGCAACGGCGAGGACCCGTGGCCGAAGGTCCAGCTGGAGGCCATCGCGAAGGCGGCGGCCGCCGTCTGCCGGGCGCACGGCTGGACGCACCGCTCGGTCATCGGGCACCTGGAGTGGCAGCCGGGCAAGGTGGACCCGCGCGGCTTCACGATGGCGTCGATGCGCGAGCGGATCGCGGACCTGCTGCGCTGAGCTCCGGGAGGCCGGCGCCCCGGGCCTCCCGCGGCCGAGCCCCGAGGGGGCGGGCCTCCCGCGGCCGAGCTCCGAAGGGGCGGACCTCCCTCAGCCGAGCTCCGAAGGGGCGGGCCTCCCGCGCCGGGCCCGCGGGGCGGGCCTCCCGCGCCGGGCCCCGAAGGGGCGGGCCTCCCGCGCCGGGCCCCGAAGGGGCGGACCTCCCTCAGCCGAGCTCCGAAGGGGCGGACCTCCCTCAGCCGAGCTCCGAAGGGGCGGGCCTCCCGCGCCGGGCCCGCGGGGCGGGCAGCCGGTGAACGCCTTCGACCGGCGAGAATGGCCGGGTGAACGCGTTCGACCTCTCCCGTCTGCGGCCCCGGCTCCCCTCGCCCCTGGAGCCGGTGGAGGACGAGCGCTTCGCCCGGCGCGGGCTGACGCTGCTGCTGAAGCGCGAGGACCTCATCCACCCCGACCTGCCCGGCAACAAGTGGCGCAAGCTCGCGCTCAACCTGCGCGAGGCGGCCGGCCGGCCCGTGCTCACCTTCGGCGGCGCCTACTCCAACCACCTGCGGGCGACGGCCGCCGCCGGCCGGCTCCTCGGCTTCCCGACGGTCGGGGTGGTCCGGGGCGACGAGCTGGCCGGGCGGCCGCTCAACCCCTCGCTCGCGCGGTGCGCGGCGGACGGGATGCGGCTCGAGTTCGTGGACCGGGCCACGTACCGCGCGAAGAACGACCCGGCCACGCGCGCGGCGCTCCTGGAGCGCGCCCCCGCGGGCGCGTACGTGGTCCCGGAGGGCGGCAGCAACGTGCTCGCCGTCCACGGCTGCGTGGAGCTGGGCCGGGAGCTCGCCGGTGCGGCGGACACGGTCGCGGTCGCCTGCGGCACGGGCGGCACCCTGGCGGGGCTCGCCGCCGGATTCGAGGGCCGGACCCTCGGTGTCCCGGTCCTCAGGGGCGGTTTCCTCGGCGGGGAGGTCCGTACCCTTCAGGAGACGGCCTTCGGCGGCCCGCGCGGGGAGTGGACCCTGGACGAGCGTTTCCACGGCGGCGGCTACGCGCGCGTGCCTCCCGCCCTGGAGGCGTTCGCACAGGACTTCGAGGCGCGGCACGGACTCGCCATCGAGCGACTGTATGTCGCCAAAATGCTGTACGGCCTGACGACCCTCGCGGAGGAGGGCGCCTTCCCGCCGGGCACCCGGCTCGCGGCGGTGATCACGGGCGCGCCGGAGGTCACCGGCTAGTCCGCCTCCCGGTACGCCGCCGCCTCCTCCAGGTCGAGGCGGCGGAGCAGGGTGCGCATCATCTCGTCGTCGATCCGGCGGGCGTCACGCAGCTGCACGAAGACGGCGCGCTCGGCGTCGATCATCTCGCGCGAGAGCCGCCGGTAGGTGTCGTCCGCGGTCTCCCCGGTGACCTCGTTGACCGCGCCGAGGCGCTCCCACACGGAGTTGCGGCGCCGCTCCATGACCGTGCGGAGCCGGTCGGCGAGGGGCTTGGGCAGGGCGTTGCGCTCGTCGGCGAGGAGCTCTTCGAGGCGTTCCTCGGCGGCCCGCGAGGCCTCGCTCTGGGCCTGCGCCTCGGCGAGGGTCTCGGCGTACCGGTCGCGGCCGGGCAGCTTCAGGAGCCGGATCAGGGGCGGCAGGGTGAGGCCCTGCACGACGAGGGTGCCGATCACGGTGGTGAAGGTGAGGAACAGGACGAGGTTGCGGGCCGGGAACTCCACGCCGTCGGTGACGACGGGGATGGAGAAGGCGATGGCCAGGGAGACGACGCCGCGCATGCCGGCCCAGCCGACGACGAGCGGGGCCCGCCAGTCCACCTCTGGCTCGCGCTCTCTGATGCGCGGGGACATCCAGCGGGGCAGGAAGGTCGCCGGGTAGACCCAGACGAACCGGACGACGACCACGGCGACGAAGACCCCGACCGCGTACCAGGCCGCCTCCCCCATGCCGTACCGGCCGAGTCCCTTGACGACGTACGGCAGCTGGAGGCCGATCAGGGCGAAGACGGCGGACTCCAGGACGAAGGCGACCATCTTCCAGACGGCCTCCTCCTGGAGCCGGGTCGCGAAGTCGACCTTCCAGTTCTTGTGCCCGAGGAAGAGGCCGACCACGACGACGGCGAGGACGCCGGAGGCGCCGACCTCCTCGGCGGCGGCGTACGCGATGAAGGGGATCAGCAGGGAGAGGGTGTTCTGCAGCAGGGCCTCGCGCAGATGGGTGCGGAGCCAGTGGATCGGCACCATCAGGACCAGGCCGACGCCGATGCCGCCGACCGAGGCCAGGACGAACTCCCACAGGCCGCCGGCCCAGCTGATGCCCTCGCCGACGGCGGCCGCGAGGGCGACCTTGTACGCGGTGATCGCGGTGGCGTCGTTCACGAGGGACTCGCCCTGGAGGATCGTGGTGATCCGGTTCGGCAGGCCGAGCCTGCGGGCGATGGCGGTGGCGGCGACCGCGTCCGGCGGTGCGATCACGGCGCCGAGCACGAGCGCGGCGGTGAGCGGCAGGTCGGGCACGAGGACGTACGCGAGCCAGCCCACGGCCACGGTGGCGAAGAGGACGTACCCGACGGAGAGCAGCGCGACCGGCCTGATGTTGGCCCGCAGGTCGAGGTACGAGGAGTCGACGGCGGCCGTGTAGAGGAGCGGCGGCAGGATCAGCGGCAGCACGATGTGCGGGTCGAGGGTGTAGTCGGGGACCCCCGGGAGGTACGAGGCGGCGAGGCCGACGGCGACGAGGAGCAGCGGGGCGGGCACCGGGGTCCTGCGGGCGAACCCGGCCACGGCGGCGCTCGCCGCCACCAGTGCCACCAGCTGCAGTGCGTCCATGCTCCCGACCCCGTCCCGTGCCGCAACGTAACCTGGCCATCATGAGTGAGTGCCCGCACGTAGCAGAAATGCCGCGCCCCGAACCGGCGCCGCTGGCCGACACCTGTCCCGAGTGCCTCGCGGACGGTACACACCCGGTCCAGCTGCGGCTCTGTCTGAGCTGCGGGCACGTGGGCTGCTGCGACTCCTCGGCGGGGCGCCACGCGACGGGGCACTTCTCGTCGACCGGGCATCCGGTGATGCGGACCTTCGAGCCGGGCGAGGCCTGGCGCTGGTGCTTCGTCGACGGTTCGATCGTCTGACGGCCGGTGTGCCGCTCCGCGGCCGGCACGGTCACCGACGGTTCGACCGCCCGGACGCTGGGTACGTCACCCCTCCGCGGGTTCTCCGCGGCCGCCGGGGGCGGGGGCGAGGGACCACCTGGTCTCCGGGGCTCCCGGCGACACGGCAGGATGGATCGCGATAGCGTCACGGCGGACCGCGCAGGCTCCCTGCGTACCGCCCGGTCCGGGGGCCTCTCCCCCCGGACCCCGAATGAGCTTGTGCCACCTTGGAGGTGAGGGTGTCCCAGATCGCAGGCGAGCCCGGGACCCAGGACTTCGTGGAAGTCCGGCTGCCCGCTGCGGGTGCCTATCTGTCCGTGCTGCGTACGGCCACGGCCGGCCTCGCGGCGCGCTTGGACTTCACCCTCGACGAGATCGAGGACTTGCGGATCGCGGTCGACGAGGCCTGCGCCATCCTGCTCCAGCAGGCCGTACCGGGATCCGTCCTCAGCTGTGTCTTCCGGCTGGTCGACGACTCCCTCGACGTGACCGTCTCCGCCCCGACGACGGACGGCAGGGCGCCCGAGCGGGACACCTTCGCGTGGACCGTGCTGTCGGCCCTCGCCGGGAAGGTGGAGTCGTCGGTGGCCGATGACCGTACGGTTTCGATCAGCCTGTACAAACAGCGCGGCGCGGGGCCAGGCCCGGCGTGAGGAGCGGGGACGCGACGGCCGGCATCCCTGAGCAGCAGGCGCGGCCGAACAGGGTCGCTACGGAGCAGGCGGACCACATGAGCGAGCACGAGCAGCACCACGAGGTTCCCGAGACACCAGGAGTCTCCGAGGCCCCCGCGAGTTCCGAGGGCTCCTCCGAGGCTCCCGAGGCGCTGACCGCCGACGACGCCGAGGAGGCCGAGGTGGTGGAGAAGGCCGACGACGCCGAGGAGGACGACGAGGGTCCGGACGCCCACGCCGTCCCGGACCCGCACGACCGGAGCGGCGCCCGCGCCCTCTTCGTCCAGCTGCGCGAGCTGCCGGAGGGCTCCCCGGAGAAGGCCGAGCTGCGCAACCGGCTGGTGCGCATGCACCTGCCGCTGGTGGAGCATCTGGCCCGGCGCTTCCGGAACCGCGGCGAGCCTCTGGACGACCTGACGCAGGTGGCGACGATCGGCCTGATCAAGTCGGTCGACCGGTTCGACCCGGAGCGCGGGGTGGAGTTCTCCACGTACGCGACGCCGACGGTCGTCGGCGAGATCAAGCGCCACTTCCGTGACAAGGGGTGGGCGGTCCGGGTGCCGCGGCGGCTCCAGGAGCTGCGGCTCTCGCTGACCACGGCGACGGCGGAGCTCTCTCAGCAGCACGGTCGCTCGCCGACGGTGCACGAGCTGGCGGAGCGGCTGGGGATCTCGGAGGAGGAGGTCCTGGAGGGTCTGGAATCGGCCAACGCCTACTCGACGCTCTCCCTGGACGTCCCGGACACGGACGACGAGTCGCCGGCGGTGGCGGACACGCTGGGCGCGGAGGACGAGGCCCTGGAGGGGGTCGAGTACCGCGAGTCGCTCAAGCCGCTGCTCGAGGACCTGCCGCCCCGGGAGAAGCGGATTCTGCTGCTCCGCTTCTTCGGGAACATGACCCAGTCGCAGATCGCCCAGGAGGTGGGCATCTCACAGATGCACGTCTCCCGGCTGCTGGCCCGGACCCTGGCGCAGCTGAGGGAGAAGCTCCTCGTGGAGGAGTAGTCCTCGTCAGGCTTCCTGACCGGGGCGCCGGATGCCGAGCGCCTCGGTCGTGGCCGGGTTCACGAGCAGGACGAGCCCGGTCACGGCGAGGGCGGCCACGGCGATCCCGTAGGGGATCACGCCGTCGGTCTGGAGCATCTGCCAGGCGACCGGCAGGGCCAGGATCTGCGTGATCACGGCCGGGCCGCGGCTCCAGGAGCGCATCCGCCACAGGCCGCGGGCGGCGGCGAGCGGGATCAGGCCGAGCGCGATCACGGTCGCACCGCCGGTCACCCCGCTGGTGAGGTCTCCGCCGCCGGAGCCCCCGTCGAGGAGGGCCCGCACCAGCATGTAGACGCCTCCGGCGAGGAGCCCGAGGGCCTCGACGAGGGCCACGCCCGCGGCGGCGGCCAGGCGGGCGGGGCGGGGGGTCTGCTCCGTACTGCTCATGGAGGGCAGCGTAACGGGGGCGGCCGGAGAGCAGGGTCCGGGACCCCGGCCGGGGGCTCCGGCGGAGGTGTCCGGGGGCTGGGCTGGACTGCGCCCGGTACCGCCGGGTAGGTACGCTGGCGACCATGCGCGCACTTCTCGTGGTCAACCCGGCAGCCACCACCACCAGTGCCCGCACCCGTGACGTGCTCATCCACGCGCTGGCCAGCGAGATGAAGCTGGAGGCGGTGACCACCGAGTACCGGGGACACGCGCGCGACCTGGGCCGGCGGGCCGCCGACGCCGGGAACATCGACCTGGTCGTGGCCCTCGGCGGGGACGGCACGGTGAACGAGGTCGTCAACGGACTGCTGCACGAGGGGCCCGATCCGGACCGGCTGCCGAGCCTCGCGGTGGTCCCCGGCGGCTCGACCAACGTCTTCGCCCGCGCGCTCGGACTGCCGAACGACGCCGTGGAGGCGACCGGCGCCCTGCTCGACGCGCTGCGTGAGCGGCGGACACGGACGGTGAGCCTCGGGCTCGCGTCCGGGACGCCGGGCACCGAGGACGAATCCGTACCCGAACGCTGGTTCACCTTCTGTGCCGGACTCGGCTTCGACGCGAGCGTCATCGGCCGGGTCGAACAGCAGCGCGAGCGCGGCAAGAGATCGACCCACGCCCTCTATCTGCGCCAGGTGGTGCGCCAGTTCCTGGAGGAGCCGAACCGCCGGCACGGCACGATCACCCTGGAGCGCCCCGGCGCGGAGCCGGTCGAGGACCTGGTCCTCTCCATAATCTGCAACACCTCCCCCTGGACCTACCTGGGCAATCGTCCGGTGTACGCGTCCCCGGAGGCGTCCTTCGAGACCGCGCTCGACGTCCTCGGACTGCGCCGGCTCTCCACTCCGGCGGTGGCCCGTTACGGCACTCAGCTGCTCACCTCGACCCCGGAACGGGGTCCGCGCGGCAAGCATGCCGTGTCTCTGCACGACCTGACCGACTTCACCTTGCATTCGAAGGTGCCCCTCCCCCTGCAGATGGACGGAGACCACCTCGGACTGCGTACGAGCGTGACGTTCACAGGCGTTCGCCGTGCACTGCGTGTGATTGTGTGAGTGGAAGGGCCCAAAGTCCTTTCACTCGAACGTTTAGGCGCGCATCCACCCCTACGAAGTACGGCTGTGACCTAGCCGACACCGAGGAATCAAAAAAAACTTTCCGGAAGGGGTTGTATCCGCCCCTGGGGTTTGGGAGTCTCTTCTTGGCGATCGGGACGGCCCGCAAGACCGGCCTCCACTGAGAGCCAGAACCCCTCCTCAGTAACGGACCACACCAGTTCACCTGGCAGTCGGCCCTTCCCTTGCGGGGGGATTCGTGAAAGCGTTCACATTCACAAGCAACTCGCACGTAACACTGAGAGAGGTAGCAGCCATGGACTGGCGTCACAACGCCGTTTGTCGTGAGGAAGACCCCGAGCTGTTCTTCCCCATCGGCAACACCGGTCCTGCGCTGCTGCAGATCGAGGAAGCCAAGGCCGTCTGCCGCCGCTGCCCCGTCATGGAGCAGTGCCTGCAGTGGGCGCTCGAGTCCGGCCAGGACTCCGGCGTCTGGGGTGGCCTCAGCGAGGACGAGCGCCGCGCGATGAAGCGCCGTGCCGCTCGCAACCGGGCGCGTAACGCCAGCGCCTGAGCCACCTGCACAGCCTGAGGCACGCGGCGCGTACACCGCGTACGCAATCACCGCCCCCGAGCCGCAGCGCGCAGCAGTAACCCACAGCATTCGAGCCCCGGACCGATTCCCTTCGGTCCGGGGCTCGCTGCTGTGCGCTTGCCCGTACGGCTACTTCTGCGGCCGTACGGGGATGTCGAGGACCACCTTCGTGCCGCGCTCGGCGCCCGGCAGCATGTCGAAGGAACCGCCCAACTCCCCCTCCACCAGGGTCCGTACGATCTGCAGGCCGAGGTTGCCGGCCCGCTGCGGGTCGAAGCCCTCGGGCAGACCGCGGCCGTCGTCCTGAACCGTGATCAGGAGCCGGGCGTCCGCCCGGGTCTCGCCGCGGACCGCGCTGACCTCGACCGTGCCCTGCTCACCCTGCGCGAAGGCGTGTTCGAGGGCGTTCTGCAGGACCTCGGTGAGGACCATGGAGAGCGGGGTGGCGACCTCGGCGTCGAGGATGCCGAAGCGGCCGTTGCGCCGGCAGGTGACCTTGCCCGGCGAGATCTCGGCGACCATCGCGATGACGCGGTCGGCGATCTCGTCGAACTCCACCCGCTCGTCCAGGTTCTGGGACAGCGTCTCGTGGACGATCGCGATCGAACCGACGCGCCGCACGGCCTCGTTGAGGGCCTCGCGGCCGCGGTCGGAGTCCATCCGGCGGGCCTGCAGGCGGAGCAGGGCGGCCACCGTCTGGAGGTTGTTCTTCACCCGGTGGTGGATCTCCCGGATGGTGGCGTCCTTGGTGATCAACTCGCGCTCGCGGCGGCGCAGTTCGGTGACGTCCCGGAGCAGGACGAGCGAACCGATGCGGGTGCCCTTGGGCTTGAGCGGGATCGCCCGCAGCTGGATCACCCCGCCGTTGCCCTCGACCTCGAACTCGCGGGGCGCGTAGCCGGAGGCCAGTTTGACCAGGGCCTCGTCCACCGGGCCCCGGGAGGGGGCCAGTTCCGCGGTGATCTGGCCGAGGTCCTGGCCGACCAGGTCGGCGGCGAGGCCGAGCCGGTGGTACGCGGAGAGGGCGTTCGGCGAGGCGTACTGGACGACGCCCTCGGCGTCGAGGCGGACGAGGCCGTCGCCGGCGCGCGGCGAGGAGTCCATGTCGACCTGCTCGCCGGGGAAGGGGAACGTTCCGGCGGCGATCATCTGGGCGAGGTCGGAGGCCGACTGGAGGTAGGTGAGCTCCAGGCGGGAGGGGGTGCGGACGGTCAGCAGGTTCGTGTTGCGGGCGATGACGCCGAGGACCCGGCCCTCGCGGCGCACGGGGATGGACTCCACCCGCACCGGGACCTCCTCGCGCCACTCCGGGTCGCCCTCGCGGACGATCCGGCCCTCGTCGAGGGCGGCGTCGAGCAGCGGGCGGCGGCCGCGCGGGACCAGATGGCCGACCATGTCGTCCTGGTAGGAGGTCGGGCCGGTGTTGGGCCGCATCTGGGCGACGGAGACGTACCGCGTGCCGTCGAGGGTCGGGACCCAGAGCACGAGGTCGGCGAAGGAGAGGTCGGAGAGCAGCTGCCACTCCGACACCAGCAGATGGAGCCACTCGAGGTCGGAGTCGCTCAGAGCGGTGTGCTGGCGGACGAGGTCGTTCATGGAGGGCACGATGCGAGCGTACCTGCGGAATTACAGGGGCTGCGAACCTGGATCTCCGGGGCTCCGTGTTGGAGGATGGGCCGGGAAAGACCGCGTTCCTGTGGATGGACAGACAAGAATGGTCTAGTCCACAATGAATGCAACAGAGCCTCCATCCTCCCCGCACAGGAGGATGGAACGAGGTACCCGGCGCTCTCTGCCCTGACTGCGCCGAGACCTCCCACACGGCCGTGGGACCGCACACCCCCGGCCGGGCAACTCCGGGCTGCGGTGCCGGGCGGGCTGAGGGTCCCGCCGGGCGCCGCGGCCCGCGGGTCTTTCCGGGCCCCTCCCCCGACCTGGGGCCCTCCCCCGGCCTGACCCCCTCCCCCGGCCTGGCCCCCTCCCCCGACTCAGACGGCTCGGACCTCCTGCCGAGCCTGCCCGACCAGGCCACCTGCCGAGCCGCCCCGGCTCAGGCCTGCGGCCAGGCCCCCATCGCCGCCTCCGCCACCGCCGTCAGCTCCTCCGCCGTCGCACCGTCCCGGGCCTGCTGGGACATGCCCTGGAGGACTGCGCCGCTGAAGCGGGCGAGCGCCCGGGGGTCGGTACCGGCCGGCAGCTCGCCCGACTCGACGTCGCGGCGGATGCGGTCCTCGAAAGACGCCAGGTTCTCGTTCCTGCGGTCACGCAGCGCCTCCTCGACCTCGGGGGTCGAGCAGTTGATCGCGGCGGAGATCATCAGGCAGCCGTGCGGATGGCCGGGCTCCGTGAAGAGGACGGCGGCCTCGCGCAGCATGCGCCCGAGAGCGTCGCGGGCGGTCGGCTCCTCGGCGAAGGCGCGGGCGCCGTAGGCCCCGTAGCCGAGCGCGTACGCCTCGACGACCTCCTCGAACAGCGTCTTCTTGTCGCCGAAGGCCGCGTAGAGGCTGGGGGCGCTGATGCCCATCACTCGGGTGAGGTCGGAGACGGAGGTCGTCTCGTAGCCGTGCTCCCAGAAGGCCAGGGTCGCCTGCTCCAGGGCCGTGAGCCGGTCGAAGGAGCGGGGGCGGCCGCGCTGTCTCGTCACCATGGAGTGAATTCTATAGCGGTCACTACGGATCGTGGGGTACGGTCTTTGCGTAACGACCGCTACAGAATTAGGGGGGCGTCGCCATGGGCGTGCTCGACGGAAAGCTGGCCGGGAAGACGGCACTGGTCACGGGCGGCAGCCGGGGCATCGGGCGGGGCATCGCCGAGCGGCTCGGCCGCGAGGGGGCGCGGGTCGCGGTGCACTACGGGAGCAACGAGGGGGCGGCGAAGGAGACGGTCGCCGCGATCGAGGCGGCCGGCGGTTCCGCCTTCGCGCTGGGCCAGGAGCTGGGGGTGCCGGGGGACGCGGCGGCGCTGTGGCGGGCGTTCGACGCGCACGCCGACGGCCTGGACATCCTGGTGAACAACGCGGGAATCGGGGCGTCGCAGCCGTTCGCGACGATCGGCGACGAGGAGTACGACCGGATCTTCGCGGTCAACACGAAGGCGCCCTTCTTCCTGGCGCAGCTGGGTGCGGAGCGGCTGCGGGACGGTGGCCGGATCATCAACATCTCGACCGGCCTGAGCAGGGCGGCGGCCATGCCGGACCTCATCGCGTACGCGATGTCGAAGGGCGCCCTCGACGTCTTCACGCGCTACCTGTCGAAGGTGCTCGGCTCGCGAGGGATCACGGTCAACGCGGTGGCGCCGGGGATCGTGGACACCGACATCAACGCGGGGTGGCTGCGGGGGAACGAGGAGGCCTGGGCCGGGGCGGCGGCGATGGCGACGCTGGGCGCGGTCGGGACACCGCCGGAGATAGCGGACGTGGTGGCCTTCCTGGCCTCCGACGACGCGCGCTGGGTGACGGGCGACTGGATCGACGTGACGGGAGGCTCGCTGGCCTGACGCGGGGCGCCCGGGGCGGGGTTCGAGTGGCTGGTGGGTCGGGGGCGGCCGACGATGGAGACGGTGCCGTCCGCGGGGCGGAACGGCATGAGGGGAAGGCCTCCCCTCTGCTAGATTTGGACTTAGATTGGTCTATACCACACGGTCCTTTCAGCAGCCCCTCACCAGATCGGCAGGCACAGCGTGGAAGTTGTCATCGTCAAGGACGCCAAGGCCGGCGGCGAGCTCATCGCGGACGGCATCGCCGACCTCCTGCGCCGCAAGCCCGACGCGCTGCTCGGCGTGGCCACCGGCTCGACTCCGATCCCGATCTACGACGCCCTCGTCGCCCTGGTGTCCGCCGGCGCCGTGGACGCCTCCCGGGCGCGGATCGCCCAGCTCGACGAGTACGTGGGCCTGCCCGCGGGGCACCCCGAGTCGTACCGCTCCACCGTCCTGCGCCAGGTCGTCGAGCCGCTCGGACTCTCCCCCGAGGCGTTCATGGGCCCCGACGGCTCCGCCGAGGACGTCCTGGCGGCCTGCGAGGCGTACGACACGGCGCTGGCCGAGGCCGGCGGCGTGGACCTGCAGATCCTCGGCATCGGCACCGACGGGCACATCGGCTTCAACGAGCCGTGCTCCTCGCTCGCCTCCCGCACCCGGATCAAGACGCTCACCGAGCAGACCCGCGTGGACAACGCCCGCTTCTTCGACAACGACATCGAGCAGGTGCCGCACCACGTCATCACCCAGGGCATCGGCACCATCCTGGAGGCCCGTCACCTGGTGCTCCTCGCCACCGGCGAGGGCAAGGCCGAGGCCGTGGCGCAGACCGTCGAGGGCCCGGTGGCGGCGCTCGTGCCGGCCTCCGCGCTCCAGCTGCACCCGCACGCCACCGTCGTCGTGGACGAGGCGGCCGCCTCCAAGCTGAAGCTCGCGGACTACTTCCGGCACACCTTCGCGAACAAGCCGTCCTGGCAGGGCATCTAGGACCCCGTGCACGTACGGAAGGGGCCCGGCACCTGATCGAGGTGCCGGGCCCCTTCGTCGTCGCTCTCAGGCGCCGGTGCCGACCACGGCCTCCGCGGCCGCGCGGCCGCAGACCCGGGCCGCGCCGTGCGTGGCGATGTGCAGGGCCCCGCGGGGCTCCGCCTCGTTGAGGCCCATCTCGACCACGACGGTGTCGGGGCGGGCCGCGAGGAGGCCGTCCAGGGCCTCGGTCATCCACGGGTGCCGGTGGGCGTCCCGTACGACCGCCACGATCCGCCGCTCCCCCGCGGCTGCCAGGACGTCGGCCACGGACGACTCGTCGTACGAGCCGGTCTCCGTGCCGGGGAGCAGGCGCTCCAGCTCGGCGGCGATGCCCCAGGGCGTCTCGTCGCCGACCGCGAAGTTCGCGACGGGGGTGAAGGCGGCCACATAGGGGGCGTCGGTCATCGGCGTGTGGGGGTGCGCCCCGCGGGTCACCTTCAGGGCCCGGCGGGCCGCCACGAGTCCGATGTCGGTGCCGGGCGCGGTCCCCTCCTGCACTGCCGCGCCCGGCACCGATCCAGCCCCCCTGGCCCGGTGCGCCTGGGTCCAGGCCGCCAGGGCGCGCACGCGCGCCGCGGCGTCGGCCAGCCGCTCCTCGGGCAGTTCACCGGTCCGTACCGCGTTGACGAGCGCGTCGCGCAGCCGCAGCACGGTGTCCTCGTCGCACAGCCCGCCGCCGACGCAGATGGCGTCGGCGCCCGCGGCGATCGCGAGTACGGATCCGCGCTCGATGCCGTACGTCGCCGCGACGGCCTGCATCTCCATGCCGTCGGTGACGATCAGCCCCTCGAAGCCCAGCTCCTGGCGCAGCAGACCGGTGAGGATCTGCGGGCTCAGGGTGGCCGGACGATGGGGGTCGAGCGCGGAGAGCAGAATATGCGCGCTCATGACCGCTTTGGTACCCGCGGCGACGGCCGCGCGGAAAGGTACCAGCTCACGGGCGTGCAGTGTGGCGAGGTCCACATCGATCCGGGGCAGCGCGTCGTGGGAATCCACGTTGGTGTCGCCGTGTCCGGGGAAGTGCTTCGTGCAGGCCGCGACCCCGACGCCCTGGAGGCCGTCGACGTACGCCACGGTGTGCCGGGCGACCAGGTCCGGGTCCGGTCCGAAGGAGCGGACGCCGATGACCGGGTTCTCGGCGTTGGAGTTGACGTCCGCCGAGGGGGCCCAGTTCAGGTCGACGCCGCACTGGACGAGCCGGCGGCCGAGCTCGCGGGCGACGGCCCGGGTCAGCTCGACGTCGTCGACGCTGCCGAGCGCGTAGTTGCCGGGGAAGGACGAGCCCTGCTTGACCTCCAGGCGGGTGACGTCCCCGCCCTCCTCGTCGATGGCGACGAGGACGTCGTCCCGCTCGGCGCGCAGCTGCGCGGTGAGCGCGGCGAGCTGCTGGGAGTCGACGATGTTCCGGCCGAAGAGGCCGACCGAGGACAGGCCCTCGCCGATGCGGCGGAGCAGCCAGTCGGGGGCGGTGGTGCCGACGAAGCCGGGCTGGAGGACCGTGAGCGCGTCACGGGTCAGGGTGTCCGAGCCGTGTACGAGTGTGGTCATGGGGGTCCGTTATCCCTTCACCGCGCCGGCGGTCATGCCGCCGACGGCCTTGCGCTGGAGGAAGAGGAAGACGACGAGCACGGGGAGGGCGAAGAGGGTGGAGGCGGCCATGGTGGCGCCCCAGTCGCTGCCGAACGCGGTCTGGAACTGGGTCAGCCAGAGCGTCAGGGTCTGCGACTCCTTCTCCTTGTTCAGCATGAGGATCATGGCGAACTCGTTCCAGGCGGTGATGAAGCCGAAGAGCGAGGTCGACATCAGGCCGGGGGCGAGCAGCGGGAAGATCACCTTGCGGAAGGCCTGGCCCCGGGTGCAGCCGTCGATCTGCGCGGCCTCCTCCAGCTCGACCGGGACGGCGGCGATGAAGCCGCGCAGGGTCCAGATCGTGAAGGGGAGGACCATGACGAAGTAGATCAGCGTGAGCATCGGGATGCTGTTCAGCAGGTCGTTCTCACGGGAGATCATGTACATCGCGATGACCATGACCTCCCAGGGGGCCATCTGAGCCATCATCACGACCAGGACGATGCCCTTGCGTCCCCGGAACCGGAGGCGGGCGATCGCGAAGCTCGCGGCCAGGGCGACGACCAGGGCGAGCAGGACGGCGCCGATGGTGACCGTGAGGCTGTTGGTGACGTACGTCCAGAACAGGTCGACGCCGGTCGCGGTCGAGTAGTTCTCGAAGGTCGGGGTGAAGACGAAGACCGGGTCCTTCGTCATGATCTCGTGCTGCGGCTTCAGCGAGGACGAGAACATCCAGTAGACCGGGAAGATGAACACGACGGCGAGCACGAGGGCGCCGAGGTTCTTGGCGACGGCGGCGACCGTGAGCGGCTTCCTGGTGCGCAGCTTCTGCGGAGTCGGGGTGGTGGTGGCGGCGCTCACAGCTCCTCCTCCTCCTTCAGGATCAGGCGGAAGTAGAAGGACATGACCGCGATCAGCATCACGATCGTCAGGATGGAGATGGCGGCGGCGACACCGTAGTGGAACTGGCCGACGCCCTCGATGTAGGCGAAGACCGGGAGGGTCTCGGAGCCGCGGTCGGGGCCACCGAGGTTCATGGCATAGACCTGGGCGAACGCCTTGAAGATCCAGATGATCTCCAGGAACGTCGTGATCATGAAGAAGGACTTCAGGTTCGGGAAGACCACGGCCCAGAAGGTGCGCCAGCCGCTGGCGCCGTCCATCTTGGCGGCCTCGTACAGCTCGGAGCCGATGGTGGTCAGGCCGGCGTACATGTTGAGGGCGACGAACGGGACGGAGCCCCAGACGAGCAGGATCAGGACGATGACGAGGGTGGAGAAGCCGGTCTCGAACCAGTTGTGCTGGTCGTAGCCGGAGAAGCCCAGCGTGCGCATCAGCCAGTTCACGACGCCGAACTGCTCGTCGAAGAGCCAGCGGAAGACGGTGACGGAGGCGACGATCGGCATGGCCCAGGCGAACATCAGGGCCAGCGAGAGGACCAGTCGCATCTTCTTGCCGAGGCGGTTGAGCAGCAGGCCGATGCCGGTGCCGATCGCCATGATGAGGGCGACGTTGACGGCGGTGAAGACGACGCTTCGGACGACGACGGTCCAGAAGTCCCCGTCGCCGAGGAGCTCGGTGTAGTTGTCGAAGCCGGTCCAGACCGTCTCGCGGGTGATGAACTCCTTCCGGTTGAGCTCCTGGAAGGAGAGGATCACATTGCGGATCAGCGGGTAGAGCAGCAGCACCGCCATGGACAGCAGGGCGGGCGCGACGAGCAGATACGGCAGCACCCCGCTGGGCAGGGAGCGCCTGCCGCGTGGAGGCTGAAGGACTTCCTTCGGGCCCGAAGAGGGAGGCGGAGTCTGAGACTTCCCTGCCGCCCTCCCGGGCGCGTCCTGGGGACCGGCGGTCGCCGTCCCCTGGGAGTCCACGGTCATGGTCTTATTCCTCGCGGTTCTGGGGCTCCCGCGCCCACCGGGGCACGGCCCGGGGGAGCGGGCCGCTGATCACTGCATCGCTGCAACGCGCCGGTGGTGGGGGCGGGGGGGCCCCCGCCGCCCCCCCCGGGGGGCGGGTTTATTGGGGGTTTTTGGGGCGGTGTTTTGCGTGTGGGGCGCCGCGCCCGCCCGCGTGGGGGGCGCACCCCGCAGGAGCAAGGTGAATTTTTTCG